>NZ_JBHTDM010000007.1:0-336427 GCF_042666535.1 Brachybacterium sp. GCM10030252 | reverse complement strand
GCGAACCCCGAGAAGCACCCCGTGAACGCCGAAGCGGGGGCACCCACCGGCCAGTGGATGCCCCCGCTTCACCCTGCACACTTGACAGAAGGACCTACATATCAGTCCTTGACGGGGTCAGAGACGTCGCGTGCGCCGTGCTCGCCTTCCTGCGCGGCGGCGATCCGGTCGGACTCGGAGGCGCCCTGGGCATCGCGGCCGAACTTGCGGTGCTTGGCCTGCTCCTCGAAGATCCGGGCCGCGCGCACCGAATCGACCTCGCCGACGACGGGGTTGGGCTGGTGGGTCGCGCGGGTGCCGCCGTACAGCGTCAGCAGGTTCATCGCGACCGCGCGCCGGTTGCGGTGGCCGATCATCTTGGCCACGTGCACGCCCAGCCACGCCGCCCAGCCGACCGATCCCGTCAGGCCCGGCATGTGCGGGATCTCCGCGATCGCGGCGTGACGGCCGATGGTGGCCATGGTGCCCAGATCGGTGTACTCGAACTTCTTGCGCGGCTTGCCGGCGACCTCCGCGGCGATCGCGGCGGCCGCGGCCTCGCCCATCTGCACGGCGGGCTGGGCGAGCTGGGGGAGCGGATCGTCCTGGGCGGCGATGTCACCGGCCGCGTAGACCCCCGGCAGGCCCTTGACCTGCAGGTAGTCGTCGACCTGGATGCGGCCGCGCTTGTCCTGCGGCAGCCCCCACTCCGAGACGATCTCCGGCACGGTGACGCCCGCGGCCCAGATGGTGATGTCCGATTCGAGGATGGTGTCGTCGTCGAGGACCACGTGGTCATAGCCCACCGACTGCACGCCCTTGCCCAGCTGCAGCGTGACCCCGCGCTCGCGCAGCTCCTCGGCCGCGTACTCGCGGAACTCGGGACGGAACTCCTTGATGAGGTCCTCACCGCGGTTCAGCACGGTGATCTGCAGCGTGCCCGGGTCCATCTCGGGGTAGAGGATGTCCAGCTCCTGCATGCGGAAGTCCGCCAGCGCGCCGGCGATCTCCACGCCCGTCGGCCCGCCGCCGACCACGCACACGTGCAGCCGGTCCACGCCGGCCTCCGCCTCGCGGCTCGAGCGCTCCAGCTCCGAGAAGACCCGGTCGCGGATCGCTATCGCCTGCGAGCGGGTGTACATCGGCATGGCGTGCTCTTCGGCGCCCGGGGTCCCGAAGAACGTGGTCGTGGCGCCGTTGGCGACGATCAGGTAGTCGTACTCGAGCTCATGGGTGCCCTGCTGGCCCTCGTCGATGGTGACGGTCCTGTGCTCGGGGTCCACGCCCGTGACATGGCCCTGGCGGTAGCGCATGTTGGGCACCTTCAGCGAGAGCCCGCGCAGGAACATGGTCACGTCGCCCGGGTTCAGGCCGGCGGTGGCCACCTGGTACAGCAGCGGCTGGAAGGTCTTGTACACGTTCCGGTCGATCAGGGTGACGCGCACGCGGGCGTCCCGCAGCGCCCTGACGGCGTGTGCCCCGGCGAATCCACCACCCAGGATGATCACGTGCGGCCAGCTGTGGCCATCCTTCGCGGGAACGGTGGGACGACGGCTGAGGAACGGCATGACCATGGTCAGGACTCCTAGGGCGACGAGGACGGCCACCCGGCCACCGCTCGTGCGAGCCGGGAACCGCGCCTGCATCTGGAACGGGGAGAGGCAGAGGAGCGGGCGGGCTGCGGGCGGGCCGGCGTGCGACTCGGGAGGCGAGCCCGAGGTCATGCCGGGCCCGGAGCCTGAGAAGGGTTCGCAGGGACCGGCTCGTCCGAAGTCCCCACCGATGCTACCCACTCCGGCGGCGTGCCGTCACCGCAGGCCGGGACAGTCGGTCGGGCACCACACGGGAAAACGGTCGCCGGCGACGAGGCAGCACGTTCGGGGCCGGTCCGCTGCGGGCGGCACTGTCAAGCGGCGGCAAAGCTGACATTACGGTCCCATCACAGCGCACAGCCGGATCGGGACGGTAGATGAACATCGGATGACATGTCGCGGCCCGGACGGGGAACGGATGGGCGTGTCTCGGCTCCGGTGCGGTGAGATGGACCGCAGCGTTCCGCGTTCTTCCACTTCTCCTTCAGGAGCCATTCATGTTCGATTCCTCCGCACGCCGCATCGCGCGCGGCGCGTCCGTGGGCCTGGGCACCGTCGCGATCGCGTTCGCGTCGGCCGTGGTGCCCCTCGGCGCCGCAGCCGCCGATCCCGGCGACCAGGTCGACCTGCTCACCTTAAACGACTTCCACGGCGCCCTCCCGGCCGGGGACGCCTTCGCCTGCACCGTCGCCAACACCCGCGCGGCCAGCGAGAGCGGCAACACGGCGCTGCTGTCCGCCGGGGACAACGTCGGCGGCTCGGCCTTCGAATCGGCCGTGCAGAACGACGAGCCCACGATCGACTTCCTCAACGCTCTCGGCGTCGACGCCGCGGCGATCGGCAACCACGAGTACGACCAGGGCTACGAGGACCTCACCGGCCGCATCGCCCCGCGCACCGACTTCCCCGACCTCGCCGCGAACGTCTACCAGTCCGACGGCACCCTCCTGCACGACGCCTGGGCCGTGGTCGAGGCCGGCGACGTGAAGGTCGCCGTGATCGGCGCGGTCACCACCAAGACGACCGGCAAGGTCAGCCCCGCCGCCATCGAGGGCCTCGAGTTCCGCGACCCGGTCGACTCCGTCAACGACGCCGTCGCCGACCTCGAGGCATCCGGCGAGGACTACGACGTCGTCGTCGCCTCGTACCACGAGGGCGCCAGCGGCAACGGCGAGGCCGGCCAGGCCCCGGAGAACAGCGACCCGATCTTCGACAAGATCGTCGAGGAGACCTCCCCCGAGGTCGACGCCATCTTCAACGGCGACTCCCACCAGACCTACGCCTACACCGCGCCGGTGCCCGGCCAGGACGGCGAGATGCGTCCCGTCATCCAGGCCGGAGCCAGCGGTGAGTTCCTGGGCTCGACGAGCCTGCAGCTGGGCGAGGACGGCGACTGGGACGTCACCGGCGAGCCCGAGCTGATCGCCACCGAGGACGCCGATCTCGAGGCCTGCGCCGACGATCCCGCCTACCAGGCCGCCTCCACGGTCGCCGCCGACGCCATCGAGGACGCCGCCGAGGTCGGCGCCGAGCCCGTCGGCACCATCGAGGACGACATCACCACCTCGTGGGCCGGGGACAAGGCCGAGTACGTCGACGGCGTCCGCAAGCCCAGCGACCCGGTCACCGACCAGGCCACCACCAAGGGCGACAACCGCTCCCGCCATTCGGCCGCCGGCAACATGCTGGCCGACTCCATGAAGTGGTACCTCGAGGAGCGCGGCACCACGGACGAGCACGAGGTCATCGGCTGGATGAACCCCGGCGGCATCCGCGCCGAGCTGTTCCACGAGGCGGCCGGGAACGAGGGCGACGGCGTGGTCACCTACGCCGAGGCCAACAACATGGTCCCCTTCGGCAACACCCTGAACTCCGGTGAGGTCACCGGTGCGCAGTTCGTGCAGATGCTCGAGGAGCAGTGGCAGCGCAACGCCGGCGGCGAGCCCACCAGCGAGTTCTACGCCTTCAGCGTCTCGAACAACGTCGAGTACGTCTTCGACACCGAGCGGGAGATGGACGACCGCATCGTCGAGGTGCGAATCAACGGTGAGCCCATCGACCCCGAGGCGACCTACACGATCGTCACCGCGAGCTTCCTGTTCGAGGGCGGCGACAACATGCACACCCTGGCTCAGGCGCAGAACGTCAGCGACACCGGCGTGCTGGACCGCGAGGCCTTCGTCGAGTACCTCGGAGCCCACGAGAACCTCGAGCCCGACTACTCGCAGCGACAGGTCGAGGCCCACATCCTCGAGGGCGAGCAGCCCACCCTGCGCCTGCGCGGCCTGGAGTCCGAGAGCCTCGGCGCCCCGCAGATCACGACGGTCTCCGTCGACGCCGGCGAGCTCGGCACGTTCGAGGCCCCGTACGAGCTGGATTCGGACAGCGGCCGCTACACCGCCGAGGTCGCCCTGGGCGAGGACTTCTGCGTGCCCGAGGGCGAGTCGGTGCCGCTGACCGTCACCGCCCAGCCCGACACCGGCACCGCCGTCACCTACGAGGTCACCGCCGTCGGCGGCGAGGACTGCGGGACCCTCGAGTTCAGCGACGTGCCCCCGTCGAACATGTTCTACGACGAGATCATGTGGATGGCGAACGAGGGCTACTCCACCGGATGGGACGACGGCACCTTCCGCCCGCTGGAGCCCGTCAACCGCGACGCGATGGCGGCGTTCCTGTACCGCATGGCCGGATCGCCGGAGGTGAACCACCCGCGCAGCGAGCCGTTCACCGACGTCGAGAAGGGCGACGAGCACTACGACGCGATCATGTGGGCCTACCAGCAGGGCATCACCACCGGCTGGTCGGATCGCACCTTCCGCCCGACCCAGCCGATCGCCCGCGACGCGATGGCCGCGTTCGTCTACCGCTACGCGGGCTCGCCCGACGTGGAGGCCCCGACCTCGCCCGTCTTCAGCGACGTGCCGGCCAGCACCATGTACGCCAAGGAGATCGCGTGGATGGAGTCCGAAGGCATCACGACGGGCTGGCCGGACGGCACCTACCGTCCGCTGAACCCGACCAACCGTGACGCCACCGCCGCGTTCCTGTACCGCATGAACACGGAGCAGGGCATCACCTACCTGTCCGAAGCGGACTGACCCCGCACGGCGGGCCGGGGAGTGATCCGCTCCCCGGCCCGCCGCTGTGTGCGGGTCGAGCAGCACGCCCGCTCCGCCAGCTCGCCGCACCATCAGAGCACCCGCACCCCCGATGCACCGCACCCCCAGTGCACCGCACCCCACCACGCATCCCGCCTCTTCAGGAGAACCCCGCCATGAGCATTCGTCCGCACGGCGACGGCCTGCGCCCGCGCCTGACGCGCGTCGGCATCGCCGCAGCCGCCCTCACCCTCGGGATGTCGGCCCTGCCCGGCATCGCGCCCACCGCCCAGGCCGCCGTGGTCACCCCCGGCGACCTCCAGATCAGCGAGGCCTACGGCGGCGGGGGCAACTCCGGTGCCAGCTTCCAGAGCGACTTCGTCGAACTGCGCAACACCTCCGAGGCCGACATCAGTCTCGACGGCTGGTCCCTCCAGTACGCCTCGAAGACCGGCACCTTCAACAACACCGTCTCCCTCAGCGGCACCGTCCCCGCCGGCGGCCCCTTCCTCATCGAGCTCGCCTCCGGCAACGGCAACGGCGAGCCCCTGCCCGCGGCCGACCTCACCGGCGGCATCAACGCCTCCGGCAGCGGCGGCGTGTTCGCCCTGTCCGACGCCGAGGGCAACCTCGAGTGCCACGGGACCACCTGCGCCGAGGACCCGGCCGTCGTCGACCTCGTCGGCTGGGGCGCGGCGGAGACCTTCTCCGGGGACGCCCCCGCTTCCGGCACCGACAACGCCACCTCCGTCTCCCGCGTCGAGGCCACCGGCGAGAACTCCACCGACTTCGTCGAGGGCGCCCCCACCCCGACCCCCTCGGGCGCGGAGGAGACGGACCCCGACGAGCCCGAAGAGCCCGGTGAGCCCGAGGAGCCCGCCGATCCCACCGAGGCGAGCATCGCCGAGATCCAGGGGACGGGCGAGGCCAGCCCCCTGGAGGGCGAAACTGTCGTCACCGAGGGCGTCGTGACCGCGGTCTACGCCACCGGCGGCCTGGACGGCTACGTCATCCAGACCCCCGGCACCGGCGGGGCGCTGGACTTCTCCACGCACACCGGCTCCACCGCCGTGTTCGTCTACTCGCCCGACACCGTCGGCGACGTCGCCATCGGCGACTCCGTGCGCGTGACCGGCGAGGTCTCCGAGTACTACGACGCCACGCAGGTCACCGTCGGCGCCGACGGGCTCGAGCAGCTGCCCGAACCCCTCGGCGAGGTCGAGCCCCTCACGATCGAGGGCGGCTTCCCGACCGAGGAGACCGAGCGCGAGAGCATCGAGCACATGCTCTACCTGCCGGGCGAGGGCGACTTCACCGTCACCGACGTCTACGGCACCAACCAGTACGGCGAGGTGGGCCTGGCCATCGGCGACGAGCCGCTGAAGCAGGCCGGCGACATCATGGAGCCGGGCGAGGAGGCCACCGCCTACTTCGAGCAGCAGGCCCAGAACCTGGTGCTGCTGGACGACGGGAAGTCGACCAACTTCAGCAGCAACCCCGAACAGCCGATGAGCTGGCTGACCACCGAGGAGCCCGTGCGAGTCGGCGCGTCCGTCGAGTTCACCGAGCCCACCGTCGTGGCCTACTCCTTCGACCAGTGGCGGCTGAACACCACCACCCCGTGGGAATCGGCCGAGACCGACGGGGTCGACTTCGAGAACACCCGCAGCGCCACGCCCGACGAGGTCGGCGGGGACCTGCAGCTGGCCACGTTCAACGTGCTGAACTACTTCACCACCCTCGGTGAGGACACGCCTGGCTGCGAGCCCTACACCAACCTCCACGGCGAGGGCACCAACGTGCGCGGCGGCTGCGACCTGCGCGGGGCGTGGGGAGCCGACGACCTCGAGCGCCAGCAGTCCAAGATCGTCGAGGCGATCTCGGGCACCGAGGCCGAGGTGGTGGGCCTGATGGAGATCGAGAACTCCGCCCGCCTGGGCGAGGAGCCCGACGAGGCCACCGCCACCCTGGTCGCCGCGCTGAACGAGCGCGACGGCGAGGGCACCTGGGACTACGTCCGCACCGGTGAGGCCTACGCCGAGCAGGGCCTGGACGGCGGCAGCGACGTCATCACCAACGCGATCATCTACCGCACCGCCGCCGTGGCCCCGCAGGGCCAGGCGCAGATCCTCGCCGGCGACGAGGCATTCGACAACGCCCGCGAGCCGATCGGGCAGGTGTTCGTGCCCGTCCAGGGCTCCGGCGAGGAGCAGGTCGAGGGTGAGCCGTTCTTCTTCACCGTCAACCACTTCAAGTCCAAGGGTTCCCAGGACGCCGAGGATGCCGAGCTGGAGGAGGACCCGGTCCAGGGCAACGCCCGCACCTCCCGCCTGCAGCAGGCCGAGGCGCTGCTGAGCTGGAGCGAGGAGACGGCCGCGGAGCTCGGCGTCGAGGACGTCTTCCACGGCGGCGACTTCAACGCGTACACGCAGGAGGAGCCGCTGCAGACGTTCTACGACCAGGGCTACATCGACCTCGGCGAGACCTACGATCCCGAGGGCTGGTCCTACAGCTACGACGGCATGGTCGGCTCGCTCGACCACGTCCTGGCCAATCCCGCCGCCGCCGAGCGCCTCACCGGTGGCACCCACTGGCAGATCAACGGTGCCGAGTCCGTGATGACCCAGTACTCGCGGTACCACAACAACACCGTCGACCTGTACGAGGACGGCGTGTTCGGCTCCTCCGACCACGACCCGATCATCGCCGGCCTGGATGCCGGGTTCCCCGCAGGCGGTGGGGACGACGAGGATGACCAGGATGACGACGAGGGTTCCGGTCACCCCGGCAAGGGCAAGGGCCACGGCAAGGGTCACGGCAAGGGCCACGACAAGGGCCACGGCAACGGCCATGGCAACGGCAACGCCCACGGTCATGACAAGGGCAAGGCCAACGGCAAGGCCAAGGGCCACGGCAAGGACGACTGACGTGCCACCTGCTCCGGCCGACGGCGCCGGGCTCATCTCATGACGAGCCCGGCGCCGCCCGGCCCGGATGCCCTGGCCCGCCGGCTGCGGCTGACCGACGCGGTCATCATCGGCCTGGCCGCGATGATCGGGGCCGGCGCCTTCGTCTCCCTCGGCGCCGCCCAGGACCTCGCCGGGGTGCTGGCACCGCTGGCGGTGCTGGTCGCCGCCGTGGTCGCCCTGTGCAACGCCACCTCCACCGCGCAGCTGGCCGCTCAGCACCCGGCCTCCGGCGGTGTGTACCACTTCGGGGGCAAGCAGCTGGGGCCCTGGTGGGGCTTCCTCGCCGGCTGGTGCTTCGTCATCGGCAAGACCGCCTCCTGCGCGGCGATGGCCCTGGTGATCGCCGCCTATCTGGTGCCCGAACCGGCCCAGCGCCCGGTCGCCGCCGCAGTCGTCGTGGTGCTGACCGGCGTGAACCTGGTCGGCATCACCCGCACCGCGGCGCTCGCCCGAGTGCTCGTCACGATCGCGGTGACAGCACTGGTGCTCACCGCGGCACGCCTGCTCGTCGGGCTCGGTGGGGGAGCGGACAGCACGTCCGACGGGGCCCAGGGCTTCGCCGCCGGAGCCCCCGGCCCGCTCGCCGGGGCCGACGCAGGACTGTGGGACGGCGGCCTCGCCGCGGTGCTCGGCGCCGCCACCGGAGGGCCCCTCGGCCTCGCACTCGTGGTCGCACAGGCCGCGGCGATCATGTTCTTCGCCTTCGCCGGATACGCGCGCATCGCAACCCTCGGCGAAGAGGTGATCTCCCCGCGCCGCACCATCCCGCGCGCGATCCTGCTGGCGCTCGCAGCGGTGTTCGTGCTGTACGTGGCGATGTCGATCGTGCTGGTCGCCGTGGACCCCGCCCCCGGCGACCAGGGATGGGGGCCGGCACCGTTCCGCACCGCCCTCGACGGGGTCGGAGCCGGCGCCGGCTGGCACCTCATCGTCACCGTGGGTGCCGTCGCCGCGGCCGGTGGGGCGCTGCTCGCCCTGGTCGCGGGGATCTCCCGCACCATGCTCGCGATGGCGCGCGAGAGCGACCTGCCCCGCCCGCTGGCACAGGTGAACCAGCGCTTCTCGGTGCCGCAGCGCGCCGAGATCACCGCCGCGATCGCCATCGTGCTGCTGGTGCTGCTGGCCGGCGACGTGCTGGTGGCAGTGGCCGCCTCGTCGTTCGGGGTGCTGCTGTACTACGGGGTCGCGAACCTCGCCGCCTTCACCCAGCGCGGCCAGTGGCGCCTGTTCCCCAGGGCCCTGCAGGTGCTGGGCCTGATCGGCTGCCTCGCGCTGGTGGCGGCGCTGCCGGGGCGGACGATCGTGGCCGGCGTGGGGCTCGTGCTGGTCGGCGTGGCGTATCGCGGCGCCGTGCTGGCCCTGCGGCGCTGAGCTCGCCCGCCTTCGCACTCGCACCCGCATTCGCACCCGCATCGGCGCCCGCGCCGGCACCGGCGCGGGCTCGGGCGGAGCACCATCCCGCCGGGCTCAGGTCCAGGCGGTCCAGGTGGTGTCGGCGTCGATCAGCCAGTGGTGGCGCAGGGTCAGGGCGCGTTCGGTCGCCGCGAGAGCGCCCGCGACGAGCAGTGTGGTGTTCGCCCACGCGGGCAGGCTGATCGGGGAGGTGAAGGTGCCGATCCGCTCTGCGACCACGTCCACGCTCGTGACCAGCTCCGCCAGCTGCGGGACCATCGTCACGAGGCCGATCAGCAGGATCACGATCGCGACCATCCCGATCGCGGCGCTGGCCCGCGGATGGCGCCGGTCGAGGCGTGCGCGCAGGCCCTCCATCGAGCGAGGGTGCGAGCGCAGGGGCTGCGACTGGGTGCCGTCCTCCGGCACGTGGTGCATCCGGGTCAGGCCGTACATGCTGGTGGCCACCTCGATTACGCCGCCGGGGACGTCGAACGCGACCGGCGGGTTCGCGATCTGGATCTGTCGGCCGTCACGATAGAGCTCGACCGGGGCGTGCCGCGCGCCCTCGGCGATCTTGCCGCCCTCGAGCTCGGCGGCGAGGTACCGCACGTCGACGGCGTACTGCGAGGTGCGTCCTGCCCCGTCGTCCGGATCCAGGAAGAACTGGGTGCGGGTCAGCAGCTGCCACCAGCGCAGCGTCGTGAGCGCCCTGCCGTCGCCGGGCTTCGCCCGACGCTGACGGAGCGAGCGCTGCAATCTCCTGAACATGATCCTCCCCGGGGCGGCGCGAGGCCGCGAGTCGTCGCTGCGAGGCGTCGTCGCCTCCATTCCAGCGGACGCCTCGCCCCGGGGCCAGTGCGATCTGTCATCTCCTCCCAAGGAAGGAGCCACGCGGCACCAGCCGCGCCCGAGTCCGAATCTCAGCCGGCCCGCATCTCCCGCGGCAGCTCTTCCAGCAGCTGCAGCCACAGCTCCGAGGCCGTGGGGAAGCTCGGCACCGCGTGCCGCAGCACGTGCACCGGCACCTTCCCGACGATCGCGATGGTGGCAGCGTGGATCATCTCCGAGGCGTCGGGGCCGACGAACGTCGCGCCGACCAGCTGTCTCGTGCTCGCATCGACCACCAGCTGTGCGGTGCCGGTGACATCGTCCCGCAGCAGAGCGGAGCCCGCCGCTCCGCCGAAGGGGACCTGCGCGGTGACCACGTCGATCCTCTGCTCCCGGGCCTGCGCTTCGGTGAGGCCGGCCGAGGTGACCTGGGGCTCGGTGAACACGACCTGGGGAACGGGCACGTGATCCGGGATGGGCTCGAGAGCTTCACCGGTGGCCCCGGCGCGAATGCGCTGGCCGATCACGCGGGCGCGGTACTTGCCCCAGTGCGTCAGCGGCGCCTGCCCGCTGGCATCTCCGACGGCATGCAGCCAGTCCGGCAGCGCTGTCTCGGCGGCATTGTCAGACGTGGGCTTCGCGGCGGAGGTGACGTCGTCGGCCGTGAGCCCGATCGCATCGAGTCCGACGCTGCTCAGCCGGGGACTGCGGCCGGTCGCGGCCAGCACCTCGTCCCCGGTGACGTCGCGCCGCCCGTCGGCATCCTCGACCTGCAGGGTCACCGCGCCGCCGTGCAGCCGGCCCAGCCCGGTCCGCCGTGCATCGGCGCGCTCGCCGGAGACCACGGACGTGCTCAGCTCCACGGTGACACCCAGGTTCCCCAGGGCCTCCAGCACGTGCTCGCCGGCGAAGGGCTCGTAGCCGCTGAGCAGTCCATCTCCGCGCACCAGCATCGTCACCTCGCTGCCCAGCGCGGCCATCCACGTCGCGGCCTCCACGGCCACCACGCCGCCGCCGACGATCAGCAGCTGGCCGGGAACCTCCCTCACCCCGGTGACGTCGCGCGAGGTCCACGGGGCCAGTGCCTGCAGCGGTTCGGGGATCCTCGCCTCCGAGCCGGTGGCGAGCACGACTGCCCGCTCGGCGTGGACGAGTGTCGGCCCGCTGCCGTCCTGGCCGTCGGCGGGCTCGACGAGCACCTCGCGCTCGCCGACGAGCCGGCCGTGCCCGCGCACCACCTGGATCCCGGCACCCTCGGCCCACTGCACCTGGCCGGAGTCGTCGTAGTTCGAGACCCACGTATCGCGTCGTGCCAGCAGGGCGTCGCGGTCGATCTCGGGATCGCCGACCCCGTCGAGATGAGCGGCGGCGCCGGCCACGGATGTCGGCCGCAGCAGAGCTTTCGAGGGGATGCAGGCGTAGTACGAGCATTCGCCGCCCAGCAGTTCACCCTCGATGATCACGGCGCTGAGGTCCGTGCCCTCGGTGGCGTACTGGGCGGCGTTCTCACCGACGGGGCCGCCGCCGAGCACGACGACGTCGGCGGTGATCTCTGTGGTCGGGGCGGCGTCGGTGGCGTTCGCTTCGTGGGCCATGACGGCACGCTACGCCGCCCGGCGGCCGACGTCACGGGGTGTTCCTCCCCAGTGCCGTCCGTCCACAGCGCCGCGCGGCGCGCCCGGGTTGTCGGCGGCGGTCCTTAGAGTCGGAGCCATGAGAATCCTGCACACCTCGGACTGGCACCTGGGGCGCACCCTCCATGAGGCCGATCTGCACGATCACCAGGCCGACTTCCACGACTGGCTGGTCGACCTGGTGACCGAGCGCGAGGTCGACGTGGTCGTCATCCCGGGTGACGTGTACGACCGCGCGGTGCCTCCGGTGCGGTCCGTGGAACTGCTGGGGCGGACTCTGCGGCGCCTGGCCGACGTCGCCACCGTGATCCTCACGCCCGGCAACCACGATTCCGCGAAGCGTCTCGGCTTCGGCTCGGCCCTGATGCGCGACGGGGTGCACATCCTCGCCGATGCCCGCACCGCGCTCGAGCATCCCGTCGTGGTGCCCGATGCCCACGGTGAGGTGCTGTTCTTCGCTCTGCCCTACCTCGAGCCCGACATCGCGCGCTTCGCCCTCGCGGCCGACGAGACCCAGCCGCTCGGCCGCAGCCACGAAGCTGTCACTCGCGCCGCGATGGAGCGCATCGCCACCCGGATCGCCCAGCACGCGGAAGCCGCCGGGCCGGGACCGAGGGCACGATCGGTGGTCCTGGCGCACACCTTCGTCGCCGGCGGCTCCGGCAGCGACTCCGAGCGGGACCTCAGCGTCGGCGGCGTCGACTCGGTGCCGGCCGATGCGCTGCGCGGCGTCGACTACGTGGCCCTCGGTCACCTCCACGGCTGCCAGGATCTCTCCGCCCAGGCAGGCACCACGGCCTGGTACTGCGGGTCACCGCTGGCCTTCTCCTTCTCCGAGAAGGACCATCGCAAGTCCGTGCTGCTGGTCGAGCTCGACGCCCCCGGGGAGGTGTCCGTCCAGCGCATCGCCACCCCGGTGCCGCGGCGCCTGAGCGAGCTGAAGGGCACCCTCGAGGAGGTCCTCGCCCAGGCCGAGACCCACGGCGAGGACTGGGTCAAGGCGGTGATCACCGACCCGCATCGGCCGCCCCACCTGCTCGAACGCCTGCGCGGCGCGTACCCGCATCTGCGCCATACCGAGCATCGTCCCCAGGGGCGCGAGGACAGCGACCTCACTCCCGTGGTGCGCCGTGAACAGGATCCGATGGAGGTCATGGGCCAGTTCCTGGAGTACGTCACCGGGACGGAGGCGACCGACGCGGAACGTGACGTGCTCGAGCAGGCCTACCAGAGCGTGCGCACTCAGCGGTCGGAGGCCTCATGAAGCTCCACCACCTGCGCCTGACCGGCATCGGCCCCTTCCGCGACACCGTCGACATCGACCTCGCCTCCCTCTCGACCAGCGGCATGTTCCTGTTGGAGGGGCCGACGGGATCGGGCAAGTCCACGATCCTCGACGCGATCGTGTTCGCCCTCTACGGCACCGTGGCCGGCAGCGAAGCCAGCGGCGAACGGATCCGCTCCCAGTTCGCCGACCCCACCGCCCCCAGCGCCGTCGACCTCGTCTTCGAGACCGGCCACGGGATCTACCGGGTGCGCCGCCAGCCGCAGTACGCCCGCGCCAAGCGCCGCGGCACCGGGACCACCAAGGAGAACGCCCGGGCCATCCTGTGGCGGCTCAGCTCGCCCGAGCTGATCCCCGCCGCCCTCGCCGACCGCGCCGGGGACGGGGCCGGCGTCACGCCGATCTCGACCCGGCTCGACGAGATCGGCGGGGAGATCACCCGTGCCGTCGGCCTCTCCCGCGAGCAGTTCACCCAGACCGTGCTGCTGCCGCAGAACGAGTTCGCCCGCTTCCTGCGCGCCGGCACGGGCGAGCGCCAGACGGTGCTGCAGCGCGTGTTCGGCACCGAGATCTACCAGAACGTCGAGAAGCAGCTCGAACAGATGCGGCGCGAGGCCGCCACGGAGGTCACCGCCGCCCGCAACGACGTCAGCAAGGCCGTCGCCCGCTTCGCCGAGGCCGCCGGCCTCGAGGACGAACAGCGCAGCGAGCTCGACGACCACGCCGCGAGCGGTCGCCGGGACGAGCTGAGCGTCGCCGTTACCAGCATCGAGAAGGCCCTCACCGCCCGGGCCGAGGTCGCCGCCGAGGCCGCCACCGCCGCCACTGGGCGCGAGACCACGGCCCGCGAGCACGCCGACCGCGCCGCCACCCACCGCGCACGGATCACCCGCCGCCGCGAGCTCGATACCCTGGCAGCGCGCCTGGCCGAGGAGGAACCGGCAGCCCGCGCGGCGCAGCGCCGACTGACCTGCGACGACGCCGCCCGGCCCGCCGCCGTCGCGCTGCAGCGGGCGAGCCAGGCCGCCCAGCGGCTGAGCGACCTGCGCGCTGCCCGGGAGGACGTCGCCGCGACGCACCGGGAGTCCCACCCGGACCTCGTCGAGCTGCTGGACGGTGAGGATCCGCTGGAGGCCCTGGCCGCCGCCGCCGAGGACGCCACCTCGGCCGCCGGGGCCCTGGGGGACCTCGTCGACCTCGAGAAGGCCCTGCCCCAGCGCGCGAGGGAGATCGAGGCCCGCCGCCAGGCCGATGCCGAGCTGGCCACGAGCATCCAGGCGCTGACCGAGCAGCTCGCCGCCCGCCCTGAGGCCCGCCAGGAGCTCGTCGCCGAGCGCACCACCGCCCAGGCCGCCGCGGAAGCACTCGGCGATGCCCGCGCCGCCCGCGTGACCGCCGCCTCGCACCTGGCCGCCGCCCGCGACGCGGACCGGCTCGCGAAGGAGGTCACCGCGGCGGAGAAGACCGCCACCGATGCGCTCGCGGCCGCGCGACGGGCCGCCGACGAGGAGAAGACGCTGCGCGATCGCCGCCACGCCGGCATCGCCTCCGAGCTCGCCCTGCAGCTCGCCCCCGAGGAGGCCTGCCCCGTCTGCGGATCCACGGAACATCCCGCACCCGCGGAACCCGCCGAGGACCACGTCGGCCCCGAGCAGATCGAGGCCGCCGAAGAGCACCGCCGGCGCGCCGACGAGGCCGCCTCCCGCGCCGCCGAATCGCTCACCGCCGTGCGCACACAGCGCGACAAGGCCCTGGCCGACGCCGGCGGGCTCACCCTCGAGGACGCCCGCACCGCCGACGCCGACGCCCAGCAGGCCGTCGAGAAGGCGCTGGCCGCTCAGAAGCGCGCCGAGACCCTGGAGAAGGAGCTCGAGGCGCACGACGCCGAGACCACCCGGCTGACCCAGCACCGCAGCGCCCAGGAGCGCGAGCTGGAGGGGCGAGCCGCCTCCCTGCGCGAGGCCGAGACCGCCCTGGCCAAGGACACCGAACGGGCCCGCGAGGCCCGCGGCGAGCATGCGAGCGTGACCGAGCGTCGCGCGGCCCAGCTGACCAGAGCCAGAGCCGCGACCGCACTGCGCGAGGCGCACCTCGCGGCGGACCAGGCCGCCGCTCGCCTCGCCGAACTCGAGGAGGAGGCAGCCGTCGCCCGCGCCGAGGCCGCCGAGCAGCTTACCGCCGCCGGGCACACTCCCTTCGCCACGGACGACGAGCTGCGCGCCGCCGTCCTGGCCGAGGGCGAGCGGGCAGAGCTGACGACGCTGCTCTCGGACCGCACCGTGAACCAGGCCCGATACACCGATGGCATGGCCGAGGAGGGCATCGCCGAGATCGACGCGAGCGAAGACGCGGCCGGCGCAGCGGACCAGACCGTCACGGCCGCAGCCGAAGCCCTCACCCTTGCCCGCACCGCCGCCCGGGAAGCCGGCGACCACGCCGCGAGGCTGCGCGCCTCCGCCGAACGCACCGCCGGTGCCCGCACCGCGCTGGACGGGGCGCTGGACCGCCTGGCACGTCTGGACAGCACCGCCGGGGCCATCGTGCGCGTCGCCGACCTCGCCACCGGGCGCTCCTCCGACGGCACCCGTATCCAGCTGTCGACCTACGTGCTCATGCGCCGCTTCGAGGAGGTCGTCGCCGCGGCCAACACCCGCCTGGCCCAGTTCTCCGACTCCACCCTGGAGCTGCTGCGCGACACCGGGGCCCGGGGCGCCAAGAAGACCGGACTGGATCTGCTGGTCATCGACCACCGCACCGACCAGCACCGGCTGCCCGAGACCCTCTCCGGCGGCGAGACCTTTTTCGTCTCCCTCGCCCTCGCTCTCGGCCTGGCCGACATCGTCACCGCCGAGGCCGGGGGAGTGCAGATGGAGACACTGTTCATCGACGAGGGCTTCGGCAGCCTCGACCCCGAAGCCCTGGAGCGGGTGGTCGCCGAGATCGGGCGCCTGGCCGAGCACGGTCGCACCATCGGCATCGTCAGCCACGTGAGCGAGATGAAGGCCCAGATCGCCGAGCAGATCCATGTGCGGCGCCTGCCGGACCGCTCCTCGACCCTGTCGGTGACCGCGTGACCGCGTGACCGCGTGACCGCGTGACCGCGTGAGGGCGTGACCGAGCCGCGCTACAAGGGGAGCGGCCCGCCGGTCGCCGTCACGGCCACGGGTCCTCATCCGCGGCGCCCTCGTGTCCACCCTCGCGGCCGCGATCATCGTCCAGCGGTCGCTCATGGACGAACAGCGGCACTCCCAGCCGGGTGAACACCGGGGCGATCAGCGCCCCCAGCAGTGCACCGAGGGAATTGGCCAGCACGTCGTCGATGTCCGCGATCCGCACCCCGCACGGATACAGCCCCCACGCCCCGGTGTACTGCGTGGCCTCGATGAGCACCGACAGCATCACCCCGATGGCCAGCGACGTCGTCGTATCCAGCCGGAACACCCCGCGCAGGATCGCCCCCAGCGGCACGAACAGCACGATGTTCATGCCCAGCTGCAGCACCGGCCAACTCAACAGCAGGCCCGGCCCGGTGGTGCCCTCGGCATGGACCGCGAGGATCTCGCCCACCGCGTTGAAGGGGTAGGGCCGCAGCTCGCCGCCCGCCCGGTTCTGGCAGGTGCTGGCCACCTCGTAGGCAGGAGCGACCGTCAGACCCGCCAGCGTCATCGTGTACACGCAGATAACCAGCACACCGACCAGCCGCAGCGGCCGCACCCGGCCGAAGCGTCGTCGCTGCAGCAGCACGGCGGGGAGCAGGATCGCGACGAACACCCCCACGCCGCCTGCGATGCCCACCAGGGCCAGGCGCACGAATTCGGTCACAGGAGCACGCTATGGCCAGTTGCTGGACGCTGCACAGGAACCGTCGGATGACCCTCCCGGGACCGGCTCCACCCACGGTAGGAGCGACGCAGACCCATGGGCCCATCCCCCTGGAGCCCCCTGCGACCTTAGGGTTCAGCCATGATCGACGCATGGGCCTGGCAGATCCCCTTCAGCCTGCTCGGCGGCACACTGTGCTTCCTCGCGGTCCTGCTGCCGATCCTGATCATCCAGTACTACGCCTACGGGCGCCTCAGCCCCGCCCGCCTCATCGGAGCCGCCGGCGTCGCGATCTACGCCGTCGCCCTGGTGGCATACACACTGCTGCCGGTTCCTGACCCCTCGGTCTGCGCGGGCGGCGGCGGGACCTCGCTGCAGCCGATACCGCTGGCGACCCTCGGCGACATCGGCCGGCTCGCCGGGCAGTACGGCCTGGGCTCGACCACCACCATCGCGGCGATCGCCCAGCCCATCCTGAACGTCGTCCTGTTCATCCCCCTGGGCGTGCTGATCCGCGTGATGGCCGGCCGCGGCATCCTCACCGCCAGCCTCACCGGCGTCGCCGCCTCGCTGCTGATCGAGACCACCCAGTACACTGGGCTGTGGGGCCTGTTCGACTGCGCCTACCGCGTGGCGGACGTCGATGACCTGCTGACCAACACCGCCGGAGCGCTGATCGGCGCACTCCTCGCCCCGGTGGTGGCCGGCTGGATCCCCGAACCCACCGCGCTCGCGACGCTGCCGCCGCGGCCCGTGACCCGGCTGCGCCGCCTGCTGGGGATGGCGATCGACGCTGCGGTGATCTCGGCCCTGCCCGGGCTGCTGCTGACGGCCGGACTGCTGACCTACGTCGTGGTCTGGACCCTGGCCAGTGATGGGGGCGAGGTGCCCAATCCGCCCGGCCATGCGGCGGTGCTGCCGCTGGCCTCCATCCTCATCGGGGCGCTGCTGAGCGTGATGCTGCCGGCGCTGATGGGCAGCGGCGCCTCGCCCGGGCAGCGGATGGTGGGGATCGTGCCGGTCTTCGACGGCCGACGGGGCAGCGCGGGCCGGCGGCTGACGCGCGCCCTGTCCGTGGCCGGCCTGTACGCGGCCCTGGCCCCGATCGGCGACGTGCTCGAGGGCCTCGGGGTGCCCGTCCTGCCCGTGCTGCTGCGCCTCGCCTCGGGCGGCCTCGTCCTCGCCGCTATCGCGATCGTGCTCTTCGTCGACCGGCGGGGCCTCTCGGGCCTGATCAGCGGGGCCGACCTCGTCGACCGCCGCGCCGCCCGCCGCTGACGACGCGGGGCACCCCGTCGACGCCCCGCGCTCCCTCACCCGCCGGCACCCAGCACTGCCGCCACCCCTTGCCGCCGCCACCGCTGCCGCCATGCTGTCCGCTCCCTCACCCGTCGGCCGCGTGCCGAGCCGGCAGCGGTAAGGTGCTCGGCGCGCTCGCCGCACCGACCACACCGCTCCTGCTCACCCCACACTCCGGACCCCAGAGCCCACCGGGCCGACCCACCCGCGTCCCGGCTGACCCGGCGCATCCGGGACCTGCTCAACGGGACCTGCTCAACGGGACCTGCCGGAGAGGCGTGAGGATGTCGATCCCCGGCGGGCGGCACATCTCGACACCAGAAAGCAGACCTTGCCGATGAGCCAGCCGGATACCCCCGCACCCTTCCACTCCCCGACCCCCGCTGCCGGGTCACGGATCATAGGGACCGGCCACTATCGCCCCGCCCGGATCCTCACCAACCATGACCTCGAGCAGCTGGTCGAGACCAGCGACGAGTGGATCCGCCAGCGCACCGGCATCGAATCGCGGCGGATCGCCGGCGAGGACGAGACGGTCGCGAGCATGGCCACCGAGGCCGCCCGCGCAGCCCTCGCGGACGCCGGCATCGACGCCTCCGAGATCACCCAGGTCCTCGTCGCGACCTGCTCGAACGATGAGCACTCACCCAGCGCCGCCGGCCGCGTGGCCGAGGCCCTGGGCCTGCCGGCCCCGGCCGCGTTCGACGTCGGCGCCGCCTGCTCCGGCTTCAGCCACGCCCTGGCCCTGGCCGATCAGTCGATCCGGGCCGGGGCCTCCACCACGACCCTGGTGATCGGGGCGGAGAAGCTCTCGACCTACACCGACTACACCGACCGCACCACCTGCATCCTCACCGCCGACGGGGCCGGCGCCGTGGTGCTGCGCGCGAGCGAGCGGCCCGCCGTCGCGCCCGTGGTGTGGGGGACGGTCCCCGACCTCGCCGATGCCGTGACGATCACCGGCCCCGGGCCGTACTTCGCCCAGCAGGGACGTGCGGTGCTCGGCTGGGCCCTGCGCGAGGCCCCTGCCATCTGCCACCGGATCGTGGAGGCCGCCGGGGTGACCATGGCCGATATCGACGTCTTCGTCCCCCACCAGGCGAACCTGCGGATGATCGAACCGCTCGCGAAGTCCCTCGGGCTGCGTGAGGACGCGGTGATCGCCGACGACGTCATCACCAGCGGCAACACCTCCGCGGCGACGATCCCGCTGGCGATCTCCCGGATGCGCGAGGCGGGCCGGATCCGCGCCGGGGCGACCGCCCTGCTGATCGGGTTCGGCGGCGGGTTCTCCTGGGCCGGCCAGGTGGTGCGACTGCCCTGAGGGCCCGACGGGCGGACGAGCGGCGGCGGGACGGCGCCGATAGGATGGTCACGGCCCGGCGCACCGCTTTCCCAGCGGTGCCGCGCCCCCACCCTCGACACTCCCCGGAGGACCCGTGGTCGACTCCCTGACCATCCAGATCATCGTGACCGTGCTGGTCTGCCTCGCCTACATCGTGGGCCTGGTGGGGATCGTCGTCCCCGTCCTGCCCGGCACGATCACCATCGTGATCGCCACGCTGATCTGGGCGATCGTCACCGGCGGCTGGATCCCGTGGATCGCCTTCGCGATCATCCTGGTCCTCGGGGCGATCGGCATGACCACCAGCTACGTGCTCACCGGGCGGCGCCTGCACCAGCACGAGGTGCCGATGTGGCCGATCTACGTCGGCATCGCCTCCGGCATCGTCGGCCTGTTCGTGATCCCCCTGCTGGGCCTGCCGATCGGCTTCGTGATCGGCCTGTACGTCTCGGAGTCGCTGCGCCTGCAGGACTGGAGGAAGGGCCTCGGATCCGCCTGGGTCGCCGTCAAGGCCCTGGGCATCGGGATCATCATCGAGTTCACCCTCGCCATGCTGGCCACCATCGTCTTCGCCATCGCCGTCGTGGGCCACTTCGTCTCCGTATGACCAGCACCGACGCCTCCGCCACGAACCGATCCGCCCACGAGGGCCCGGGCGCGACCCGCTCCGGCCACCCCCGCCCCGGCAACCACCCGCACGACGACCGCACGGGCAGCTCCCGGCCCGCAGGCACCGCGCCGCCCGCCGCACCCGCACCCCAGCACCCCGCCGTGCTCATCCCCGGCATGAAGCGCCTGCTCACCGGTGCCTGGGAGAAGCGCAAGTGGTTCATCCCCGCCGTCCTCGGGGCGCTGCTGTTCTCGGTGCTGCAGATCGCGACCTCCGCGATCATCGGCCGCGTCACCGAGGAGGTCATCGTGCCCTCCTTCCAGCGCGGCGAGCCCGTCATCCCCGTCGTCCTCGGCGGCGGTCTGGCCATCCTCGGCATCGGCGTCGCCCGCGCCGTCTCCGTCATGACCCGCCGCATCTTCGCCGCCGCCACGCAGTTCGACCTGTTCGGCCTCTACCGCCGGCGACTGGCCGCCGTGTACGCGAAGGTGCCGCTGCTGTGGCACCGCCGCCAGTCCACCGGCACCCTGCTCTCGGCGATGTACGCCGACATCGAGGCCACCTTCTTCGCGATGGCGCCGTTCCCCTTCGCCCTGGCCACGATCGCCATGCTGGTCTACGCGACCGTGGTCGTCGCCCGGATCGACCCGGTGATCCTGCTGGTCATGCTCGCCCTGATCGTCCTGCTGATCGTGGCGAACGTGCTGCTGCAGCGGTTCGCGACCCCCTTGGCGATGCGCTCCCAGCAGCTGCGCGCCGAGGTCGCGGAGATCGCCCACGAGTCCTTCGACGGCGCCAACGTCGTCAAGTCCCTGGGGCGGGAGGACGTCGAGCAGGAGCGCTTCGACCACTCCGCCGAGCAGCTGCGCCGCACCGGCATCCGCTTCGGTTACGTGCGCGGCTGGTTCGATCCCCTGATCGACGCCCTGCCCAACCTCGGGATCCTCGCCGTGGCCGTGCTCGGCGCCTGGCGCATCGGGGACGGGCACCTCACCACGGGCCAGCTGGTCGAGGTCTCCTACCTGTTCACGCTGATGGCGCTGCCGATCCGCTCCTTCGGCTGGGTCCTCGGCGACCTCTCGCGCACCGTCGTCGGCGGCGGCCGCGTCCAGCAGATCCTGGACGTGAGCGAGCAGCGCACCTACGGCCCCGACCCGCTGCCCGACGGGCCCGGTGCGTTCGAGATCGACCGGGTCTCCTTCGTCTACCGCGACGACCCCTCCCAGGTGATCCTGGGCCGCGACGTACGCCCCGAGGACCAGCAGCTGCGCGAATCCCGGGCCCTTGACCAGGTCTCCCTGCGCGCCGACCCGTCGGCCGGCACCCGCGTGCTCGCCGTCGTCGGGGCCACCGGCTCGGGCAAGTCGACCCTCGCGCTGCTGGCAGCCCGCCTCGTCGACCCCACCGAGGGCAGCATCCGGCTCGACGGGGCGGACCTGCGCTCGCTGACGGCCGACGCGCTGACCGCCGACGTCGCCCTGGTCCTCCAGCAGGCCTTCATCTTCGATGCGAGCGTGCGCGAGAACGTGACCCTCGGCGAGGACATCGACGAGGACACCGTGCGCTGGGCGCTGCGCGTCGCCCAGGCGGAGGGCTTCGTCGACGCCCTCAGCGACGGCCTGGACACCGAGCTCGGCGAGCGCGGCGGCTCCCTCTCCGGAGGGCAGCGCCAGCGCATCGCCCTGGCCCGCGCGCTCGCCCGCCGCCCCCGGCTGCTGATCCTCGACGACGCCACCTCCGCCTGCGACCCCAGCGTCGAGCTGGCCATCCTCGACGGCATCCGCCGCGAGATGACCTCCTCGACGCTGCTGTCGATCGCGTACCGCAAGTCCACGATCTCCCTGGCCGATCAGGTGGTCTTCCTCGACCACGGCCGCGTCGTGGCCACCGGCACCCACGAGGAGCTGCGCTCGACGAGCCCCGGGTACCGGGCCCTGGTCGACGCGTACGACGAGGCCGCGATCTCCCACAACCTGCTCGAATCCAAGGGGCCCCAGCCCAGCGACGGGCCGGACCCGAGCATCGCCGTGCCCGCCGAGCGCGCCCGCACCGTGGCCGATGCCGTCGAGCGTCACGGCGCCGGCCGCTACCGGCGCGAGGACGTCACCTCCGAGTGCGAGGAACCGGACACGAGCACGGGGGCGACGCCCGCCCTCGGCGCGGGCGAGGACCGCACCGCTCACGGCGCGGGCGAGGACCCCGCCGCACGCTCCGCCCGTGAGCAGGAGGAGGGACGATGACCGCCGCACCCGCCGCCCGCGCCGCTCAGAACTCCTCGGAGCTGGGCACCGAGACCACCACCGATGAGTCCGCCCTCCACACCATCCGCCGCGGTCTCTCCCTGACCCCGCAGCTGCTGCGCGGACTGTGGATCACCCTGCTGCTGGCCGTGGTCGCCACCGCCGGCAAGGTGGTGGTGCCCATCGCGGTCCAGTCCATCCTCGACCGCGGCATCATCGCCCCCGAGCAGCCCGACGTCGCGTTCGTCGCCGGCGCCGCCGGACTGGCCGCACTGCTGCTGCTGATCACCGCGGGCTGCAACGTCATCATGAACCGGCGCCTGTTCCGCCTGGCCGAGACGTCGCTGGCGACCCTGCGCAAACGCGCCTTCCGCCACATCCACGACCTCTCGCTGCTGACCCAGGGCACCGAGCAGCGCGGCGCCCTGGTCTCCCGCGTGACCAGCGACGTCGACACCGTCAGCCAGTTCATGAGCTTCGGCGGCATGATGCTGCTGGTGATGAGCATGCAGCTGGTGCTGGCCACCGGTGTGATGGTCTTCTACTCCTGGCCGCTCGCGCTGGCCGTGTGGCTGTGCTACCTGCCGATCCTGTTCATCATGAGCAAACTGCAGCGCCGCATCCGCGCCCGCTTCCAGACCGTCCGTCTCAAGGTCGGGCAGATGCTCGGGACCGTCTCCGAGGCCCTCGTCGGCTCCGCGACCGTGCGCGCCTACGGCATCGAGAACCGCACCCGTGACGACCAGTTCGACCGGATCGACCAGGTGCGCAACGCCCAGTTCGCCGTGCTGCGGCCGCAATCGGCCTCGATGTTCCTCTCGGAGACGGCCGACGGTCTGGCCACCGGCGTCGTCGTCGTGGTCGGCGTGCTGCTGGGTACCCAGGCCCTCGGTGCGAACCTGCCCGGCGCGGACCTCACCGCCGGTGGCGTGATCGCGTTCGTCTTCCTGGTCTCCCTGTTCAGCCAACCCGTGCGGATGGGCATCGAGATGCTCTCGGAGGCCCAGAACGCGGTGGCCGGCTGGCGGCGCGTGCTCGGCGTGCTCGACACCCCGGCCGACGTCGCCGACCCCGGCGGCGCCATGGACCCCCACACCGGCCGGCGCCTGGAACCGACCGACGGGGCGACCGCGCTGCCCGAGGGTCTGCTGGACATCGAGGTGCGCGACCTCCACTACCGCTACCCCTCCGGCCCGGAGGTGCTCCACGGCATCAGCGTCGACATCCCCGCCCGCAGCCGGATCGCGATCGTGGGGGAGACCGGCAGCGGCAAGACCACCTTCGCCAAGCTGCTGACCCGCATGATGGACGCCACCAGCGGTGAGCTCACGATCGGCGGTGTGCCCCTGCACCTGATCACCTATGCCTCGCTGCGCAAGCGCGTGGTGATGGTCCCGCAGGAAGGGTTCCTGTTCGACACGACCGTCGCCGGCAACCTGGCCTACGGCAAGCCCGACGCCACCGCCGAGGAGATGCGCCGCGCGCTGGACGAACTGGGACTCGGCGGCTGGGCCGACGACCTGCCCGAGGGCCTGGACACGCCCGTCGGCCAGCGCGGCGAGTCGCTCAGCGCGGGGGAGCGGCAGCTGGTGGCCCTGGCCCGCGCCTACCTCGTCGACCCCGACGTGATCGTGCTGGACGAGGCGACCAGTGCGGTCGATCCCGCGGCCGACGTGCGCCTGCAGCAGGCCATCGACGGCCTCGCCCGTGGTCGAACCACCATCACCATCGCCCACCGGCTCTCCACCGCCGAGCGCGCGGACCGGATCATGGTGCTCGATGAGGGGCACCTGGTCGAGCACGGCACCCACGACGAACTGGTGAGCCTGCCCGACGGCATCTACGCCGGCCTGCATCGCTCCTGGGTGGCGCACCGCCAGGCGCGGTGAGCGCGGCAGGAGAGGACGGGATATGAGTTCCGGGCGGTCGCAGAGGCCTTCGGCATCGGCTGCGGGTGGGCGCCGCCGCGCCATTATCGCCGTGCTCTCCATCGCCCTCGGCGTGCTCGGCGCCGTGGCGGCAGGTCTTGTCACCGCGTACGTCATCGCCTCCGCCCGGATCACCTACTACCTGCCGCCGGCGCCCGGCAGCACGGAGCCGTCGACGCACCACGACGTCCACGAGCCGATGCTGATGCTGGCTCCGGTCGGCGGGCTCGGCCTCGCTCTCTCGATCATCGCGATCGCCCTGGGTGCGTGGGGGCTCGCACGCCGGCGGGGCGCGCGGGCCTGGACCCTCGCCGTGCCCTGCGCGGCGCTGCTGATCGTGCTCATCGTGCTGGTGATCGCCGGCAGCATGACCATGCCGGTCTACTGAGCGTGCCCACCGGCCCTAAGATCCTCGGCGTGGCCGATTCGCTTCACCCGCCGATCCCTCCGGTCTCCTCGCGTGAGGAGCCCCGGTTCGCCAGTGCGGCGCGCAAGCGGGCGCTGGCCGCCGCCTTCGAGGAGCAGGGCGGGGAGTACGACCGGCTGCGTCCCGGCTATCCCGATCCGGTGCTCGAGGCGATGCTCGCACCGGTGCCACGCCCGATGAGCGGAACCCCCGCCCGGGCGATCGATCTGGGCGCCGGCACCGGGAAGCTGTCGTGGGCGCTCGTCGCTCGGGGCCTGGACGTCATCGCGGTGGACACCAGTCGCGCCATGCTCGAGACCGCGCTGCGCCGGGGGCCGTCGGCCGGCTCCGGGCCTCCGCGGCCAGGCGCGGCCTCGCCTACCCTCCCGGCCGGCCACGACGTCGACCAGGTGCCATCCGCCGCGCCCGCACCCGACCTCACCACGCACCTCGCCCCGGCGGAGGCGACCGGCCTTCCCGACGCATCGGCCGACCTGGTCACCGTCGCCCAGGCCTGGCACTGGTTCGACGCCCGCGCCGCCTCCGCCGAGGTCGCGCGGCTGCTCGCACCCGGCGGGGTGCTGGCGCTGGTGTGGAACACGCTCGATGTGCGGATCCCGTGGGTCCACCGCCTCTCGCGGATCATGCACGCCGGGGACATCCATCGCGAGGACTTCCGTCCGACCGTCGGCGCCGAGCTCGCGCTCGTCGAGCGCAGCGTGCACGAGTGGGAGGACCCGATGCCCACCCACGACGTCATCGACCTCGCCCGCACCCGCAGCTACGTCATCACCGCTCCCGAGGAGCGCCGCGCGAAGGTGCTCGCGAACCTCGACTGGTACCTCCACGACCATCTCGGCCATGAGCGCGGGGCCGTCATCGGCGTCCCGTACCGCACCGACCTGTTCCTCTACCGGAGTGGGCGCGCGTCGTGACGCGAGGGCGGCCTTGGGAAGCGGAACGCCTTCTGCGGCTCCGTCCGTTGCGACAGCTAGTGTCGATGTCCGAGCCTGGCACGGGAGGGGTGGAGATGAGCGGAGAAGCTGGCTTCCGCGCCGCCCGCCGTCACGCCGGCGAACTCGGCAGGCCTCTCGAGGTCTACGCGGACCGTCCCGGCACCGTCGTCGTTGGCGCAATCGTGTTCGTCTGGCTCATCTTCACGGGGCTCACGCTGATCAACCCGGCGGAATCCCCCGTGCTCATCGCGGCACCCGGCATCATCTTCGCGCTGCTCGCAGCGGGCATCCTGGTGCTGATCAGCGGCGAGCGGCTGATCGTGTGCGAGCGAGGACTGCTGGTCGGGAGCGTCGCGCCGGGGATGCGCCCCTACATCGTGCGCTACGAACAGATCGTCCCGGGCAGCCTGGTGCCCGTCACTGGGGCCGGCCGCTACGCTCGCGAGACCGGGACAGGTGGGTTCCCGCAGTCGACGGTCCGGCGTTCGGCCTGGACCCGGCAGGGCATCCACTTCGTCGGTCCGTCGGCCCAGGCAGCCCGCCGGCGTCCGGCCCTGATCGCGGCTCTGCAGGATCCGCCGCCGCGTTCCGTCGACGGCCGCTGGGTCTGGTTCGCCGGCACCGGGCGCACGTCCCCGGAAACCGTCACCGCGCGGATCGCGCAGGCCGCGGGCGCATCCGGAGCCCAGCAGCTTGCCCGGGCGACGGCCTCGGCTCCGGTCCGCACGCTCAGCGGCGACCCGGCGGAGGCCGCTGCCCATCTCCCCGGATTGCCGTAGCCCAGGGTCTCTGCCGACGGCCGGTGGCGCTTCGCGGGCAGGGGCTGCGATGGCCGGCCCCGCGGCTGCCCGGTTCCAGAACCGCAGAGCACCTGGCCGGCTACGCGCCACGCCTGCTACGTCGCCGTGGCATGGTGAAGTCCATGAACGCCCGTCCGCGCACTCGCACCCGTCGCACGGTCCTCGACCGTGTCGCCGTGGTCCTGGGTGCTCTGTGCCTGGTCGCGGCGGTGCTCTCGGGGATCAGCATCGTGGCCTCGAGCCACGTCGGCCCCGACGGTCCGGAGTCACCGTTCGTCGTGGGTTCGTGGGATCTGCGGCGCTCGACCCCTTTCCTCGGGGTGCCGGTGGCAGCGTTCCTCGGTGCGTGGGCCGTGCGCCGAGGCGCGGGCCTTGGGGATCCTGGCCGCCCGCACGGTCGTGCCGGCGACGCTGCGCACGCGAGCCGCCTTCATGTCGGCCTCGCGCTGGTCGGTCTCGTGATCGCCTTGCGCATGGCGATGTACGCTGGCGGGTTCGGCTTCTTCGGCCTCACCTTCTGATCGGGGGACCGCCCTGACGAGCGCGCGCTCCGCCCCGATTCCCTCGTGAGCTCCGCACCGGGACCGGCAGGTGCGCGGCCGCCCGCGCCGCTCAGCCGCCGACGCCCGCGCCGCCGGCGTCGCTGGCCCCGCCCGCGTCGCTGGCGCCCGTGCCCTCGGGGGCGATGCTCATATCGGTTACGCGCCAGCGCTCGCCGTCCCAGGCGATCTGGGCCACGAGCTGGCCGGAGACCTCGGGCAGCTCGTTGGCCTGGAGGTTGGGATCGTCGACCAGGATGCTGGCCTCCTGGGTGAAGTCCGCGACGACCTCCCCGCTCGCGGGCGGGTCGCCCTTGCCCTCGAACGTCGTCGAATGCACCGCGAAATCGCCATCGACCAGGTAGCCGTCCTGCTCGGCGAGCAGCTGGGCGTTGTCCAGGAAGGACATGCAGACCTGGCACTGCGGGTCGATGGAGCTCTCCCACACGGAGACGTCACCGGTGGTCATCATGTAGGTGTACGACTCGAGCAGGTAGGTCACCGTCTCCTGCGCACCCTCATCGGTCTGCTCGGTCAGGCCCGCGGGTTCCTCGGGGCGGGGCACCTCGGGCTGCGGCGGCTGGTCGGCGGGGTCCGCCGTCGGCCGGTTGTCCGGGTTCTCGACCGCGGTCGGGTCGGCCTGCTCACCGCCGTCGTTGCCCAGCAGCTGGCCGATCCCGATCACGCCGATCGGGACCACGAGCACGAGGGCCAGGACGATGATGATGATGCGTTGGACAGGTCGGTTCACGCGGGCCACGGTAGACGACGCGCCTCCGTGGGCACTGGACCGCGCCGTGACCACCGCGCGGCGGCCGGACCGAGCTCAGCGCCACCCACCATTCGGTCCGAGGTGCGGTGCGGGAGCCGAGCTGGTGGTAGGCAGAAGACATGGTCCACAGCCACGGCGCGCACAGCGATCCGGCACACGCCACGACGGCCGGCGGCGTCCTCGTCGTCGGCCAGATCGGGCGCGACCTGGTGCTCTCGGCCGACCGGGTTCCCGAGCCCGGAGCGAGCGTCGACGTCTCCGAGCGCCTCGAGATGTGGGGCGGCAAGGGCGCGAACCAGGCCGTCGGCATGCGCCAGCTCGGCACGCCGGTGGGGCTGCTCGGCGTGGTCGGCGAGGACGAGGTGGGGGAGCGGCTGCTCGCCTCGGCCCGCGCAGACGATATCGATGTCCGCGCCGTGGTGCGTCGTGGTACCAGCGTCCTGCTGGTCGACGTGGTCGATGCCGAGGGCCGGCGTCGCCTCTTCGAGCACGTCCCGGCCGAAGCGCTGCTGACCGGGGGTGACGTGTACAGCGCCCGGGAGGCAGTGGCACGGGCCGACACGGTGTGCCTGCAGCTGCAGCAGCCTGAACCGGCTCTGCTGGAGGCGGCGCGGCTCGCGACCGCGACCGGCGCCGACCTCGTCCTGGACGGCGCCCCGCAGACGCCCGAGGTGCGTGCACTGGTCGGGCAGGCCCGCGTGGTCCGCGCCAACGCCCACGAAGGCGAGCTGCTGACGGGGTTCGCACTGGACACCGAGGAGGCGGCACTCTCCGCGGCACGCGGGGTGCTCGAGGAAGGCGTCGAGGTGGTGGCCTTCGGCGTTGCCGACGCCGGTGACCTGGTCGTCTGGGCCGAGGGGCACCGCTTCCTGCCCCACGGCACCCAGCGCGTCCTCGACCCGACCGGGGCGGGCGATGCGTTCCTCGCCGGGCTCGTCACGGGCCTGCGGAACGGAGCCGCCCCGGCGCGGGCAGGCGAGCTCGCCGCTGACTGCGCGGCCTCGACGGTTCAGCGGTTGGGAGGCCGGCCGGACCTGTCCGCGCTGCGACCATGACGTCGTCTCGGTAACGGCCCTCGTCGGCCGTACCCGAGCCCATACACTCCAAGAATGACCCCGGGCCCGCCTCGCCGCCGCGCAGCAGCCCCTCGCCCTGCAGCAGCCCCTCGCTGTGCAGCAGCCCCTCGCTGTGCCGCGGCACCGCACCGCGCACCGGCCCCTCCTCGGCCTGCGCCCCCGGATGCACGAGCAGCGGCGGTTCTCGTCGAAGTTCGGCCACATGGCCGAAGCGGGCAGGGCCCGTGCCGGGGGAGCGTGGCCGCATGGACACCACGCCGCCCCTGCCCGACGCGACTCCTGCAGCCGACGCAACGCCCACGGCCGGCCCGATCCCCACGCCCGCTGCCCGCACGCCTCGCAATGGGCCCCGAAAGTCCAGGCGGCCGCGGATCCCGCGCCGTGAGTGGCTGCTCGGCGCCGGCCTCGCCCTGCTCGCGGCCATCCCCTCCATCGCCGGCGCCGTGAAGCTCGAAGGCCTGGCCACCGGCGTGCCTGCGACTCCCGAGACGGCGCGCTTCGTCGAGATGCCCACGCCCGTCGCGATCCACATCGTCGCGGCCATCGTCTATTCGTACGTCGGCATCGGACAGTTCCTGCCCACCGTGCGCCGCCGCAACCTCGGCCTCCATCGCGCGATGGGCCGGTATGTCCTGGTCCCGGCCGGATTCGCCGTCGCGCTGACGGGCCTGTGGATGAACGTGGCCTATGAGTTCCCGGCGATCGACGGTGTGGGTCTGCTGATCTCCCGCTACGTGGTGGGGATCGGCATGGCCGTGGCTCTGGTGCTCGCGCTGGTCGCGATCGGCCGACGGGACGTTCCGACCCACGCGGCCTGGATGATCCGCGCCTACGCCCTCGCCCTCGGCGCCGGCACCCAGGTGCTGACCTCCGCCCCGCCGATGATCCTGTTCGGCCCGCCCGACGAGCTCGGCCGGCTGCTGCAGATGGACGCCGGGTGGCTGATCAACATCGTGGTCGCCGAGCTCGTGATCGCCCGCTGGATCCGCCCGCGCCGCCGACCCTCGACGACCTCCGGCCACCGCACGAAGACGTCCCGCCGTGCCGGCACGGCCCGCCCCAAAGCCGCGCAGGCGTGAGCGCGATGCCCCCGTCCGTGCCCTCGACATCGGCGTCATCGGCCGCGGATCCGCCGGGTCCGGGCGTCTCGAGCGCGGGCTTCTCGAATCCGAACTCCACAGGCCCGGCCCCGTCACCGAGTCGCGCTCTCCCGCCCTGGGCGGACGGGCTGGTCACGACACCCGCCGCCGGTCCCCGACCCCGCGACGCCCTGCTGCTGATCCCCTTTACTCTCATCGCCCTGGCCGAGGGCATGCTGCGCACAGACCTCCCTCTGCCCGCGCTCACCACGGCCGCGGCGATCGCCATGATCGCCGGACTGCCGTGGCGTCGCCGCCATCCGCTGCTGGTGCTGACCTGGATCACCCTGCTCGGCGCTGTACTGGGCATCGTGCAGGCCGCGTCCGGGCACGTCGCGGTCGGTATGGGAGCGATGGTCGTGCTGCTCACCGTGCCGTACGCACTGTTCCGTCACGGAACTGCTCGCATGCGCGTCGTCGGCGGGACACTGCTGGCCGCCGGCCAGGCGCTGACCCTGCTGCAGAGCCGCGCCGCGCTCGCCGACGTCGTCGTGGGGATTGCCGTGCTCGGCGCCACCGCGCTGAGCGGTGCGCTGGTGCGCGAGCGCGTCCAGGCCCGCGCCCGAGAGATCGAGATGGCGCGATCGCGGGAGCGTGAGGCCCTCGCGCGGGACCTGCACGACACCGTCGCCCACCACGTCACCACGATCGCCATCCGCGCCCAGGTCGCCTCCGCCATGCCGGAGGACCGCAACCAGGTCGCCGAATCCCTCGCCGTCATCGAACGCGAGGCGCAGAACGTGCTCGCCGAGACCCGCGCCCTGGTTCGCGCGCTCCGGGAGCCGACGGGTGGTTCCGGGGCCACGGGGAGCCCGGCCGCCGGGGCTGCCGCCTCCGATCCCATGCCCGCCGACGTCGACCTGCCCGAGACGGAGCTGGCCCCCGCCGCCGGCCTCGCCCAGCTCGAGGCGCTCGCCGATCCCGGCCCGCCGCAGGTCACCGTGCGGATCACCGGCACCGACCAGCTCGCGGGCGAGATGCCGCAGATCGTGCAGTCGACCCTGTTCCGCATCGCCCAGGAGGGCGTGACCAACGCCCGGCGCCACGCCCGCGGCGCCCGCGCGATCGACGTGAGAGTGAGCGTCCGCGACGCCCGCACAGTGCTGGAGGTGCGGGACGACGGCCCCCGGGACGTGGCCCCGCACCGGGCCGACGGATCCGGTGGCGGTCACGGTCTGCTGGGGATGACCGAGCGCGTCACCCTGCTCGGCGGCACCCTCGAGGCCGGCCCCGTCCCCGACGGCGGATGGCTGCTGCGCGCCCAGGTCCCGTCCACTCCGGAGGCGGCATGACCAGTCCTGATGACGCGTCAGGAGCCGACGCACCGAGTCCGGCCGGCTCGCCCCGCCCGCTGACAGTCCTGATCGCCGACGACCAGGAGCCGGTCCGCACCGGGCTGCGCCTGCTGCTGGGCACCCGGCCCGGCATCGACGTGATCGGGGAGGCGGCCGACGGGATCGAGGCTGTGACCATGGCCCAGCAGCTGCGCCCGGACGTGTGCCTGGTGGACATCCGCATGCCCGGGCTCAACGGGATCGAGGTGACCAGGAAGCTCTCCGGGCCCGCCGTCTCCGACCCGCTCGCCATCGTCGTGATCACCACGTTCGACCTCGACGAATACGTCCACGGCGCCCTGCGCGCCGGGGCACGCGGATTCCTGCTCAAGGACGCCGGCCCCGAACTGCTGGGCGAGGCGGTGCGGGCCGCCGCGGCCGGGGACGCCCTGATCGCGCCGAAGATCACCGCCCGGATGCTGGGGGAGTTCTCCCGTCGGCCCGTCGCCCCACCCCGCGCCCCGACCGACCCGCTCTCCCCGCGCGAGGAGGAAGTCCTCGCCCTGCTCGCCGCCGGCCGCACCAACACCGAGATCGGCGCCCAGATGCACCTGTCCCTGGGGACCGTGAAGACCCACATCGGCGGGATCCTCACCAAGCTCGGCGTGCGCAACCGGGTCGAGGCCGCGATGTGGGCGCACGAGACCGGGCGCGTGCGTGCCGAGGACTGATCATCCGCGCGACGGGGCACGGGCACGGGGCACGGGGCACGGGGCGCGGGCACGGGGTCCGGGGCAGGGGCGCGAGCCGCGCCCGCATGCCGCATCGGTGAGCCATACGACAACGATTGGTTTTCATGCAGTGGCATGAATAGTATTCACGGGTGACTTCCACTCGTCCCCGTCGGCGCAGCCTGCTGCGTGCCGCGCCGCTCGCACTCGCCGTCGGCGCCCTGACCCCTGCGCTGGCCTCCTGCACCCGCGCCTCCGAGCGCCTGGACGCCGAAGCGAACGCGGTGCCCGAGGTGGACCTCTCGGAGATCACCGAGATCCCGGAGCTCGCCGAGCTGGTCCCGGCCGACATCCGCGAGCGCGGCGAACTGATCAACGGCGCCGCCCTCAACTACGCGCCCGGCGAGTTCGTCGGCTCCACCGGCGAGGCCGTCGGCTACGACATCGACATCCTCGCCGCGATCGGCGGGGTGCTGGGCCTGGCCACACGTACCGAGGCCGCGGTGTTCGCACAGATCATCCCCGCTGTCGGCTCGAGCTACGACGTGGGTATCTCCAGCTTCACGATCAACGAGGAGCGCCTGGCGACGGTCACCATGGTCTCCTACTTCCAGGCGGGGATCTCCTACGCGGTCAAGGCCGGCAACCCCTTCGACATCCACCCCGACGACCTCTGCGGCAAGCGGGTCGCGGTGCAGGTCGGCACGTATCAGGAAGAGCTCTCGAACGAGCGCTCCCAGCAGTGCCGAGAAGCGGGGAAGCGTGGCTACGACCTGCTGGCCTACGCCTCCAACTCCGACGCCGCGACCAACGTCGCCGGCGGCAAGGGCGACATCCTCATGGCCGACTCCCCGGTGACCGCCTACGCCATCGCCCGTTCCCGCGGGAACCTCGAGGCGATCGGCGAGATCGAGGAATCCGCCCTGAACGGCATCGTCGTCTCCCCGGACCAGCCCGAGCTGGCCGAGGCGATCCGCGCCGCCGTCCAGCACCTCATCGACTCCGGCCACATGCAGCGCATCCTCGCCGCATGGGGCAACGAATCCGGCATGATCCCGACCGCGGAAGTGAACCCCCAGCCGTGACCAGCACCGAGACCGCCCCCACGCCCGCGCCCGCCGGCCCGGACGGCTTCACCCCGATCCGTGCCAAGGCCGCCCCGCGCCCGGGCACCTGGATCTCCGCGATCATCGTCGCCCTGCTGGCCCTGGGTCTGCTCACCTTCCTGGTGCGCAACCCGGTGCTGGAATGGGGCACCGTCGCCACGTACCTCTTCGACATCAAGGTCGTCCAGGGCGTCGGCTGGACGCTGCTGCTGACGGTGCTGTCGATGGTCCTCGGCACGATCGTCGCCCTGCTGGCCGCGGTGATGCGCCGCAGCGACAATCCGGTCCTGCGTGGCGTCTCCTGGGTCTACATCTTCGTCTTCCGCGGCATCCCGGTGTACACCCAGCTGGTGTTCTGGGGCCTGTTCACCGTGATCGTGCCCAAGATCGCCGTCGGCGTGCCCTTCGGGCCGGAGCTGCTGAGCTTCTCCACCCGTGACCTGCTGACCGCGTTCTGGATGGCGGTGATCGGCCTGGGCCTGAACGAGGGCGCCTACCTCGCCGAGATCATCCGATCCGGCCTGAACAGCGTGGACCGTGGCCAGAGCGAGGCCTCCAAGGCGCTGGGCATGAGCAACGGGACGATCCTGCGGCGCATCATCGTGCCCCAGGCCATGCGGGTGATCGTCCCGCCGCTGGGCAACGAGACCATCGGCATGCTCAAGACCACCTCGCTGGTGCTCGCCGTGCCGTTCACGCTGGATCTGACCTTCGCCACCAACGGCATCGCCAACAAGCTGTTCACCCCGATCCCGCTGCTGATCGTCGCAGCTCTGTGGTACCTGGCGATCACCAGTGTGCTCATGGTCGGCCAGTACTACCTCGAGAAGTACTTCGGTCGCGGCTTCGACGACCGCACCCCGGCCGCTCCTCGCCGCGGTTCGACCGCCTCGCGCCAGGCGGCGGTCAACCGCGCCGGCACCACCCCGCACGACCCGCTCCCGGAGGTGGAGCTGTGATGACCCAGAACCCCGCTGCTTCCGGCTCCCCGGAGCCCGCACCGTCGGACCCCGCCGCCCCGTCCCACCCCACCGGCGCGCCGGACGCCCCGCCGGTGATCGAGGTCGAGGGCCTGCACAAGGCCTTCGGCGACCTCCACGTCCTCAAGGACTGCGACCTCACGGTGCGCTCCGGTGAGGTCGCGGTGCTCGTCGGCCCGTCGGGCTCCGGCAAGTCCACGCTGCTGCGCTGCCTGAACCAGCTCGAGGACGCCACCGCCGGCACCGTGCGCATCGAGGGCGAGCTGCAGGGCTACGCCGAACAGCCGCTGCCCGACGGCAGGCTGCAGAGGCTCTCGCCCAAGCAGATCGCCGCCCAGCGCTCCCGCATCGGCATGGTCTTCCAGCGCTTCCACCTCTTCCCGCACCTCACCGCGCTGGGCAACGTCATGGAGGCACCCGTGCAGGTGCGCGGCGTGTCCAAGGCCGAGGCGGAGAAGAAGGCGCGAGAACTGCTGGCCCGGGTCGGACTGGCAGATCGGGCCGACCACTACCCCTCGGAGCTCTCCGGCGGTCAGCAGCAGCGGGTCGCGATCGCGCGCGCCCTGGCCATGGACCCCGAGCTGATGCTCTTCGATGAGCCCACCAGCGCCCTGGATCCCGAACTGGTCTCCGAGGTGCTCGCCGTGCTCAAGGATCTGGCGGCCGACGGGATGACCATGGTCGTCGTGACCCACGAGATGGGCTTCGCCCGCGAGGTGGCAGACCAGGTCGTGTTCATGGACGAGGGCCGCATCATCGAGCGCGGCACCCCCGAGCAGGTCATCGACCATCCCCGCTCCGAGCGACTGCAGGGATTCCTCGCCTCGGTGCTCTGAGCCGTTCCCCGCAGCAATCAGCCGCGGCACTGCAGCTGCGCCCCGCCGCTCGGCAACTCTTGCACTCCGCCGCTCCGCAACTTTCACCCGCCGCTCCGCAACTTTGTGGACCCCAGCGCCGAGTCAGCGCACTCAGCGGGGTCGAGGATGCGCAGACGTCCAACTAGTTGCGGCCTGCCCCGCAGCCGTCCCGGTTCAGATCAGCTGAGCAACCTTGCGTCGCCCCAGTGGGCCCACCTGCTCGATGGTCTCCAGGAGAGCCTTCAGCGTGTGCTCCCATGTCCGCCAGGTCTGGGCGTAGCTGAGGCGGATCAGCTGCAGACCGTGCCGCCGCACCGCGAGGTCTCGCTGCCGGTCCGCCTCGAAGGCTTCGGGGGAGCTGTGATGGGCGCGTCCGTCGATCTCCAGGAATACCCCTGCGACGTAGGCGTCGACGTATCCCGCGCCCTCGACGAAGACCTGCTGCTCGACATGGAACCCGCGCCGTCGGAGAGCTCGCACCACACGGGTCTCCGAGCCCGAGTCGCTCGCGGTGGAGATTCTTCCGACGCGCGAACGAGGCCGGGTGGGCAGCTCGTCGAGGAGCCCCTGCACCGCGGCCGGCTCCTGCAGCCCGCGTTCGATCGCTGACTCCAGGAGGATCGCTGCCGATTCGCCGTCCAGGCAACGGACGACGTGCTGGAGAGCAAGAGGGAGGGATGCGACCGGGTCCGGCTCGGGCCACGCGCGAAGCCCGGCACTGTGATCGACAGCCCACGGCGGGCACGCGACGCATCGCCGGTTCCGGTACACGTGGAGTCGGCGGGCGTCGGCGCCCGCTCGGTGAGGCGTCCACAGGCCGTGCATCTCCACCGCGTCGAGACAGGTCAGGCGGTAGCCCGCGGAGAGTGCGCGAACCAGGCGGGACTCTGCGTCGGGGTGTGCGTACCACCCGGGGGCTATGCGCCGGAGGGACGTGTTACCCGCTCTCGCGCGCAGCTGGGACCTGGAGAACCCTGCATCCAACAGCTGCCGACGGCTGATCACCGAGGTGCTTCGCGGAGGAAGGCGAAGGGTTCCGCGCACCTGACCGCGAGGCCGACCGGGCGGGTGCGCACCGGCGGGGACGACGAGGTCGCTGGCCGTGTGCATGGGGCCGAGCCTGCCCGGGGACGGCCGGGTGTCGCCACCACGGACTCCCGGCTGGGGATGGCGGATCGATGGGGAGGAACCGTCCAGGGCGCAGACGCGCCACGAGGGTCGGGGGAGTCGGCGCCTGGTTCCTCACGGGCGGGGCCGGCGCAGCTTCCTGGATCCCGGCGCCTGGTTCCTCACGGGCGGGGCCGGCGCAACTTCCTGGACGCCGGCGCCGAGTCACGCGGCCTCAGCTCGTCCGGCTCGCGCTGGCGTCCATAAAGTTGCGCGTCCCCACGGGCCGGCACTCACCCGGCACCCACCCGGCACCCCCGGCACCCACCCGGCCCGGACCTGGTGAGGCGGGGCCCTGTGCCGGCCGGTGGGCGCGGCTCACCACTCCAGGATTTGCCACCGCTTCTTCTTGGCCACGGCGTACAGCCCCAGGTCGGGCGAGATGGCGGTGGGGGTGCCCATCAGGTCCAGCCAGGCGGCGTCGGCGTGGGAGTCGCCGTAGCCGTAGGAGGCGGACAGGTCCGAGTCGTGGGAGGCGGCGTACTTGCGCAGCCAGTTCCCGCGGGCCTCGTCCACCAGCGGGGGAGTGGCCAGGAAGCCGGTCATGACCCCGGCGGCGTCCTCGTCCATGTGGGTGGCGACGACCTCGTCGAACAGGTCCGCCAGCGGCTCGACCAGCACGTCCAGCGCGCCGCTGACCAGCACGGTGCGGTGCCCGGCAGCCCGGTGGCGCTCGATCACCTCGAGGGCCTCGGAGCGGATCGAGGCACGGATGCGCCGGCCGGCCTCGCCCCGCATGAGCTCGCGCAGCTCGTCGGCGCGGTAGCCCTTGTAGCGGCGGTTGACCAGGCGGATCAGCTCGGAGCGGTCGCGCTGCTCGGCGCGCAGGTAGCCCGGCACGGCGGCCAGCAGGCCACCGATCTCGGCGGGCCACACCCGGCGCGGGCGCGTCGCCCGGACCACGGCGAAGTACTGCTGGACGATGTTGGTGGCCAGCACGGTGCCGTCGAGATCGAACACGGCCAGCGCGTTCGGGTTCTGCGTCAGCTCCGGCGTGGGGCGGGAGGCCCGCTTGCGCTGGGCGGACTTCGCCCGGGAGTACGCCTTGGTCAGCTCGGTGACCGCCGGCAGGTGCTGCTGCTGGAAGTATTCGCGCCAGGAGATCTCCGTGACGTCGAAGTCGTGCTCGGCGAGGAACTCCGCCGGGAGCTCCTCCCGCAGCGCACGGGTGTTGGCGTCGTCGAAGACCATCTCGGTCTTGGTGTACTGCCGGTACAGCTCGATGTACTTGCGCAGCATGGTCAGCCCGGAGGTGGCCTTGTGCAGGTCGGAGGTCCACTGCCGGGTGCGCTTGGTCGCGGGCAGGTAGGCGACCGCGGTGGCTCCGGCCTTGGCGACGATCTCCTTGGCCCGGAAGCGCTGCTCGACCATCTCGACCGCCGGGAAGTTCCACTCCGGGATCTGGACGGGCTGGCCGTTGTCGTCCTCCAGCGGGTGCTCGAGGAAGTACTCCCGCACCGCGCTGACCATCTCGTGGAAGGCCAGCGGATTGGTCGCGCCCGAGACCACCTGGAAGTAGGCGTCATCGCCGCGGCGGGAGACGTCCTGGGTGGCCAGCGCGACGATCACGTTGACCACGAAGTCGACGGGGATGATGTCCAGGACGGAGTCGGCCAGGCCCGGGAACTCCGGCAGCGAGCCGCGGCCGTAGGCCATGATCAGCGGGTCGGCGACCTTGTAGCCGTCGATCCAGCCGGGGTAGGGCCGACGCATCGCGGATTCGATGATCGATGGACGCACGAAGGAGACGCGGTGGCCGGCGTCGGCCCACAGCTCCTCGGCGACCTGCTCGGCCATGGCCTTGGTGAAGGTGTAGATGTCGGTCCAGCCCACGGACTGGGCGCGGGTGCGGCCGAAGTCGATCAGGCGCTGATCGACCCAGTCGCGGCGGGCCTCCTCGGTGGCGGAGGCGACGGCCTTGGGGCCCATCCTCCCGTCGCGCAGCTTCGCGGTGCGCATCTGGGAGCGCAGCGTCTCGGGCCGGCGCGACTCCGCCTCGACCCGGGAGCGTGCCTCGATGGCGGCCTGGTATTCATCGCGCCAGTTCACGTCGGCCCCGAGCCGGCCCTCCTGGCGCAGCCCCTTGGAGATGCCGCCGACGTAGGCGGTGGAGACGTGGATGACGTGCGGGTCCTGTCCCGACTCCAGCAGCGCCTCGTAGAGGTTGCGGGCGCCGCCGACGTTGGTGCGGAAGGCCTCGTCGATAGGCGGGTCGAAGGAGACGGAGGAGGCCGAGTGGATGACGACGTCCAGCGGCTCCTCGATCACGGGCATGTCGGTCAGGTCACCCTCGAGCACGCCGACGCGCGCGTCGAAGACGGCCTTGGCCTCGTCCTTGCCGATCTTCTCGACCCAGGAGGCGAACACGGGCTTGCGCAGCAGCTGCTCGAGGCGCTTGCGCCCGTCGACCGAGCCCTTGGGGCGGATCACGGCGGTCACGTGCGTGTCCTGGGTGGTCTCGAGCAGTGAGCGCAGCACCGCCTGCCCCAGGAAGCCGGTCACGCCGGTCAGCAGGATCCGTCGGCCCCCGCTGGTGGATCCGCCGGAGGCGGACTGGTCGGCGGGCGTGGTGCTGTTCGACATGGATTCCCTTTGTGGACGGGTACGGCAGGAGCTGACGAGGAGCCGGGGAGCGAGAACGGAGGTGGAGGGCGGATCCGGGCGGCGGCTCACGCGCCTCGGGGTCGCCTCGCGAGGGGTCGTCCCAGCGCTGGTCAGGGCGGCGCTAGTGTATCGTAGCCGCCATGCATAGGGCCCTGATCACCGGCGGCACCGCGGGCATCGGGGCCGCTTTCGCCAGAGCATTCGCCACTCGTGGAGCCTCTCTCGTGCTGGTCGCACGGGATGCCGAGCGGCTCGACGATGCCGCCCAGAAACTGCGCGATGACTACGGGGTCGAGGTCGAGACGCTGGTCGCCGATCTCGCCGACCGCGAGGCGCAGCAGCGTGTCGCGGACCGTCTGGAGACCGGCACCGATCCGGTCGACGTGCTCGTGAACAACGCGGGCTTCTCGGTGCGGGCGAGCCTGCTCGATGAGGACCTCACGCCCCACGACCTCGGCTTCGAGGTGATGATCCGCGCGGTCCTCAAGCTCGGCGGCGCCGCAGGACGCGGCATGCGCGAGCGCGGCCAGGGCTGGATCATCAATGTCTCCTCCGTCAGCGGCCTGGTCACGCAGAACAACTACTCCGCGATCAAAGCCTGGGTGAGCAACTACTCCGAGTCCCTCGGCGTGCAGCTGGCCGGCACCGGTGTGCAGGTGACCGCGCTGATGCCGGGCTGGGTGCGCACCGAGTTCCACTCGCGCGCCGGCATCAAGGGCTCCTCGATCCCCGGGGTGCTGTGGCTCAGCGCCGATCGCCTGGTCGAGGACTGCCTGCGCGACGTCGCCCGCGGCAAGCCCGTGTCCGTGCCCAGCAAGCGCTGGAAGCTGATCGCCGGCATCCTGCGCACCACGCCGCGCGGTGTCGTCGCCCGGCTCAGCGCCGTGCTCAGCCACCGCCGCAGCCGGGAGCGCTGACGTATGACCCCCACGACCTCCGCCGGCGGTCCGGCCGACGACGAACCCACCGCCGCCACGCCCGAGTCCGGCACGCCGTCCAGCGGCACGCCCGGCCCCGGCAAGCCCACCCCGAAGGCGGCCGACGGCACCTCCCGCTCCCAGCGTCTGCTGCACTCCCTCTCGGCCCGCTCCCGCGGCCAGGGCTGGGAGAAGCCCGAAGGGGACCTGGCCAAGTACCGCTCGCGCTGGCGCGCCGGCATCCGCTTCGTCCTCCAGCGCATCTTCTTCCGCAGCGTGGTCGGGGCGAACCTCACCACCACCGCTGTCGTCCACCGCCGGGTGCGCACCGTGCGCGGACCGTTCGTCCTGGTCGCCAACCACTCCAGCCACATCGACGCCCCGATGCTCGCCGCCGGCCTGCCCTGGGCGCAGGCGAGGTTCCTGTCCACCGGGGTCGCCGCGGACTACTTCTTCACCGTCTGGTACCGCCGCTGGTTCGTGCGCTGGATGTTCAACGCCTTCCCGATCGATCGCGGCGGCAGCCGGAAGTACTCCGGCTACTCCCGGCGCCTGCTGCGCTCCGGGGTGCCGATCCTGGTCTTCCCCGAGGGTAGCCGGCAGAAGACCGGCAGGATGGGCGAGTTCAAACCGGGTGGGGCGGCGCTCGCGATCGGCGTCGGCGTCCCGGTGATCCCCGCCGCAATCATCGGCGCCTATGAGGCGATGCCCAAGGGCCGCAGCTGGCCGAAGAAGGGCCGCCCGCCGGTGGCCGTCGTCTTCGGCGAGCCGATGATCTCCCACGAGGACGAGTCCGCCGTCGAGTTCTCGGCCCGCATCCGCGCCTGCGTCAAAGACCTGTACGACCAGCACTACGACGACGTCCTGGGCAACGCTGCCGGCGAGGCTGGCGGCACCGCCCCGGACGAGGAGGAACCCGCATGAGCGCACCCCTGAGCGCCCGCGAGGTCAAGCGCCACAAGTGGTGGGGCTGGGGCCTGGACGACGTCACCTTCAACTGGCGCAACAAACCAGGGTTCGCTCCGCTGGCGAAGGAGAAGATCGGCCTGGACCTGCTCTCCAAGCCGGATCCCGTCGCCCCCGATCTCTCCGAGCACCAGGTGCCCGCCTCCCGCCTGGGCGCCGCCCAGCGCGACGGCCTGGCGGCGATCGTCGGCCCCGAGAACCTGCTGGACGATGACGAGTTCCGGGTCCTGCACTCCTTCGGCCGCTCCCTGCCCGACCTCTTCCGTGCGCGGGCCGGGGACTTCACCCGCCTCGTCGACGCCGTGGTCTACCCCGGCAGCGAGGAGGAGATCGCCGCGATCCTGCGCCTGGTGATCGAGCACGACCTGGTGCTGATCCCCTACGGCGGCGGCTCGTGCATCTCCGGCTCCCTCACGCCCGACGAGGCGGAGCAGCGCCCCATCCTCACCATGAACCTCGGCCGGCTGCGCGAGGTCGTCGAGATCGACGACACCTCGGGCCTGGCCCGAGTCCAGGCCGGCGCCTACGGGCCCGACCTCGAGGAGCAGCTGAACGAGCTGGGCTGGACCATGGGTCACTTCCCGGACTCCTTCACCTACTCCACCGTCGGCGGCTGGGCGGCGACCCGCTCCTCGGGCATGCAGTCCGACCGCTACGGCGACATCGAGCAGATGGTGCGCGGGCTGCGCATGGTCCACCCCGACGGCGTGGCCGTGACCAAGGCGATCCCCGGCCGCGACGCCGGGCCCAGCGTGCACGAGATGATCCTGGGCAGCGAGGGCCGCCTGGGCGTCATCTCCGAGTGCACCGTCCAGGTCCACCGCACCGCCCCGGTGCGGCAGGTGATCGCCTACATGTACCCCGACTGGGAGCACGGCATCCGCGGCATGCACGCGATCGCGCGCTCAGAGGTCAAGCCCACCTTCACCCGTCTCTCCGATGGCCCCGAGACCCGCTTCAGCCTGGCCCTGGTCAAGGAACCCACCTCCACCAAGAGCAAGCTGATGGGCAAGGCCCAGGACGGGCTGTTCGCCTTCCTGCGCTCCAAGGGCTGGGACACCACCGAGGGGATGTGCATCTCCTACGTCTGCTTCGAGGGCACCAAGGAGCGCGTCGAGCGCGAGAAGGCGATGGTCAAGAAGATCGTCTCCCGCAACGGCGGCATCACCCTCGGCGCCGGGCCCGGCGCGGTCTACGACCAGAAGAAGTTCGACACCCCCTACCTGCGCGACTTCCTGCTGAACTACCAGGTCTTCGGCGACGTGTGCGAGACCGGCGCGAGCTGGTCGAACCTCAACGAGGTCCACGCCACCGTCTACGACGCCTTCCACGGGGTGCGACAGGCGGCCGACGGGCCCGGCTTCATGTTCTGCCACATGTCGCACAGCTACCACGGCGGCGCCTGCCTCTACTTCACCTTCGCCTTCCCCTACGCCAGCGACGAGACCGCGCTGGCGGAGTACTACGACGCCAAGAACGCCGTCCAGCAGGCGTTCGTGGACCTCGGCTCCGGCGTCTCCCACCACCACGGCGTGGGCACCGAGCACCAGCCCTGGATGGTCCAGGACATCGGCGAGGTCGGCGCCCGCATGGTCCGCGGCCTGTTTGCGGCGGGCGACCCCGGCCGCAACCTCAACCCCGGCAAGGTCCTCGCCCCCTGACCATGAGCGACATCTGGGTGCTGCGGCACGGCGAGTCCACGGCCAATGTCGAGGGGCTGATCGTCTCCGCGCCCGGCCCCAGGGCACTGGTCGAGGTGGGGCTCACCGAGCTCGGCCGGGAGCAGGCCCGCCGCGCCGCGGCCGATGCCGCCACCCACGGGCTCGGGCCCGCCACGATCGTCGTCTCCAGCGACTTCGCCCGGGCCCACCAGACCGCCGAGGAGTTCGCCGCCGGGATCGGGGCGGCGGCGCCCCGGCTGGATCAGCGCCTGCGTGAGCGCAGCTTCGGGACGCATGACGAGGGGCCGGTCAGCTCCTACGACCTGGTGTGGGCCGTGGATCGCGGCCGCGGGGAGCACGAGCACGAGGTCGAGCCGGTCCGCGCGGTCTCCGAGCGGGTCGATGCGGTGCTGCGCGATGCGGACCGGTGGGCCGCCGAGGCCCCCGTGGTGCTGGTCGCCCACGGCGACGTCCTCCAGATCGCCCTCGCCCTCGGCAGTGCCGAGGACCCCCACGACCACCGCGACGTCCCCCACCTCGGCAACGCCGAGCTGCGCCGCATCGGCCCGGCCCGGCTCGCGGACGCGTCCGGGGCCCGTAGCGCGCTCCGCCCCGGGACCCCATGAAGACGCCGTCGGGCAGGAACCCAGCCGAGACGGGCCCCTCGGACCAGGTCGTCTACGTGGTCCGCGGAGACCACGACGACACGCGCGAGAGCGTCGAGAGTTTCTTCCGTGAGCACGGCTGGAGCCCGCGCGAACGCGGACCCGGCCGGGTCGACTACGAGCGCGGCAGCCGCCGGCGGACCATCCTGCTCGGCGCCCTGGCAGGCCGGAGGTTCTTCCTCACCGCCCAGATCGAGATCCGCGAGCGCGACCACACCACCGACGTCCGCTACCGGTGGGGCGCCGGGGCCGGTCTCGCGCTCGGCGGCACCGTCGGCCGCGATCGTGCGGCCCGCGCGCACCGGGAGACGGCCGCCGCGCTGGAGAAGCATCTCGAGGCCGACGGCCGGCTGGTGAGCACGCGCGAGATCTGAGGCGGATCGGGGCCGAACGAAGAAGAGGCTCCCTCGCCATTGAGGGAACCTGCGTCGACCATAGTCGGCTTCCGGTGAGTAACAGGTCACATCCGGGTCACGGTTGTCTGCACGTATGGACGCCGGGACGGCGCGCGGTTTCCCTTCCGGCGAGTCGCGGACAGGACTGCGTCGGCGCCGGGCCGCGTGCCTACGATGGATCGGCCGCCCGCACGGGTGCGGCCACAGCCAGACAACAAGGGACTGACATGACACTGCGCATCGCCGTCTTCGGCGAGAACCGGCACGAGAAGGTCGATCCGAAGGTTCAGGAGATCTACCCGGAGGGTATGCACACCGTCATCGCCGACGGCCTGCGCGAGCACCTCGCGGCCGACGGCGTCGAGGCAGAGGTGCGCATCGCCCTGCTCGACGACATCGAGGACTCCCTCTCCGAGGAGGCCCTGGCCGAGACCGACGTTCTCACCTGGTGGGGCCACATGGCCCACGGCGACGTCCCCGACGAGGTCGCCGCCCGGGTGGCGCGCCGCGTGCACGAGGGCATGGGTCTGATCCCGCTGCACTCGGCGCACTACTCCAAGCCCTTCAAGCTGCTCATGGGCACCACCTGCAACCTGCTGTGGCGCAACGAGGCCGAGGAGGAGCGGGTCTGGACCGTGAGCGGCTCCCACCCCATCGCCCGCGGCGTCCCTCACCCGATCCTGGTGCCCGAGCAGGAGACCTACGGCGAGATGTTCGACATCCCCGCGCCCGATGAGCTGGTCTTCGTCTCCTCCTTCACCGGGGGCGAGGTGTTCCGCTCGGGCTGCGTGTTCCGCCGCGGCAAGGGCAAGGTCTTCTACTTCAGCCCCGGCGACCAGGAGTACCCCGTCTACTTCCAGCGCGACATCCAGCGCGTGCTGGCCAACGCCGTGACCTGGGCCCGCCCCGAGCATCACGACCAGGCTCCGGTGAAGATCGCCAACGCGCCGCGCGACTGGTTCCGCGGCGAGGAGGTCACCCATGTCATCTGACGTCCTCAGCGTCCCCGGCACGGACACCTCGGCGGCTCCCGTCCTCGACCCCGAGCTGACCGGCTTCCCACGGCTCCCGGCCGACCGCCCCGCCCGCGTGGTCGTGGTCGGCGCAGGCGGCATGGGCAGCTGGTGGGCCCGCGAGATCGTCGCCAGCCCCGTCGCCGAGCTGGTCGGCGTGGCGGATCTCGTCGAGGGCGCCCCGCAGCGCGTCATCGAGCAGTCCGGCATCGCCGATCCGTCGGCGGTGAGCACAGGGGCCGACGGCACCGACCTGGCCCTGGAGGTCGGTGCGGACCTGATCGTGAACCCGACCGTCCCGGTCGCGCATCATCCCGTGACCGTCAAGGCGCTGCACGCCGGGATCCCCGTCCTCGGGGAGAAGCCGGTCACCGAGACACTGCCGGAGGCCCTCAGCCTGCTCGCCCACGCCGAGCTGACCGGGGTGCCGTTCATGGTCTCCCAGTCCCGGCGGTTCTTCCGCCAGGTCCGGCAGCTGCGCAGCTTCGTCGCCGCCCACGGGCCGACGGTTCTGACCAGCGCCTTCTTCTCCCTGTTCACGGAGATGGAGGGATATCGGCGCACCCAGCTGCATCCGCTGCTGCGGGACATGGGCATCCATGCCTTCGACACCGCCCGCTACATCATGGACGCGGACCCGGTCGCGGTCACCGCCCGGGGCGCGCAGCCGGAGTGGAGCGTGTACTCCCACGACGCCACCGTGACGGCGACGTTCGAGATGTCCGACGGCTCCCTGTTCGTCTACAACGGCACCTGGAACGCCCGGGGCCTGCCGACGTACTGGAACAGCGAGTGGCGGATCGGGGCACAGCTCGGCTCGGCCACCTGGGACGGCAAGGGAGCGCCGGTGCTGGGGACCGACGACGAGGAGGCCACCGCACGCCTGCAGGCCGAGGTCGACTCGGAGACGGGGGAGGAGCCGGACCAGATCGCGGCCTCCCTGATCGAGTTCGTCAGCGCGCTGCAGGAGGGCCGCACCCCGATGTGCGAGGTCCACGAGAACCTGCTGAGCTTCGCCATGGTGGAGGCGGCCGTCGCCTCCGTCGACCGGGGCGAGCGGGTCGAGATCGACGACCTGCTCGAACTGGCCCGCACCGACGCGATCGCCGCGGAGACCCACCCCGAGGCCCGGGACCTGATGCAGTCCTGGGGTTCGGTGCGCGAGGTGCTCGCCGCCGCACGCTGAGGCATCCCGCGCGATCCAGGAGCCCGGCCGGTCACGTGGTGGCGGCCGGGCTCCGGCGCGTTTGGTGCTCTGTGCTCGTGCTCCCGTCGGCCGCGCCCGGGTGGGCGGTGCCCTGGCGGGCAGGAAGCACCCGGACCCGTGCGCGTTCGAGGTGGGGGAGCCGGAGGCGCAGCTGCTCCTCGACGGACGCGGCGAGCGCCTCCGCCTCCTGCAGACCGAGGGACGGGCGCGCGGTCACGGCGAGCTCCGCCTCCAGGCGGTGCCCGATCCAGCGGGCGCGCGCCTCGCCGACCGCGATCACTCCACTGACCTCACCGGCCGCGGATTCCACGGTCTCCAGGGTTCTCGGGTCGATCCCGTCCATCAGTCGCTGCAGCACCGTGCGCATCGAGCCGATCAGCACCGCGACGACGACAGCGGCGATCACCAGGCCGATCAGGGGATCGATCCAGGGCAGCCCGCACCAGGCGCCCATCACCCCGATCACCACGGCGAGCGAGGTGAGGGCATCGGTGCGGGCATGCTGGCCCTCGGCGATCAGCGCCGCGGAGCCGATCCGCCGGCCCGCGCGGATGCGGTAGATCGCGACCACCTCGTTGCCGGCCGCGCCGATCAGCGCGGCCGCCAGCACCCAGCCGAGGTGGGTGAGATCGCGGGCCGAGGTCAGGGCACGGACCGATTCCCCGACGATGAGCACGGCGGAGAGGGCGATCATGGCCCCGATCAGCAGGCCGACCAGGTCCTCTGCGCGCCGGAACCCGTAGCTGTAGCGGCGGGTCGGGGCGCGCCGTCCCAGCCGGAAGGCGAGGATCAGCGGGATCGTCGTGGCGAGATGGCCGAGGTTGTGCACGGTGTCCGCCAGCAGTGCGACGGACCCGCTGAGCGCAACGATGGCGATCTGCAGCAGCGCCGTGGCGCCCATGCCGGCCAGCGAGATCCACGCCGCGCGGATGCCGATGGAGCTGGCCTCCTCCGCGGTGCGGATGGCCTCGCCGTGGTCGTGGCTGTGCGGAATGAGCGCGTGCTGCAGGCGGCTCCGCAGCCCACCGGAGCCGCCCTCGTGGCCGTCACCGTGACTGTGAGCCCCACCGTGGTCGTGAGCGTGGCCGTGAGCATGGGCGTGCTCATGATCGTGACGGGCCTTGCGATCGCGACTCTGCACCATCTGGAGAATGTATCTGCGTATACATGCAGATAGCAAGATGTGTCCCGGCAGGCGCCGTGGACCAGAGCTCCCACCCCATAAGGTAGGGCCATGCATGACGAGCCCGTGCGCCGCGTTCCCGACGACGAGCATGCGCAGATCGCCGTCGGCACCTTCCGGATGCTCTCCGATCCCACTCGGGTGAAGATCCTCTGGGCCCTGTTCCACGAGGAGTCCAGCGTCAATGCTCTGGCCGACGCGGTGGGTGCCAGCCCGGCTGCGATCAGCCAGCATCTGGCGAAGCTGCGCCTTGCCGGGCTGGTCCAGAGCCGCAGGGAGGGGACGTTCGCCTTCTACAGCGCGTCGGACACCCATGTGCGGCGGCTGCTGGCCGAGTCGCTCTCGCACGCCGAGCACGTCACCGGTGTGGCCGAGGGGGAGGACCCGCACGGCTACTGAGCCGCGCCGGGACCGCCCAGCTCGCCCGCCGACGCGAAACGGCCCTGATCAGCGAATTCTCGCTGGTCAGGGCCGTTTTCCTGAAGTGCGCCCGGAGGGATTCGAACCCCCAACCTTCTGATCCGTAGTCAGATGCTCTATCCGTTAAGCTACGGGCGCCTGCCGGTGAAACCGACCTGGTCGAGTCTAGTACCCCGGCCAGATCGGCGCCAATCGTGCGCCCATGAGCCTGCTCACACGGTGCACGACCGGCCCGTCGGCCGGGCGATCACCAGCTCGGAGCCTGCGGCGGCTGCGGAGGCCGGTTGTCGCCCTGCGGGTTCTGCGGATCGCTTCCCGGGTAGCCATAGCCCTGGTTCGGCTGGCCCCACTGCTGACCCTGGCCGCCCTGCGGAGGCGCGGGCGGCGGCGAGGCCTGGCCCCACGGCTGGCCCTGGCCGCCCTGCGGAGCTGCTGCGGGCGCCTGGGACCCCGGGCCGCCGAAGGCCGCCGGAACGCTCGCACCACCGGAGCCGCCACCCTTCTTGCGTCGCGACCGGATTACGAAGAACGCCACGGCCGCGAGCACGAGAAGCAGGAGGAAGCCCAGCACGAGCGCGATGACGATGACGATCCACCAGGGGAACCCGCCGGCTTCTGCCGTGATGTCCACGCCCTCGGAGAACTCGCTGACGTCCGTGTAGGTGACGGTGTTGCCGTCGATCGTGCCGCCGCGGGACTCGAGCACCTTGCCCGGGAAGGCGAAGGTGGCCCGGAAGTCGAATTCGTTGATCTGGTCGCCGTAGGCGAACTCGAGATCCTCCTGGCTGAGGGACTCCCCGTCGGTCCCCAGGTCCATCGTGAGGTGGAACTGGCCGTCCTCCTCGGTCAGCTCCATGCCCTCGGCGAACTGTGCGCGCTCCAGGACGCCCGACGCGCGGCAGCCCCAGTACCCGTCCTCTTCGTACGGAGTGACCTCGGCCTGGCCGAAGGTGGCTTCGCCCTCCTGCTGCGAGTCGCTGCACATCTCCTCGGCGCTGGCGTACTCGCCTTCGATGAGCTCCGACTCGATCCCGAAGTCGACGGACACGTTCATCGTGTCGACGTCCTGGATCTCGTAGTCGGCGTGCAGACGCCCGCATCCGGCGAGGAGCAGGACGAACGGCAGGACGAAGACGGCGATCAGCCGGCGCCGCGCCGAGATGGTGTTCATGGTTCCCCCGTCGGATCATGGGCCCCAGCTGCCTGTCGGCCCCTGGAGGTGGTCGGTCGAGGTCAGACTACCCGGGCGCGACCCAGCGCGCGGTGGGGAGAACTCCCCATCGCGCGCGGGTCCGGCAGTGCTCTGTGCGGCGGAGCTGTGTCCGGCGGAGCTCTGTCCGGCGGAGCTCTGTCCGGCGGCGCCTATTTCCAGAACATCAGCATGCCGCCGCCGACGAGCATCACACCGAAGCCGGCCGCGAGGTTCCAGTCGCCGATCGGCAGCGGCAGCTGGCCGCTGGAGAGGTAGTACGTGACCAGGTAGAGCAGGCCCAGGATCAGGAACACCACCGCGGCGGGCGCCAGCCACGGGGGATTCGGCGCCTCCGCGGCGACCCGGCGCCGCGTGGTGCGAGCGGTCTCCGCCGCCGCGGCCTTCTTCGCCGACGGAGTGCGCGTGGCGTCCTTCGCCTTCTCGGTGACCTCGCTGCCCGCGCTCGTGCTCTTGCCGCCGGAGCGCTTGCCCTTCGTCGCCACCGGGTCCTTCGCCCCCGCGGCGCGTGAGCGCTTCACGGGCTCCTTGCCGCTGGCGCTCTCGGGGCTCGTGGCTTCCGAGGCATCGTCTGCGTCTACGTCTGTCCCGGCGTGGTCTGCGCCGCTGCCGGCAGCGCTGTCGCCGTCGGCCGCGTCGGACGTGGCCGTGCCGTCGGCCTCGGCCGCATCCGTCCCGCTGCCGTCGGAGCCGAGCTCGTCGAGGTCGTCCGTCTCGGGCGCGACGGGCGTGTCCCCAGCTTTCGCCTTCGACGTCGCGCGCGCGGACGACTTCTTCCTGCTCCTGGCCATGAAACGGTGCTCCCTCGAGGCGGCCGATCGCGCGGCGGTGCCGCACGGGCCCGCGGACGCGGACCTTGGCCTAGGGTAATGGTCGTCGACTGAGGGCGCGAAGCGAGGAGTGACCATGGCGGAAGATCCCGCGAACCGCGCTGACGGCGCCGACCCCGTCGAGTCGGCCGAGCATCCCACTCCCGCCCCCGGCCCCGCCGGGCCTGCGGCCCCGTCGTCGCGTCGGGTCCGGGGCCGGATCGGGGTCGTGGCCGTGATGATCCTGTGCGGTCTCCTGTTCGCCACCACCGGCCGGCTGGCCGGCGGAAGCTCGCTGCGTGACGAGAGCGGCGACGTCGCCGGGGTGCTGCAGGAGCGCGGGCGGACGATCGAGGAGCTCACCGAGGACGCGGAGGCCAAGCGCGCGGAGATCGAGGAGCTGACGCAGGAGGGCGGGAACGCCGCGGCCGACGAGCGCACCACGGAGGTCTCCGACGCCGTCGGGCTCAGCGAGGTCAGCGGGCCCGCCCTGCGCATCACCCTGACCGACGCGCCCAACAGCGCGCTGGGTTCCGTCCCGGACGTCGAGCCCGATGATCTCGTGGTCCACCAGCAGGACATGGAGTCCTACATCAACGCGCTGTGGGCCGGCGGGGCGGAGGCGATGATGCTGCAGGACCAGCGTGTGATCAACGGCAGTGCCTTCCGCTGCGCCGGCAACACGCTGCTGCTGGAAGGCCGCGTCTACTCCCCGCCCTTCGTGATCACCGTCATCGGCCCCACCGAGGAGATGCTCGCAGCGCTCGACGAGTCGCAGGGGGTCTCGGTGTACCGTGAATGGGTGGACTACGTGGGTCTGGGGGAGCGCATCGAGACGCTGGACTCGCAGACCCTGCCCGCCTTCTCGGGGTCCCTCACGCTCGACGTCGCGCAGGCCGCATGATGGCCCGACGTTCCAGGCACCGCGCGCGGCCGCAGCAGCGCGGGCCGGGCGTCGTCGGCGGCGTGATAGGTGTCCTGGGGGAGCTGCTGCTGACGGCGGGCGCGCTGCTGCTGCTGTTCCTGGTGTGGCAGCTGTGGTGGACCGACGTCATGGCCGATCGCGAGCAGTCCGGCATCATCGCCGGCCTCGACTCCGAGTGGGGTCAGGTCGACCAGGAGCGCATCGCCCCCGCCCAGGAGGGCCCGCCCCCGGTGCCCGAGATCCCCGGCGAGAACATGGTGTGGGGCACCATGCACGTGCCCGCCTTCGATCGCGACCGCTTCCCACTGGCCGAGGGCGTGAGCCTCGAGGACGTCCTCAACGTCAAGGGCGTGGGCCACTATCCCGAGACCGCACTGCCCGGCCAGGTCGGGAACTTCTCCGTGGCCGGGCACCGCAACACCTACGGTCGACCGTTCGAGGACATCGCCCGGCTCGAGGCGGGCGATCCGATCGTCGTCGAGACCGCCGAGGCGTTCTACGTCTACGAGGTCACCGAGTCGCTGATCGTGATGCCCCAGGACGTCGAGGTGATCGCCCCGAACCCGGCGGATCCCGAGGCCGAGCCCACCGAGCGGATGCTGACCCTGACGGCCTGCCACCCGATGTACTCGGCGCGCGAGCGCTACATCGTCCACGCCGAGTTCGCGTACTGGACCGACCGTGCCGACGGGATCCCGGAGGCCCTCGCCGCGCAGGGCGGGGCGTCCGACGGGGCCGGCGCAGCGGAGAGAGCGACCGACGGGAGTGACGAGGAGGACGCGACCGCGGCGGCCGTCACCCTCCCCGTGGCGCGCGAGGAGGAGAGCTGATGTACGCCTGGCTGTTCCGGCACCTGCCCGGCCCCCGCTGGGCGCGCATCGTGATCACCGTGCTGCTGCTGGCTGCGATCGTGGTGGCCCTGTTCGGGTGGGTCTTCCCCGCGATCGCGCCCTACGTGCCGCTGAACGACGGACTCGTCGGCTCCCGCGGAGCCCCCGGCCAGACCGGTGCGCCGGCCGTCTGACCCGTGCCGCCGCGTGCTCAGCCGGCGGTCATGAGGGGCTTCAGCCCCGCGGAGCGCTCGGCGGCGTCGATGCCGTCGCACAGCTCGAGGAACCGCGCCAGCATCAGGTGCCCGTTCTCGGTGAGCACCGACTCGGGGTGGAACTGGACGCCGTGCAGCGGGAGCTCGCGGTGGACCAGGCCCATCACCATGCCATCGGCGGTGCGGGCGGTGATCTCGAGGACCTCGGGGATCGTCTCGGGCACGACGGTCAGCGAGTGATAGCGGGTCGCCGTCATCGGCGACGGGGCCCCGGCGAAGACGCTGCGCCCCTCATGGGTGAGGTCGCTGGTGCGCCCGTGCATGAGCTGCGGGGCATGGCCGACGGTGGCCCCGAAGTACTGACCCAGCGCCTGATGGCCCAGGCAGACTCCGAGCATCGGCACGGATCCCTCGGCGCAGGCGCCGATCACCTCGAGGGTGCGGCCGGCCGTGGTCGGGTTGCCGGGACCGGGGGAGATGAGCACCCCGTCGAATCCGGTGAGGTCGACGGCGCCCGCCTCGTCGGCGGGGACCTCGTCGTTGCGCACCACGACGGTCCGGGCGCCCATCTGCTGGAGGTACCCGACGATCGTGTAGACGAAGCTGTCGTAGTTGTCGATGACCAGCACGCGAGCCGGAGAGGTATCAGTCGCCACCGTTTCCTCCTCCGACGGCCTCGTCGACGTTGCCGCCGCCGTTTCCGCCGCCGCCATTGCCGTTGCCGCCACCGTTGCCGTTGCCGCCACCGTTGCCGTTCCCGCCGCCGGTCTCCTCACTCGGCGTCTCGCTCGGCGTCTCGCTGGGCGTCTCGCTCGGGGTGTCGCTGGGCGACGGGCTCGGTGAGTCGCTGGGGGTCGGCGAGGGCGTGGCCTCCGGCCCGTCGGAGACCACGATGGTCACGGTCGAGCCGCGCTCGGCGTCCTCGTTGGCCTCGGGGTCGGTGCGGATCACCCGTCCCTCCTCCACGCTGTCGGAGTTCTCCCGCTCCGTGACGGTGCCGAAGCCCTCATCGCCGAGCACCTGCTGGGCTTCCTCGAGCGTGCGGCCGGTGACGTTGGGAACCGCCACGGGGCCGGGCGCCGCGGCCACCACCAGGTCGACCCGGGAGCCGTACGGCGCGGTCCCGCTCTCGGCGGTGGGCGTCTGGGTGAGCACCGTGCCCGGGTCCGCCTCGGCGTCCTCCCGCTCGGAGGAGGCGACCTCGAAGCCGCGCGCCTCCAGGGACTCCTGGGCCTGCTCCAGGGCGACGCCCTCGACGTTGGGGATCTCGACGTCGCCCGAGGCGACGGTCAGCTGCACCACGGTGCCGCGCTCGGTGCTGGTGCCGCCCTGCGGATCGGACCGCAGCACGGTGCCGCGCTCCTTCGCCGCATCCTCCTCGCCGGCGACCTCGGAGTCGAGCCCGGCGTCCTCGAGGGCCTGTTCGGCCTCCTCGCGGCTCATGTCCGTGACGTCGGGGACCTCCACCGCCTCCGGACCGGCGGAGACGGTCACCGCCACGGTGGAGCCGACCTCGACCTCCTCGCCCTCCGGCGGATCGGTCTCGATGACGGTCCCGGCCTCCACGTCCTGGGAGGCGACCTGGCTGAACTCGGCCTCGAGCCCGGCCTCGTCGAGGATCGTGCGGGCCTCGTCCTCGGTCTCCCCGGCCACGGCCGGCACCGCCACCGTCTCCGGCTCGGAGGGTCCGAACGGATTGAAGTAGACCAGCGCGGCGGCGATCAGGGCGAGGACGGCGAGCAGGACCAGGATGATCAGCCACCAGGGGCGCTTGCGCTTCGGCTCCTCCTCGACCTCCGCGGGGGAGTGGGGAGTGAGACCGGTGGGCTCAGCGGGCGCGCCGCTGCTCCAGTCCGCGGCCCGCGTGGTCGTGGCCGCTCCCGCCCCGGCGGCCGCGCCGGCAGCGCTCATCGCCGGCAGGGCCTCGGTGGCGTCGCCGACCGGGCCCAGCACGGTGGTTGCCTCGGCGTCGGACCCTGCCGGGACGGCCCCGGCGACCAGTGCCGGGGTGCGGCCGGAGACGGCGGCGGCGATGTCGCGGGAGAACGCGACGGCGCTGGGGTAGCGCTTCTCGCGGTCCTTGGCCAGGCCCGTGAGGATCACGGCATCCAGCGCGGGCGTGATCGCGGGGTTGTAGGCCGACGGGGGCTGAGGCTCCTCGCGCACGTGCTGGTAGGCGATGGAGACCGGGGTGTCGCCGGTGAACGGCGGGCGCCCGGTGAGCATCTCGTACATCACGCACGCGGCGGAGTAGATGTCCGAGCGGGCATCGACCAGCTGGCCGCGGGCCTGCTCCGGCGAGAGGTACTGGGCGGTGCCCATCACGGCCTGGGTGGCCGTCATCGCGCTGGTGGCGTCGGCGACCGCACGGGCGATGCCGAAGTCCATGACCTTGACCGCGCCCGAGTCGGTGATCATCACGTTGCCCGGCTTGATGTCGCGGTGGACGATCCCGGCCCGGTGCGAGTACTCCAGGGCGCTGAGCAGCGCGGCCATGACCTCCCCGGCCTGATGGGCGTCCATCGGGGGGTCGACGTGCTCGCGCAGCGTGGTGCCGTGGACGTACTCCATCACGATGTAGGGGATGGTGACGTCGGCGCCGGTGACCGTGCTCTGGTGCTCCTCGCCGGTGTCGTACACGGCGACGATCGAGGGATGGTTCAGCGAGGCGGCGCTGTGCGCCTCACGGCGGAACCTCTCCTGAAAATTGGAATCCCGGGCCAGATCGGAGCGCAGCACCTTGACGGCGACCGTGCGGTGCAGGCGGGTGTCCTCCGCCAGGAACACCTCGGCCATGCCGCCTGTCCCGAGGATGCGCCCCAGCACGTAGCGGCCTCCCAGGACCACGTTCTCTTCGCTCACTCCACACCTGTCCTCGTGCCGTGGCCGACACCGACCGATCCGTTCATCGTACGTGCTGACACCGTCTCCCCGGGCCCGACCTGGTCGAACCGGTCGAACTGGTCGACGGGGCCGAGCCCCGTCGCGCCCAGGGGCAACCATCCCATTCCTCCGGCGACCGCGACCGCGATGACCACCACCACGAGGATCACCAGGATCAGCCCGGGCAGGGACAGTGGCCCGATCCGTCGGCCCGTCGAGGTGCCCCGCACGGTCCGGGCCGAGGCGGCGGTGTCCACCCCGCCCGGCGTCCCGTCCCGGGACGACCGGTCTGCGGTCCGCTCCCGCGACGAGGTGCGCGGCGCCGGTGACGGGGACGCCGCGGAGCGCGCGGACCCGGCAGAGACAGCCGACGCAGCGGAACCGGCCGACGCAGCAGAGCGCGCCGAGGTCGCCGACGCGCCGGAGCGGTGCCGGACCCCTCGGCCCCGGCCCGACAGCGGCAGCGGCATCGCGGCGGTCCGGGTCCCCGTCGGCGAGGCGCCCGGCCCGGTGCGCGGACGCTCCCCGGTGCCGCCCTCGCCGCGCACGGCGTTCTCACCGGTCCAGTCGTGGTCCTCGACCCGGGTGACCGGGATCGCGCCGGTGGTGAAGCGCGGCTCCACGCCGCGCTGGATGGCCTCCAGGATCCGGGCCACCGCCGCCGCCGAACGGGGGCGGTTGGCCGGGGCCTTGGCCAGCGTCATCATCACCAGGCGCCGCAGGTCCTCGTTGATCGACTCGGGCAGCTCCGGGGGCTGCTGCTTGACCTGGGCCATGGCGATCTCGACCTGGCTGGAGCCGGTGAAGGGCCGGTGGCCGGCGAGCATCTCGTAGGCCACGATCCCCAGGGCGTAGATGTCCGAGAGGGAGGTGGCCTGCTTGCCCATCGCCTGCTCGGGGGAGAGGTACTGGGCGGTGCCCATCACCAGGCCGGTCTTGGTCAGCCGGGCCTGGTCCTTGCTGCGGGCGATCCCGAAGTCGGTGATCTTCATCGACCAGCCGTTGTCCTCGTCGACCAGCACGTTCTCCGGCTTCACGTCGCGGTGGACGACCCCTTTGGAGTGGGCGGCATCCAGCGCGCGGGCGAGCTCGATGAGGATCGAGATGACCCGCTTCTCGGGCAGCCCGCCGGGGTTCTCCTCGATGATGTCCGACAGCGGCCGGCCGGGGCAGAGCTCCATGACGATGTAGGCGCGCCCGTCCAGCTCGCCGTAGTCGTACAGGGCGGCGATCGCGTCGTGCGAGAGGGCGGCGGTGTGGCGGGCCTCGGCGCGGAAGCGCTTGAGGAAGCCCTCGTCCCCGGCGTACTCCTCGCGCAGCACCTTGACGGCCACCTTGCGATCGAGCTCCTGGTCCTGGCCCTTCCAGACCTGTCCCATGCCGCCGGTGGCGATGAGCGAGGTCAGCTCGTAGCGCCCTTCGAGCACGAGTCCTGGTTCGGTCCTCATGGATCGATCACCGCCTCCATCACGTCCTGGGCGATCGGTGCCGCCGTCTGCGACCCGTATCCGCCCTCCTCGACCACGACCGAGAGCGCCACCTTCTGCTCGTCGGTCTGCCCGTAGCCCACGAACCAGGAGTGGGCCGCGCGGTCCTGGCCCCACTGCGCGGTGCCGGTCTTGCCGCCGACCTCCACGCCGTCGACGGCCGCGGCCGTCCCGGTCCCGTCCTCGACGACGCCGACCATCATCTGGCGCATCTGGGCGGCGTTGGCGGCGCTGACCGGCTGGCCGAGCTCGTCCGGGGTCAGCTCGGCCACCGTGGAGAGGTCGCTGGTGCGCACGGCCTGGACCAGCTGCGGCTGCATCACCACCCCGTCGTTGGCGAAGGTGCCGGCGACCATGGCCATCTGCAGCGGCGTCACCCGGGTCTCGAACTGCCCGATCGACGTGGTGGCGAGCTGGGCGGGATCGAGATCGGTGCCGATCGAGGACGGCGTGACCGACAGCGGGATCTCCAGGCGCTGACCGAAGCCGAACTCCTCGGCGGTGCTTCGCAGCTGGTCCTCGCCGACCTTCTGCCCGAGCAGCGCGAAGGAGGTGTTGCAGGACTGGCGCAGGGCGTCGGCCAGGGTGGACTCTTCACCGGGCCCGCAGGGCTCGGTGCCGCCGCCGGCATGGTTGTTCATCACCGACGACGAGTTCGGCAGCTGGTACGTCCCCGGCCCCGGGATCACCGAGTCCGCGGTGGCCGTGCCGGATTCGAGGGCGGCCGCGGCGACGACGAGCTTGAACGCCGAGCCGGGCGGGTAGAGGTCCCCGCCGATGGCGCGGTTGGTCAGCGGGCGCTGGGGATCCTCGTTCAGCTCCGTCCAGGCGTCCTGGACCGCCCCGATGTTGTGGGAGGCCAGTCGGTTGGGGTCGTAGCTGGGGGAGGAGACCATGGCCAGGATCGCCCCGGTCTCCGGGTCCAGCGCGACCACGGAGCCGCGGCGGCCGTCCAGCGCCTCCCACGCGGCCTCCTGGGCGCCGGAGTCCAGCGTCAGCTCGACCGTCGCCCCCCGGCCCTGCTTGCCCGAGAGGATGTCGGAGATGCGGTGGTAGAACAGCGCATCGGCCTCACCGGACAGCGTGTCGTTCAGGGCCCGCTCGATGCCGGAGAAGCCGTAGACCACCGAGTAGTAGCCCGTGACCGGGGCGTACATGGCTCCGGGGTCGTAGCCGCGCAGGTACCCGTAGGTGTCCCCGGACTCCTGTGAGCTCGCGATCACCTCGCCGTCGACCACGATCGGGCCGCGGTGGCGGCCGTACTCGTTGTAGCGGGTGCGGTCGTTCTCGCCGTGGGCGTTCAGCCGGTCCTGGGCGACGACCTGGAAATAGGTGGTGGAGGTGAACAGCAGCACGAACAGCACGCTGATCACCAGCCACACATGGCGCAGGGGCCTGTTCACGCCATCACCTCCCCGCCGGTGCCGTGCGGGACCGGCCGTGCGGTCTCGCCGCCGGTGCCGTTCGCCCCGGGCACGTTGCGGGCGGCGGGCCGGCGGGCGGCGTCCGAGAGCCGCACCAGGATGCCCGCGACGATCCAGTTGCACACCAGCGAGCTGCCGCCGGCGGCCAGGAACGGCAGCGTGAGGCCGGTCAGGGGGATCACCCGGGTGAGGCCGCCGACGACGACGAACACCTGCAGGGCGAGGACGAAGCCGAGACCGCCGGCCAGCAGGGTCCCGAACCCGTCGGAGATGCCGACGGCGGCGCGCACGGCGCGCTGGACCAGCAGCAGGTACAGCAGCAGCAGGGCGAAGGCGCCGACCAGCCCCAGCTCCTCCGCGAAGGAGGCGAAGATGAAGTCGGACTCGGCGAAGGGCACCACGTCGGGCCGTCCCTCACCCAGGCCGGCGCCGGTGATCCCGCCGTTGGCGAGCCCGAACAGGCCCTGACCGATCTGCTCGCAGGTGCTGAAGTTCGCGCTGGAGAGCGGGTCCAGCCAGCAGGTGATGCGCGTCTTGACGTGGCCCATCTGGGTGGCCGCGAAGATGGCCGGCGGCAGGAACAGCACGGCCCCGATCACCAGCCAGCTCAGACGGTCCGTGGCCACGTACAGCATCACCACGAACAGGCCGAAGAACATCAGCGAGGTGCCCAGGTCGGTCTGGAACACGAGCACCGCCATCGCGAAACCCCAGGCCACCAGGATCGGGCCGAAGTCGGACCAGCGGGGCAGGTGGATGCCGAGCACCTTGGGCCCGGCCAGGGCGAGGGTGTCGCGGCGGGAGACCAGGTAGCCGGCGAAGAAGATCGCGAAGGCGATCTTGGCCAGCTCGGCAGGCTGGAAGCTGTAGCTGCCGATCGAGATCCAGATCTGGGAGCCGTAGCGCGCGGAGCCGATCACCGGCAGCAGGGGCAGCAGCAGCAGCACGGCACCGGTGACCGCGGAGATCCATGAGTAGCGGCGCAGGTGGCGGTGATCGCGCAGGAGCACGAGCACGCCCACGCACAGCATCACCCCGATCGCGGCCCACAGCATCTGCCGGTCGGCGCTGCCGGAAGAGCGCACCGAGTAGATCTCATGGGCGGCGTGGACGCTCTCGATCACCGCGATGCCCAGCAGGTTCAGCAGCACCACCACGGGCAGGATCACCGGGTCCGCGTACGGTGCGCGCCACATGACCGCGATCTGCAGCGCCCCGGCGAGCACCACGGCGCCGATGGCGTACTGCGGCAGGTTCGCCGGCAGCTCCTCGTAGCGCCCCAGACCCACCAGGGCGTAGGCGCCCAGGCCGATCACGACCGCGAACGCCAGCAGCGCGGCCTGGGTCAGCCGGCGCGGGCGAGCGGTGTAGGACACGATGGTGGCCACTAGGTCTCCTCACCCGGGCCGGGGCTCGCGCCGCCGCCGGTGCTCCCGCCGATCCCTCCGCCGTCGGAGGGGCCTCCACCGTCGGAGGGGGCGGGAGAGCTGGGAGGCGGCCGGTTCGCGGCGGCGACCTGCTCGAGGCGGTCGATGATCGCCTCGGCCGAGTCCCGGTCGCTCGCCGAGATCGTGTTCTCGACCTGCTGACGGGTCGCCTCGGGAAGATCGTCCAGGGCCACGTCGGTGACCTCCACCGGGTCGGACATCGAGATCGGGCCGAGATCCTGGGACAGGCCCTGGTAGAGGACCACGTCGGTGCCGTCGGTGCCCACGTAGTACTGCCGCTGGGACCAGGCGTACCCCGCCCACAGCACACCGCCCAGCAGCGCGACCAGCAGCACCATCGCCACCAGCGCGGGCCAGGGGCTGCGCCGCGGCGGCTCGTCCTCGGAGAAGTCCTCGTCCTCGTAGGGGACCTCCGGCTCCTCGCGGGTCAGTGCGGCCGCCTTCGCGGCGGGGCCGGAGGCGGCGGTGGGCTGATTGCGGTTGCGCGCCGCCGAGCCCACGATCTGCGGGGCGGAGGACGGGGCCTCCTCACCGCGGGGCAGCTCGTCGAGATCGATGACGTCGGCGACGATGCAGGTGATGTTGTCGGGGCCGCCGCCCTTCAGGGCCAGCTGGACCAGCTCGTCGGCGCACTCGCCGGGATCGGCGAACTCCTTGAGGGTGGCGTCGATCGTGTCCAGCGAGACCAGGCCCGACAGGCCGTCCGAGCACAGCATCCAGCGGTCGCCCGGATGGGCCGGGCGCAGCGACAGATCCAGCTCGGGGTCGGCGTCGACGTCGCCGAGCACGCGCATCAGCACCGAGCGCTGAGGATGGCGCTCGGCCTCCTCCTCGGTCAGCCGGCCCTCGTCCAGCAGGCGCTGGACGAAGGTGTGGTCCTTGGTGACCTGGGTGGTCTCCTCCTCGCGCAGCAGGTAGGCGCGGGAGTCGCCGATATGGGCGAGGGCGAACTTGCCCTCGGCGCGCAGCAGGGCGGTGATGGTGGTGCCCAGGCCCCGCAGCTGCGGCTCGTCGCGCGCCCGGCGCAGGATCTCCTGGTTGGCATCGAGCACGGACTCCTCGAGGGTCGCGACGATGTCCGAGGCGGGCGTGTCCGAGTCGAGCCCGGCCAGCCGCCCGATGGCGACGGAGGAGGCGACGTCGCCGCCGGCGTGGCCGCCCATGCCGTCGGCGACCACCAGCAGGTGACTGCCCGCGTAGCCGGAGTCCTGGTTGTTGGACCGCACGAGGCCGACGTCGGAGCGGGCGGCGTACCGCAGGGCGATGCTCATCGCGGACCTCGTCTCAGCTCGATCTCGGTGCGGCCGATCCGCACCTGAGCACCGGGCCTGAACGGTACGGATCCTTCGATGCGCCGGCCGGAGACCAGGGTGCCGTTGGTGGAGCCCAGATCCTCCACCATCCACTCGCCCTCGCGCTGGAAGACGCGGGCGTGGCGGTTCGAGGCGTAGTCGTCATCGAGCACGAGGGTGCACTCGGGGGCACGTCCGATCAGGATCGGGGTGGAACCCAGCGTGAGCGAGGTCCCGCGCAGGGGACCGGCGGTGACGACCATCGCGGTGGCCGTGACCTCCGGGTCGGTGCGCAGCGCGGACGGGTCGGCGTCGGACCGCGAGGAGTTCCCGCCGGGAGCGGTGGAGGCAGGGCGCTGCTCACGGCGCGGATCGCGGCTGGAGCGGGTCACGACCGTGGTCCCGAACAGGTCGTTGCGCAGCACCAGCACCGCGATGATCACGAACACCCACAGCGCCAGGACGAAGCCCAGGCGGAGGGCGACGAGGGTCAGTTCGCTCATGTGATCGTCACCCGGTCACCAGCTGACCGGGCCGGCGGCCGGGAGCAGCACGGTCAGGCGGGTGCGGCCGATCTTGATCAGCGAACGGTCCTGCAGGGTGACCGGCGTGCGGATCCGCTCGCCGTCGACGAAGGTGCCGTTGGTCGAGCCGAGGTCGGTCGCCACCAGCGCGCCCTCGCCGTCGGTGCGCAGCTCCAGGTGATGGCGGGAGACCCCGGTGTCCTCGAGGATGATGTCCGCGTCGCCGCCGCGGCCGATCACCGTCACCGGCCCCGTCAGCAGGTACTGCTGGCCGTCGATCTCGACGATGGGGCTGGATCCTGCCCCGGAGCGGGCGGCGCCGGTGGCGGGGGCCACGCTGCCGCGCTCGGTGCGGGACTCGGTCTCGAAACGGCCGGGGCGGACCTCGTCGTCGCGCTCCAGGCCCACCACGACGCCGCCGGCGAACATGTAGCGCTGCTTCTCGGCGTGCTCCATGAGCAGTCGCTGCAGCTCGTCGATCAGGGTGTCCTGCCAGGAGGCGAAGCGGTCGAAGTCCTGGGAATGGAGATAGATCGTGTACACGTTCGGCGCCAGGGTCCGGGTGCGGTCGAGCACCTGGATCTGGTCGTCGCACTCGCGCTTGAGCCCCTGCGCGAGGTCGAGGGGTTTCAGCTGCCCGCGCCCCGGCGAGAACACGCTCGTCACGCCGCGGTCGAGGCCGCGCTCGATCCGATCCAAGATCCCCACGGTGGTCCTTCGCTGTCGCTGTCCCTGCACCCCGCCGGCCGACGGGGCTGTTCGCCCTCCCGATCGTAGCGCGTGGCCAGGTCATCGACCCGCCGACGGAGCGGTGGGGCAGCAAGGGATTCGTGCAGGAACCGTAAAGGACTCCCGGCGGGCAGGTCAGGCGTGGACGTGGACGCGACGGCCCTCGACCATCCAGCCGCGCGACCACAGCATGTCGGTGGCGGCGGTGGAGATGCGGCAGCAGCCGTGGGAGGCCGGGTAGGTCGGGATCGACGTGGATCCGTGGATGGCCCAGCCGCGGTCGTAGTACCCGGGGCGGTACAGGTCCCCCAGCGAGCCGGACTGCCAGCCGTCGGGGTAGAAGGAGTACATCTCAAAGTCGCCCTCCGGCGTGGTCGCCGTCTTCCAGCGCCCGTCGGAGTAGTACTCCTCGCCGCTGCCGGTGGAGGTGTTCAGGATGTACCGCAGGTCGCTGTCCCAGGTGGCGGTGATCAGCTGCGTGCTGAGATCGACCTCGAAGCTGTACCCCTCGGTCTGCTCCCGGCTCGGCTGGACGCCGTCCGCGATCGCGCCGTACGTGTCCGGGCCGACGACGCCGTCCGTGGCCAGGCCTCCCGCCTTCTGCAGGGCGAACACGGCCTGCTCGGTGATGTGCCCGAAGCTGCCGTCGGCCTCGCCGCACCAGTAGTTCAGCGAAGTCAGGTCCTCCTGCAGGGCCGTCACGTCCGAGCTGCGGTCCCCCTTGCGCAGCGTCGGGGCCGCGGCGGCGGGGCCGGCGCCCACGGCGAGCCCGGCGCCCAGCGTGCCCACCCCGAGCAGCAGGGTGCGGCGGGTCGGTGTCCTGGAACGGCCGGGCGCGGCCGGGCCGCTTGCTCGTGCACTGCTTCTGGTGATGATCGACATGATCTCTTCCCCTCTGTTCTCCCCTGACGGACTGATTTTCTGGGCACCTGTACGAGATGTGGGCTTCATCCTGCACGGGTCAAGGAAGTGCAAACAAGGGGAAAAGTCGACTGGTCTCCGAGATTCTTGTGAGGGTTCTGTGACGCCGCAGGTCGGCACCTGGTTTCCAGTGGGTCAGCAGCGCGGGCCGGTCCGTCGGGCCCGCGGCGGACGGGCCCCCGTGCCATATTTGAGGCGTGGAGACCGCGAGCCAGCCCCCGCCCGACCAGCCCCGCCGGCCTGACCGGTCCGGCCAGGCCCGCCGGCCCGAGATCCCGGTCGACGCCGATTTCGAGCACGCCCTCGGCGTCACCGACGCCGGCGCCACCGTGCACACCCAGGGCGATGTCGAGCGGGTGTGGGATCTGGCCAGCGTCTCCAAGCCGCTCGCCGCGCTCGGCGTGCTGGTCGCCGTCGAGCGCGGGCTCGTGGACCTCGACGAGCCCGCGGGACCCGAGGGCGCCACCGTCCGCCACCTGCTGGCGCACACCGCCGGCTACGCCTTCGACGGGGAGTCGACCGTCGCCGCGCCCGGCACCCGCCGCATCTACTCCAACACCGGCTTCGAGGTCCTCGCCGCCCACGTCGAGCAGTCCACCGGGTACGAGTACGAGGACTGGATGGAGCAGACCGTCGTCCAGGGGCTCTCACTGCGCGACGTCGAGGTCACCGGCTCCCCGGCGGCCGGATACCGCGGCAGCATCCGGGACCTGCTGGCCGTCGGCCGGGAGCTGCTCGAGCCCACCCTGATCTCGCGGGAGCTGTGGCGCGAGGCGAGCGCCGTCCAGTTCCCGGGGCTGGCCGGCATCCTGCCCGGCTACGGGCGCCAGAAGCCCAACGACTGGGGCCTGGGGTTCGAGATCCGGGACGGCAAGGATCCGCACTGGACCGGCACCGCCGCCGCCCCCGAGACCTTCGGGCACTTCGGCCAGTCCGGCTCCTTCCTGTGGGTCGACCCGACGCGCTCCCTGGCCGCCGCCTTCCTCGGCGCCGAGCCCTTCGGCTCCCGGCACGTGGAGATCTGGCCCGGCCTCAGCGACGAGATCCTCGCCCGCTTCGGCGACTCCGCGCGATGAGCGCCCTCGATCTGCTGGAGGACTTCGGCTTCGAGGCCGCCGCGATCGTGCTCGGGCCCGACGGGGTGCGTGAGCAGCGCGGCGACCTCGACCTGCCGCGCCGCTGGCGCTCGGTGACCAAGACCCTCACCGGGTACGCGAGCGCGATCGCGCTGCAGGAGGGGTACGTCGGCCTCGACGACGAGGTGGGCCCGCCCGGCGCGACGCTGCGCCACCTGCTGGCCCACGCCTCCGGGTACTTCTACGAGTCCGACGGGACGCTGCAGGCGCCCGGGCAACGTCGCCACTACTCCAACTTCGGCATCGACGAGGCCGCCCGCCACATCGAGCGAGCCACGGGCTGTGACTTCGGGGACTGGGTGGGGGAGAAGGTCGCGCGCCCGCTGGGGATGAGCCGCCTGGAATGGGGCGGCTCGGCCTCCGTCGGCGCCCGCGGCCCCCTGAGCGACCTGGCGCGCTTCGCCGCGGAGGTGCTGCGCCCGACGCTGCTGGAGCCGGAGTGGTTCACCGCCGCGACCACCCCGTCGTTCCCGGAGCTGGTGGGCATCATGCCGGGCTTCGGCAAGCAGAGCCCGAACCCCTTCGGGCTGGGGTTCGAGGTGCGCGGGGCCAAGTCGCCGCACTGGACGGGGACCGCCAACAGCGAGGAGACCGTCGGGCACTTCGGGATGCGGGGCACCGCGTTCTGGGTGGACCATGCGGCCGATCTCGCCCTCGTGGTCGGCACCTCCCACGACTTCTGCGACGCCCACCGCGAGGTGATGCCGCGCCTGGCCGACGCCGTCCTGGCCGCCCACGCCCGGCGAGCCTGAGCCCGCGGACGTGACGCACGGCTCATGCGGTCGCTAAGCTCGGCCATCGGCGGCGGCTCGGCCCGCCGCCCCGCGAACCCGTCTGCCGGCACCGCCCGGCCCCATCAGCTGGCGCCGAGCGCGCCCTGAGGAGCACCTTCATGTTCGACGACAGGGAACTCACCGAGGCCAGGATCCGCCGCGTCACCCGCGACCACCTCGTTCCCGGCATCTACCAGGAGACCGCCCCGGTCCGGATCACCGCCCACCGCCTCCCCGGCGAGCCGGTGCCCCCGCACGAGGCCATCGGCGCGGATGCGGCGGAGGACTCGCCCTACGCGCCGATCGAGATCGGCGCGCCGCTGGGCCGTCCCTGGTCGACCACCTGGCTGCACATCACCGGCACCGTCCCCGCGGAGTGGGCCGACGACGACGCCTCCGCGCCCGAGCTCCTCGTCGACCTCGCCTTCACCGGCATGCCCGGATTCCAGGCCGAGGCGCTCGCCTTCACCCCCGACGGGGTCCCGCTGAAGGCCATCAACCCCTTCAACCGGTACCTGCCCCTGGCCGCCGGCCAGGAGGTCGACCTCTACCTCGAGTGCGCCGCGAATCCCACCGTCTCGGGCGGATGGTCGTTCGCCCCCACCCCGCTCGGTGACCTCGCGACCATCCCCGAGGAGGAGCTGTACTCGATCTCCCAGCTCCACCTCGCCCGCCGCGACACCCGGATCTGGGAGCTCGTCGAGGACGTCCGCGCCCTCAGCGGGCTGATGGCCGAGCTGCCGGAGACCAGCCAGCGCCGCCACGAGATCCTGCGCGCCCTCGAGGCCGCCTGCGACATCGTCGACCCGGACGACCTGCCCGGCACCGCCGAGGCCGCCCGGGACGTGCTGAGCCCCGCGCTGCAGCGACCGGCCGGCTCCTCGGCGCTGACCGTGCTGGCCACCGGCCACGCCCACATCGACTCCGCCTGGCTGTGGCCCGTGCGCGAGACCGTCCGCAAGGTCGCCCGCACCTTCTCCAACGTCGCCACGCTGCTCGAGCAGGACCCGGACCTCACCTTCTCCGCTTCCTCCGCCCAGCAGTACCAGTGGCTGAAGGACCGCTACCCCGAGCTGTTCGCCCGGATCACCGAGCACGTCGCCGAGGGGCGCTTCGTGCCCGTCGGCGGCATGTGGGTCGAGTCGGACACCAACATGCCCGGCTCCGAGGCCATGGCCCGCCAGTTCATCGCCGGCAAGCGGTTCTTCCGGGAGAACTTCGGGGTCGAGACGCGGGAGACGTGGCTGCCGGACTCCTTCGGCTACTCCGCCGCGCTGCCGCAGATCGCCGCGCTCGCCGGCCAGGAGTTCTTCCTGACCCAGAAGGTCAGCTGGAACCAGACCAACACCTTCCCCCACCACACCTTCCGCTGGGAGGGCCTGGACGGCACCAGCGTCTTCACCCACTTCCCGCCGGCCGACACCTACAACGGCGACCTCAGCGGCGCCGAGCTTGCCTACTTCGAGCGGAACTTCAAGGAGAAGGGCCGCGCGAGCATCGGGATGGACCTGTTCGGCCACGGCGACGGGGGCGGCGGACCCACCCGCGAGATGCTGGCCGCCGGCCGCCGGGCCTCCGACCTCGAGGGCTCCCCGCGCGTCGAGTTCGGCACCGCCGAGGACTTCTTCGAGCGCGCGAGGGAGGAGTACCCCGACGCCCCGGTGTGGAACGGGGAGCTCTACCTCGAGCTGCACCGCGGCACCTACTCCGCGCAGCTGGGCACCAAGCAGGGCAACCGCCGCAGCGAGCACGTGCTGCACGAGGCCGAGTTCCTGGCCTCCCTCGCCGCGATCCGCGCCGGGTACGACTACCCGTACGACGAGCTCGAGGCGCTGTGGCACGACACGCTGCTGAACCAGTTCCACGACATCCTCCCCGGCTCCTCGATCGCGTGGGTTCACCGCGAGGCGGAGCAGCAGCACGCCCGGATCGCCGAGCGCGCTGAACGGATCATCGAGCAGTCGCTGTCCGCACTCGGCGCCGGGGACGCGGAGAGCGACGCGAAGGGCACAGGGCCCGAGACGCCCGCTGACGGACCCGATGCGGAGGGCGGCTGCCCCTCCCGGACGCTGCTGAACACTGCGCCCGTCGCCCGCCGCGGCGTTCCCGCCTACTCCGCCGGGACGGTCAGCAACGGCCAGGAAGCGGTGGTCGTCATCCGCGAGGGCGGGACCATCACCATCGAGAACGCCTCGGTGCGCGCGGTGCTGGATCCCTCCGGGGCGATCTCCTCGCTGGTGGACCGCGCGAGCGGCCGCGAGGCCATCGCCCCCGGCAGCCGCGGCGCGCTGCTGCAGCTGCACCGCGACACCCCCAACGCCTGGGACGCCTGGGACATCGACGAGTTCTACCGCCACGTGGTGCGGGACCTCGAGACCCCCACCGACGTCGAGGTCAGCGAGGCCGACGCCGGCGTGCGGGTCTCCTTCACCTACACCACCGCGCTGGCCGACGGGGCCGAGACCTCCGGCGTCACCGGCGCCGGGTCCACCATCGTCAAGACCTACCGGCTGCGCCCGGACGACGAGTCGCTGGAGATCATCCACGACATCGACTGGCGCGAGCGCAAGAAGGCCCTCAAACTCGCCTTCCCCCTCGACGTGCGCGCCGCCCACCTCAGCAGCGAGATCCAGTTCGGCCACCTCGACCGGCCCATCCCCGTGAACACCAGCTGGGACTTCGCCCGCTTCGAGACCTGCGCCCACCGCTGGGTCCACCTCGCCGAGGGCGACTACGGGGTGGCCATCGCCAACGACTCCACCTACGGCCACGACGTGCTGCGCACCGTGCGCGAGGACGACGGCGGGACCACCACCACGACCCGGCTCACCCTGGTGCGCGCCCCGGAGTACCCCGACCCCGGCGCCGACCACGGGACGTACACGCTGCGGGTCGCGGTGCGGCCCGGGGCGGGGATCCGCGAGGCCATCGAGGAGGGGTACCGGATCAACCTGCCCGAGCGCTTCCTCGGCGGCGCCGGTGCGCCGGCCGCCGCCGCGCCGCTGGTCGCCGTCGATTCCCCGAGCGTGCTGATGGAGACGGTGAAGCTGGCCGAGGACCGTTCCGGTGATCTCGTGGTGCGGCTGTACGAGTCCGAGGGCGCCCGTGCGTCGGCGACGGTGAGGCTGGACGGGGCGCTCGGGACGGCCGTCTCGGTCGTCGACCTGCTCGAGCAGCCCTTCGGCGAGGACGCCCCCGCTGTCCGCTCGGCGCTGACGCGCGGTGAGGACGGCAGCGTGGAGCTGGCCTTCCGCCCCTTCGAGATCAAGACGCTGCGGATCGCGCGCGGGTGACTCGCGGCGTTGGCTCGCGCGGGGTGACTCGCGCGGCTGACCCGCGGCGAGCGAGGGCGACCGGGAGGTAGGTCTCCGGCCGTCCGCGGGGCCCGCGTCAGAACTGCCCGGCCAGGGACGCTACAGTGGCGTCCGCCGTGGTGAATCGGGCCGCCGGTCCGTCGTCGGACGCGTTCGTCACGGCCTGTTCCCCGGCTGTTCACCGCGGGCGGCGGCCGTCTTTGAGCGGCCTGCGTCCTCGGCTACGTTTAGAGCCGACTCGCTGTTGCACCATCCGGATGCGGACCCCATCCGCAGGCCGGGACCTGGACCTTTTGGAGGACTCTCGAGATGAAGATCGTCGTCGCCGGTGGAGACGGATTCTGTGGCTGGCCCACTGCCCTGTACCTGTCGCAGAAGGGTCACGACGTCACGATCGTGGACAACCTGGTGCGTCGCGAGATCGACGAGGAGCTGGGATCGAACTCCATGACCCCGATCCTCTCCCTCGAGGAGCGGGTGGCGGCCTGGAAGGAGGTCTCCGGCAAGGACATCGCGGTCCGGATCGCCGACCTCACCGACTACGACGCGGTGACCTCCCTGTTCGAGGACATCCAGCCCGAGTCCTTCGTGCACTTCGCCGAGCACCGCAGCGCCCCGTACTCGATGATCGACCGCGAGCACGCGATCGAGAACCACCGCAACAACGTCGAGGGCACCCTGAACGTCCTGTGGGCCATCAAGGACCACGCCCCGGACTGCCACCTCGTCAAGCTCGGCACGATGGGGGAGTACGGCCAGCCCAACATCGACATCGAGGAGGGCTGGATCGAGATCGAGCACAAGGGCCGCACGGACCGTCTGCCCTTCCCCAAGCAGCCCGGCTCGTTCTACCACCTCACCAAGGTCCACGACAGCGACAACATCATGTTCGCCTGCCGCATCTGGGGCATCCGCGCCACGGACCTGAACCAGGGCGTCGTCTACGGCCTGGAGACCGACGAGACCCGCCTGGACCCGCGCCTGGTCAACCGCTTCGACTACGACGCGGTCTTCGGCACGGCCCTGAACCGCTTCATCATCCAGGCGGCCATCGGCCACGACCTCACCGTCTACGGTAACGGCAGCCAGACCCGCGGCTACCTGGACATCCAGGACACCGTGCGCTGCATCGAGATCGCCTGCGAGAACCCGGCCGACCGCGGCGAGTTCCGCGTCTACAACCAGTTCACCGAGCAGTTCTCGGTCAAGGAGCTGGCCGAGAAGGTCCAGAAGGTCGCCCGCGACCTGGGCCTGGAGGCGAACCTCGCGACCACCGAGAACCCGCGCGTGGAGAAGTACGACCACTACTACAACGCGACCAACACCAACCTGCTGGACCTGGGGCTGGAGCCCCACCTGCTGACCGACGAGCACCTCGTCGAGGTCCTCAAGGTCGCCCAGAACAACACCGACCGGGTCAAGCGCGAGCTGGTCATGCCCACCGTGACCTGGAAGTGACGCGGCGACCGTGAAGATCGCGATCGTCACGGAGACGTTCCTGCCGTCCGTCGACGGCGTGGTCACGCGCCTGCGCCACGCCGTCGAGCGGTTCGTCGACCACGGGCACGAGGTCATGGTCGTCGCCCCGGACCTCGGGGTCACCAAGCACCACGGGGCCCGGGTGGTGGGCATCCGCCCGGTGACGCTGCCGTTCTACAAGCACCGGCGGTTCACCCTGCCCAGCCCCAACGTGGACGGCATCATCCGTGGCTTCCACCCGGACGTGGTCCACGCGGCCCAGCCGATCCTGCTGGCCTCCTCGGGGGCCTACGCCGCCCATCGCCAGCGGATCCCGCTGGTGGCCAGCTACCACACGCACATCCCGCGCTATCTGGATCTGTACCGGGCGTGGTCCTGGGGCAAGCCGGCCGTGTGGTGGCAGATCAAGCGCAACCACGCCCTGGCCGACATTAATCTGGCGACCTCCGAGTCGATGCGGTCCGAGCTCGCCGAGAAGGGCCTGGCGAACCTGCACGTGGTGCGCCGCGGTGTGGACACCCGGACCTTCCATCCCGGCTTCGCCTCCGGGGCGATGCGGGAGCGGCTCACGCAGGGGCATCCGGAGAAGAAGCTGCTGGTGTTCGTCGGCCGTCTGGCCGCGGAGAAGGAGATCCACACGCTGCGGCCGATGATGGAGCGCCGGGACGACGTGGCGCTCGCGATCATCGGCGACGGGCCCTACCGCAGCGAGCTGGAGAACCTCTTCGCCGGCACCTCGACGCTGTTCCCCGGCTTCATGGAGGGCGAGGAGCTCGCCTCGGCCTTCGCCAGCGCCGACGCGTTCGTGTTCCCCTCGGTCACCGAGACCCTGGGGCTGGTGATCCTCGAGGGGATGGCCTCGGGGCTGCCGGTGGTCGCCGCCCGCTCCGGGCCGACGATGGAGCAGGTCACCGACGGCGTCAACGGCCTGCTGTTCGACTCCGGGAACGAGGAGAGCCTCGACGCGGCGCTGAGCCGGCTCTCGGATCCGGGCCTTCGCGGAACCATCCGCGAGGCCGCCCGCGCCGAGGCGGAGAAGTTCTCGTGGGAGAACGCGTCGGACGACCTGCTGCGGTACTACGAGATGGCCATCGAGCAGCACGGGTGAGCGAATCCTCGACCCGGCCGGTGCCCACCACGCCGCTGGCCGCGCTGGAGCCGGTCATGCTGACCGGAGAGCGGGTGCGGCTCGAGCCGCTCGCCGAGGAGCATGCGGACGGCCTGCGCGCGGCGGTGGCCGACGGGGAGATCTGGCGCCTGCCCTATGCGCCGCACATCCCCGCACCCGCCGAGGTCGACGCCTCGGTCGCCTCCCTGCGCGGGGACGTCGACGCCGGCCGCCGCCTCGCCTGGGCGGTGGTACGGCCGGCCGACGGGCGGGTGCTGGGACTGACCACCTTCATGAACCTGGCCCTGGCCGACCGCGGCCTGGAGATCGGCAACACCTACCTGGCGGCCTCCGCCCACCGCACCGGGGTCAACGCCGAGATGAAGCTGCTCCTGCTCACACACGCCTTCGACACGCTCGGGTGTCTCCGCGTCGAGTTCCGCGTCCACCACCTCAACCACGCCTCGCGCCGGGCAGTGGAGCGGCTCGGCGCCCAGCAGGAGGGCATCTTGCGCGCGCATCGGATCCTGCCCGACGGCACGGTTCGCCACACGGTCGTCTACTCGATCCTGGCAGGGGAGTGGCCGGGCGTGCGCGCCGCGCTGAGGCATCGTCTGGGCGGTTGAGGCCGGTCCCGTGCCGCCGGCCGCCGGCTATTCGACCCGCACCCCGAGATGCGCCGCGAAGGCCGGGGCGAGCGCGGTCAGCTGGGCGTCATCGATCGTCGCGCCGGCCATCCCCTCGAGGTTGCTGATCGGGCCCATCTCCAGGCCGCGTAGGTCCACGTCGCGCAGGCGGGCGTGGGCGAGGGCGAGGCTGCCGGCGCGGCAGTTGACGAAGGCGACGCGGGTGGCGGTTACGCCGGTGAGGTCGAGCTCCTCGATCGTGCAGTCCTCGAACAGGACGTCCTCGAGCGTCGAGGAGCGCAGGTTGATCCAGTCGAGCTTGCTGCCGGCGATGCGGGTCGAATGGATGCCCGCGTCGTAGATGTCGAGTGCGCCGATCCGGGAGCCGCTCAGCTCGACCTCGCGCCACGTCGAGCGCGAGGCGTTCAGCACGGGGGCGTTCAGCCGTTCGATCCGGCTCTCGATGAGCCGCGCCGATTGCAGGCTGGTCCCGTGCGCGGTGAGCCCGATGAGCTCGCATTCGGTGAAGGTGGCTCCGGCCAGGGTGCGGCCGCTGATGTCGCCGCCGTCGAGGCGGAGCGCCTCGTAGCTTCCGTGCTCGGCGAGGTCGGCGGCGTCTGCCGGCTCCAGGTCAGGCAGCGCGAGGTGGCTCAGGACGGGGTGCGTGGTCGTCGGTGTCTTCCGCATCGGCGCGAGGCTCCTTCGGGGAGGGGACCTCCAGTGTGCGCGGTCGGGGTGACGCCTCGACGCTCCGGCAGGATTCGAACCTACGACCCACTCCTTATGGGGGAGCTGCTCTTCCGGGCTGAGCTACGGAGCGATGCGCCGGTCTCGGCTGACGGCGCCCCTTCACTGTGCGGCGGTCGAGCTGACGTTGTCGAGTGCGCCGTCATGAACTGTCAAAGGCCGACGCGGAGCGTCAAGGGCGTTCTTGTGGCCGATCACGAAGATGGCCTTCTATACGGCTCGTGCTGGCGCAGGATCCGGTCCGCCTCCGTCCTCACACCGGTGAGGATTCCTCCACAACGGAAGTTCTCCACATTCTCGGCGGACAGCTTCTCCGCCGTACCGCAGCGCTGCACTGTGGACGCATGACTACTTCCGAGCCGGGACAGCCGGGCCGCGATCAGACCGCCGGGGGTTACTCCGAGCGGCTGGTCGAGACCGTGCGCGCAGGTGGTCCTCGGCGGCTCGCGACAGAACTCGGCGACATCGTCTACCTGCTCTCCTCCCTCGCCACGGAACCGGGAGAGATCTTCGAGCCAGGGACGCACCCGGCGACCGAATTCAGGGACGTGATCGGGCGGATCCATGAAGCGACGGGCGCTCTCGACGCTCTCGAAGCCCGCGCCGTGGTGGCCCTGGCGGACTCCCTCAAGCGGGATCGTCACGCCGAAGCTGCCGCCGACGCGGCGAATGAGCCGGGGGCCGCCCCGTCGGACCGCGTGCTCGACAAGCAGGCGGAGCGGACCGCGGCGCGAGAGGTCTCGATGGTCACACGCCGATCCCCCTCGACGTCGGGCCGAACTGTCGCCTCCAGTCGGCGACTGGTGGAGTCCATGCCCAACATCCTCGAGGCGCTCGCGACGGCACAGGTCAGTTCCAAGGCCGCGCAGGCCACCGCCACCTCCGTCGCGCCCCTGTCACCGACGCAGCGGGAGAAGGTGGATGAGCACCTCGGTGAACGGCTGCCGGATCTGGATGCCGCAGGCCCTGAGCGGTGGAAACGCGAGGTCGACGCCGTGATCGAGGAAGCGGATGCCGGTGGCGAGGAGCGCAGACATCTCACGTCGCGCCAGAAGCGATACGTCACCGTGCGTCGGGGCGAGCACGGCATGGCCACCGTCTCGGCCCGCGTCCCCGCGCTGGATGCCGCCAAGATCCGCAAACGGCTCAGCCTCGACGCCGAACGCCAGCGCGCCGACGGGGACAAGCGCGGCCATGCAGCGATCCAGGCCGACTCCTTCGTGGCCACGCTGCTCGGCGACGACGGTGCGATGGAGTCCGACTCGCTGGACATCGGCGTGATGATCACCGACCGCGCTCTGCTGCATCCGCACAGCGGGGACCTGGCTCGCATCGAGGGGTACGGACCTGTTCCCGCCGAGGCGATCCGCGAGGAGCTCAGGACTCTCTTCCGCCCGCCCGGCGAGGGCGCCCGGGATGCCCTCGGCCCGGACGGTCCCGAGCTGCGGGCTGTTCTCCGTCGGCTCTACACCCACCCCACGACGGGCGAACTGGTCGGGGTCGATTCGGTGGCCCGTACCTTCCCCAAGGCCCTGGCGCGATTCGTGCTGTGGCGGGATGCGACCTGTCGTGGGCCGTTCTGCGACGCACCGATCCGCCAGACCGACCACATCACCCCGCACGCCACCGGTGGCCACACCTGCCTCGAGAACGGTCAGGGCCTCTGCGCGCTGTGCAACGGCAAGGAACAGCAGCTGCGCAGCGTCCGACGCGACCCTGGCGCGCCCGGCCACCGTGTCACCTGGACCACCCGCACCGGCACCACTCGCACGACCACGGCCGAGGCCTTGACGCGCCCGATCCCGGATCGCGCTCCCGCCGGGAGCGTCCGCTCCGCGAAGGCGGCAGCGGAGCGAGCGAAGACGGGGAAGACCAGGAAGGCACGGCCGAGGAACGGCCGGCGGCCGAGGCCGAGGCTAAGGCAGAGGCTGAAAGCACCGCGCAGCGATGATCAGCGCACAGACGACCGGCGGACGCAGGGCCCGGGCCGACGGCGGGAGCACGCCCGACGCAGCCCGCATCGGAACCGCCGACGAACACGTATCGGACGCGCCGCCCGCGGTCGCGGGCCCCGTGCCTGAACCCGCCTGCGCCCGCGGTTCCCCCTCAGCTCACACCGCGGCCGCAGCCTTCGCCGCGCCCGGCAGAGCCTCCGCGATGCGGTCCAGCACGTCCTGCGTGTGGGCGGTCGAGACGAACCAGGCCTCGAAGGCCGACGGAGGCAGGTAGACGCCCGCCTCGAGCATGGCGTGGAAGAAACGCGTGAACGCCTCGGTGTCCTGCGCCTTCGCATCCTCGTACGTCGTCACCGGCTCCTCGCGGAAGAACACCGAGAAGAGCGTGCCGGCCGTCTGGATCACGTGCGGCACACCGGCGGCGGTCAGCGCATCGGCCACCAGCTGCTGCAGGGTGCGGGATGCGGCGCCGAGCCTCTCGTAGGCGGCCTCGTCCAGCCCGGCGAAGGTCGCCAGGCCCGCCGCCGTCGCCAGCGGGTTCCCCGACAGCGTGCCGGCCTGGTACACGGGCCCGGCGGGGGAGAGCAGGTCCATCAGGTCCCGGCGCCCGCCGAAGGCACCCACCGGCAGACCGCCTCCGATGACCTTGCCGAACGTCATCAGATCCGGCGCCCAGCCCTCGCCGTCGATCCCGTAGTAGCCCTCGCGGCTCGCGCGGAACCCGGTCAGCACCTCGTCCGTGATCAGCAGAGAGCCCGCCGCGTGCGCGGTCTCGGACAGGAAGCGGTTGAAACCGGACCCGTCGGCCTCCAGCGGCGGGACGACGCCCATGTTCGCCGGCGCCGCCTCGGTGATCACCGCGGCGATCTCGCTGCCCCGCTCGGCGAACAGGGCCGCCACCGCCTCGCGGTCCCCGTACGGCAGAACCACGGTGTCGCGCGCGGTCGCCGCGGTCACTCCGGCCGAGTCCGGCATCGCGAACGTGGCCACGCCGCTGCCGGCCTCGGCCAGCAGGGCGTCGACGTGCCCGTGGTAGCAACCGGCGAACTTCACGACCACGTCGCGTCCGGTCGCGGCCCGTGCCACCCGCAGCGCGCTCATCGTCGCCTCGGTGCCGGAGTTGACCAGGCGCAACTGCTCGATCGGTCCCACCCGCGAGGCGACCTCCTCGGCGAGCGTGACCTCGCCCGGCTGCGGGGCGCCGAAGGAGAGCCCGCGACCGGCCGCCTCGCGCACCGCCTCGACGACGCCCTCATGAGCATGGCCGAGGATCATCGGGCCCCAGGATCCGACCAGGTCGACGTACTCGCGGCCGTCGGCGTCGTGCAGCAGGGCACCGGAGGCGCTGGTGATGAACGGCGGGGTGCCGCCGACGGAGCCGTAGGCACGCACGGGCGAGTTCACGCCGGAGGCGATCACCTTCTGGGCGCGGGCGAAGAGGTCGGCGGAGACGGGGGAGGAGGTGGTCATCGAGGACTCCTGACGGGTGCGGGGAATGATCCGAACGGGTGCGGGTGCGGGTGCGGGTGCGAGAACGGCAACGGGTGCCGGTGCCGGCGTGAGCGGCTCAGAAGAACTCGCGCAGGTGGGCCGGGAGGCCGTCGCGGTACCACCCGGCGACCTCGCTCGCGTAGTAGGTCAGCACGGTCGAGGCGCCGGCGCGGCGGAAGGCCAGCAGCGACTCCAGCACGGTGCGGTCGCGGTCCACCCAGCCGTTGGCGGCAGCCGCCTCGATCATCGCGTACTCGCCGGAGACCTGGTAGGTCCCCACCGGTACCGGGGACTGCTCGGCCACGTCGCGCAGCACGTCGAGGTAGGGCAAGCCGGGCTTGACCATCACCAGGTCAGCGCCCTCGGCGAGGTCGAGGGAGAGCTCGCGCAGCGCCTCACGGCCATTGGCCGGATCCTGCTGGTAGGTGCGCCGATCGCCCTGCAACGTGGAGTCGACGGCCTCGCGGAACGGCCCGTAGAACGCCGAGGCGTACTTGGCGGTGTAGGCGTACAGCGCCACCTCGAGGTGGCCGGCGTCGTCCAGCGCCTCGCGGATCGCGGCGATCTGGCCGTCCATCATGCCCGAGGGCCCCAGCAGGTGCGCGCCGGCCTCCGCCTGGGCGAGGGCCATCTCGCGGTAGCGCAGCAGGCTGGCGTCGTTGTCGACCCGGCCGTCGGCGTCGAGCACGCCGCAGTGGCCGTGGTCGGTGAACTCGTCCAGGCACAGGTCCGCCATGATCACGGTGGAATCGCCTAGCTCGGAGCGCAGCCGCGCCAGGGCCTGGTTGAGGATGCCGTTGGGGTCGGTGGCGCCGGAGCCGATCGCGTCCTTGTGCTCGGGCACGCCGAACAGCATGAGCCCGCCCACGCCGCGCTCGACCGCCTCGGTGGCGGCCGCGACCAGGGAGTCCAGAGAGTGCTGCTGGACTCCGGGCATCGAGGTGATGGGCGTGGGCTCGGTGGCGCCCTCGCGCACGAACATCGGCAGCACGAGGTCGGCGGGGCGCAGGGTGCTCTCCCGGACCAGCGACCGCATGGCCGCGTTCGAGCGCAGGCGGCGAGGCCGGTCGATCGGGGTGGGGCCGACGGAGGACGGGGTGGTCATGAGAACTCCTGGAATCGTGAGCGGTGGATTCGGTGGCGGGTCAGGGGCGAGCCAGCACGGCTCTCACCGCGTCGGCGAGGTCCGCATCGGTGGGCGCGGCGGCCTGCTGGGTGACGTCGAGGCCTGCCGCGCGGGCGGCCTCGCTGGTGGGATCTCCGATGGTGACGACGGGGATCGAGGCGTGGACGCCGAGCTCCGCGGCCAGACGGGCGGCCATCGGGGACGTCAGCACGATCGCGCCGACGTCGCCGGCGGCCAGCGCGCGGGCGAACTCGGCGGGCGGCTCGACCGGCTCGGGACGGTAGGCGATGACGTGCTCGACCCGATAGCCCTTGGCGCGCAGGCCGTCGGGCACGACGGGGGAGGCGGCGGCCGAGGCCGGGAACAGGACCGTGGCGGGCCCGGCAGTCCCGGCCGCACCGGCGGCGCCGGGAGAGACGTCGGCCGGAGGGATCTCTCTCACCAGCGCGGCGCCGGAGCCGGAGGCGACCAGGTCCGGTGGGGCACCGGCTGTGGTGAGAGCCGACGCGGTGCCCTCGCCGACCGCGACCACCTGGGTGTTCGGGTGGACGGTGACGCTCGGGCTGCGGACGAGCATCGCCTCGACGGCGGTGCGGGAGGTGACCACCAGCTGCGTGAAGGCTCCGGCGGCCAGGCGGTCGAGCGCCGCGGTCAGCTCCGGGCCGCCCTCGAGCACGAGGCGGACCAGCGGCTGGTGCCGGACGGTCAGACCGAGTTCCTCCAAGAGCGCGACCAGGCCGTCCGCGCGTCCGGCCGGTCGGGTGACCAGGACGGGACGGCCGCGGGACGGGTGGGTCATCAGGCCTTCGCCTCCGCGAGGATCTCCCCGGCTCCGCGCTCGAGCAGGTCCGCGGCGAGATCCTCGCCGAGCCGGGCCGGGTCCCCGAGCGCCCCGACGGCCTCGCCCTCGACGACGTGGGATCCGTCGGGCCGGATCGCCAGGGCCCGCAGCCGCAGTGAGGACCCGGTGACCTCGGCGAACGCGGCGACCGGGGCGGAGCAGCCCGCCTCCAGGGACCCCAGCAGAGCGCGCTCGGCGGTGATGGCGGCGCGGGTGCCGCCGTCCTCGACGGCGGTCAGGGCGGCGGGGAGCCAGGAGTCCGTGCCGGGCTCCGCTGCCACCTCCGCTGCGTCCGCCCGCACCTCGACCGCCAGGGCGCCCTGGGCGGGCGCGGGCAGCATCACCTCGACGGGCAGCAGCTCGCTGATCACCTCGCCGCGGCCCACGCGCTGCAGGCCGGAGGCAGCCAGCACCACCGCGTCCAGATCCGCGTCGGGCCCGAGTGCCCGGGCGAGCCGGGTCTCCACATTGCCGCGGATGTCGACCACGTCGAGATCCGGGCGGGCGCGCAGCAGCTGCGCCCCGCGGCGGGGGGAGCCGGTGCCGACCTTGGCCCCCTGGGGCAGCTGCGCGAGGGTGAGCCCGTCGCGGGCGCACAGCGCGTCGCGCGGGTCCTCCCGGGCCGGGATGCAGGCCAGGGCGATCTGCGGCGGCTGCGCGGTGGGCAGGTCCTTGCAGGAATGGACCACCACGTCGACCTCGCCGTCCAGCAGCGCCTGGCGCACGGCGGTGACGAACACGCCCGTGCCGCCGATCTGCGCCAGCGGACTGGTGCGATCCACGTCCCCGTGGGTGCTGACGTGGACCAGCTCCAGCTCGTGACCGCTGCCGGCCACGAGTGCTCGGCCCACCTGCTCGGACTGGGTCAGGGCCAGCTGGGAGGCGCGGGTGCCGATCCGCAGGCTCACGAGGCCGCTCCCGCCGGAGTCGCTCCCGCCGGTGCTGGCGCGGCGCTGTCCCGCTCGCGCAGCTCTGCCGCGATCTCCTCGAGGGAGTCGATGCTGTGCTCGGCGGGGACCGCCCGCTCGGCGTGGAGCTGACAGCAGTTATGGCCGCACAGATCGTCCACGGGCCCGAGCTCGGTGACCGCGGCGCGCTCGCGGGAGGGATCGAGGTGCTCGGCGACGACATCGGCCAGGGCCGCGATGAACCGTTCGTCGGTCCCGGAGGTGGCGACGCGGCGGAAGGCGAGCCCGTGCTCCTCGGCGGTCTCCTTCGCCTCGGTGTCCAGATCCCAGATCACCTCGACGTGGTCGCTGACGAAACCGATCGGAACCACGACCACGGCGTCGGCGCTGTCCTCGCTCGCGACCTGCTCGATGACGTCGTTGACGTCGGGCTCGAGCCACGGCACGTGCGGGGAGCCGGAGCGGGACTGGTAGACCAGCTCCCAGTCGGGAAGGCCGGGCAGGTCCTCCTCGATCTGGTCCATGACGTAGCGGCAGGCCGCCAGGTGCTGGGCGACGTACCAGCCCCCCTGCTCGTCGGCGCCCTGCTCGTCGGTGCCGGGCACGGCAGGGGCCTCGGCACCGGCCGGCCCGGAGGCGGCGGCCATCGCCAGCGGGATGGAGTGGGTCGAGAACAGCACCCGCACCCGGTCGGCGTCGTGGCCCTCGCGCTGGAGCTCGGCCAGCGCGGAGCGGACCCCGTCGACCACGGGCTCCAGGAAGCCGGGGTGGTTGAAGTAGGCACGGGACTTCTCGATGCTCATCTCGCCCAGCAGGCCCGCCTCGTCCAGCCGTCGGGCGAAGTCCTCGCGGTACTGGCGGCAGCCGGAGTAGGAAGAGTAGGCGCTGGTGATCAGGGCGAGCACCCGGCGGTGGCCGTCGGCGTGCAGCGAGGAGATCGCGTCAGCCGTGTACGGCTCCCAGTTGCGGTTTCCGAAGTAGATCGGCAGGTCGATGCCGCGGCCGGCGAGCTCCGTCTCCAGGGCGGAGATCATGGCGCGGTTCTGCTCATTGGTGGGGGAGCGGCCGCCGAGAGCGCGGTAGTGCCCGGCGACCTCCTCCAGGCGCTCGTCGGGCACGCCGCGGCCGCGGGTGACGTTGCGCAGGAACGGGATCACGTCGTCCTGTCCCTCGGGGCCGCCGAAGGAGGCGAACATGATCGCGTCGTACGGCGCGGGCTGGGTGGTGGTCATCTGGGTGTTCCTCCGGGAACGGGTGGAGCGGATCTGGGGGATTCAGGCCAGCAGGGCGGCGACGTCCTCGAGCGCTGCGAGGCGGCGACCGGTGTGGAAGGGCAGCTCATTGCGCACGTGCAGGCGGGCCTCGGAATAGCGCAGGTGGCGCATCATGTCGACCAGGTCGTGGAGGTCGTCGGCCTCGAAGGAGAGCAGCCACTCGTAGTCGCCGAGCGCGAAGGCGGCGACGGTGTTGGCACCCACCTGCGGAAAGTCGCGGCCGAGCTTGCCGTGCTCGATGAGCATCTCGCGGCGCTTGTCATCCTCCAGCAGGTACCACTCGTAGCTGCGGACGAAGGGGTAGACGCTGATCCACTGCTTGCGCTCGGCGCTGGGGACCATGAAGGAGGGGACGTGGGCGCGGGCGAACTCGGCCTGGCGGTGGACGCCGACGGACGCCCACTCGCGGTTCAGCCAGGTCCCCGGCAGGGAGGTCTCGAACTCGCGCAGCGCGGCCTGCAGCGCCTCGGGCCGGTCGGCCGCCATCCACAGCAGGAGGTCGTCCTCGGCGCGGAAGCCGGAGGCGTCGTAGAAGCCCAGGATCTCCACGCCGCTCTCGTGGGCGGATTCCATGAGCTGGACGGTCTCGCCCAGGGCCGCGGTGATCTGCTCGGCGGTGACCTCGCCGTCCTCGGTGAGCCCGGCGAGCCGACGGAAGACCGTGTAGCTCGTGTACCGGGTGACCTGGGCGGGGTCGGACGGATCGGCGGGCGCCGTGGCGGGCGCGGGGTGGTGGGTCTCGGTCATCAGGAGTGTCCTTCCGGTGCAGAGGAGGCGGAGGAGTCGGCACGCACGATCGCGTCGATGCCGGTGCCGGCCCGCCAGGAGCCGACGAGTTCGAGGGTGGGCCCGTCCGCGAGGGCCGCGAGCAGATCGGGGAGTGCATCGAGGGCGGCACGGTGGCCGGGCAGGGACTGCCGCATGGCACGGTCCCAGTCGATCACACGTGAGCCCAGCAGCTGCTCCCGGGTCAGGGGAGCGCCGAGGATCCGGGAGGCGTCGGCCAGGGCCAGATCCACGATGGTCTCCAGATCCGGGAGCTGCTCGCCGGGCCGCCCGTAGGAGAGCCGCACCACGTGCGGGGAGGCGGCCGACGGCAGGGCCTCTCGGGCGAGGGCGCGCACATGCTCCCACTTGGCGGTCGCGTGGGTCAGGGCCTTCGCGCGGATCCCGGCCGTGCCGGGCGCGACCAGTGCGCCGGTCCCGGAGGGGAAGCCGTCCAGGACCGGCGCATCCAGCACCAGGGCGACCAGTCGGACCGCGGCCGACGGGGCCTGCGGAATGGCGTCGGCGATCTCGGGGGCGGCACCGGCCAGCAGCTGACGGGCGGTGTCCGGCGGGCAGGCGAGGACGAGGTGGTCCGCCTCGAGGCTCTCCCCGCGGGAGGTGCGCACGGTCCAGGTGGTGGCGGTGCGCTCGAGCGCCGAGACCTCGACACCGGTGCGCAGGAAGCCTCCGGCGGCGAGGATCCGCTCGCGCAGAGCCTCGGGCAGGACGGCCATGGTCGGCGTCAGGGAGTGCACGCGGGTGCCGGCGCTCTGCGTGGACCCGCCGCGCAGGCGGGCGACGGCGCGGGTCAGGGAGCCGTGCCGCACGAGGCCCGCCGCGAGCTGAGGGGACGCGGCGGCGAACTCGAGGGTGGCCGGATCGGCCGAATGCACCCCGCCGACGACGGGGGCGACCAGCCGCTCGAGCACTCTGGGTCCCAGCCGCTTGCGCACCAGTGTGGCCACGGTGGCCCCGGGCCGGTTGCCGTAGGAGGCGGGCAGGAGACGCTCGAGGCTCGCGCGCAGGGACCCGGCGAGGCCGAGCACGGCACGGACGTCGGCCGCCAGGGGCCGGGCCGGGATGCCGAGCAGGGCGGTGGCCGGGGCCCGGTGGACCCCGGCGTCGGAGACCACGCGACTGCCGAGCCCCTCCCTCGGGGCCACGACCTGCTCGGCCAGCCCGAGCTCGCCGACCAGGTCGTCGACCGCGCCGGAGCCGGTCGAGTACGCCTCCGCGCCGGCGCTGAGGGGGACGCCGGCGACCTCGGTGGCGGCGATCGCCCCGCCGACGGTGTCCGCGGCCTCGACCAGCACCACCCGGCGTCCGGCGCGCTGGTGCCGCACGGCGGCGAGCAGCCCTGCGAGGCCGCCGCCGACGACGAGGGTGGATCCGCTCATGGCCGCTGCTCGTGCAGGAAGCTGACCAGGTCGGTGAGCACCTGCGGGTCCGCGTCCGGGGGGACGCCGTGGCCGAGGTTGACGACGTGTCCGCTGGCGCCGGAGCCGGCCGCGAGCACGGCGCGGGCCTCGGCGAAGCGGGCCTGCTCGGAGGTGAACAGCACGGCGGGATCGATGTTGCCCTGGACGGGCGTGCCGGGCGGGAGGATCTCGAGCGCCTCGTCCAGGCGCAGACGGTGATCGACGCCCATCACGCTCGCCCCCGCCTCGAGCATGGGCGTGAGCAGATGCGAGGCGCCGACGCCGAAGTGGATGCGCGGCACCGGCAGGTCGGCGATGCGGGCGAGGGCCGCGGCCGAGTGCTCCTGGACATGGGTGCGGTACATGTCGGCTCCGAGCGCCCCCACCCACGAGTCGAACAGCTGGACGGCGGAGGCGCCGGCGAGGACCTGGGCGCGCAGGAAGCGGCCCGAGAGCTCGGCGACCCACGCGGCGAGCTTCGCCCACACCTCGGGCCGGCCGCGCATCAGGGCGCGGGTGCGCAGGTGGTCGCGGCTGGGGCCGCCCTCGACCATGTAGCTGGCCACGGTGAACGGGGCGCCGGCGAAGCCGATCAGCGGCGTGGTGCCCAGCTCGGCGACGGTCAGGCGCACCGCCTCGCGGATCGGCTCCAGCGCCGCCTCGTAGGCGTCCCCGAGATCCGGCAGCGCGTCGACGTCGGCCTCGGTGCGGATCGGGTGGTCGAAGACGGGGCCGACGCCGGGCCGGATCTCCACGCCCAGCCCCGCGAGCCGCGCGGGCACGACGATGTCGGAGAAGAACACGCCGGCATCGACCCCGTGGCGCCGCACGGGCTGGACGGTGATCTCGGCAGCCATGTCGGGGCGCACGCAGGCATCGAGCATCGTGGTGCCCTCGCGCAGAGCCCGGTACTCGGGCAGGGAGCGGCCGGCCTGTCGCATGAACCACACGCTGGGGTGGGTGTCGCCTCGCTCACCTCTGAGCTCGCGCAGCAGGGCGGCGTCGGCCACACCGCCGTCGGCCACCGGGCGGCGGGCAGGGTGCCGCGACGGCAGCTCTTCGAGCGCCGCAGCGGGCGTGAGAGGGGAGCGATCGGGGGGAACAACAGCGTCGCTGCCTGCGGTGTTCCCGGTTTCTGACGCGCCCGGCGAGGTATCTGACGCGCTGTCGGCAAAAGTGGGCTCTGACGTGCTGTTCTGTGTCATGACGCAACTATTGTGCACATCATTCCCGGGAGCGTCGTGCACGCCCCGGAGCAGGCCTAGACTGGCTGCATGCTCGCTGCTCTCCGCGCCACCCACGAGCACCTCGACCTCGATGTGCTGGACGCCCTCACCCGTGGTGCAGAGACCCTTCCCGCGGTGATCGACCAGCTGCAGGCCGAGCGGGCCGAGGCCGTCGGCGCCGCCCCCGTCATCTCCGGCCACGTGGCCGTGAGCACCTGCAACCGCCTCGAGGTCTACCTCGACACCGACCGCTTCCACGAGGGCGTGGACCTCGTCATCGACGCCGTCGCCCGCACCAGCGGGCTGGACCGCGAGGTGGTCACCCTCTGCTTCGACGCCGCGATGGACACCCCGGTGCCGCGGCACCTCTACGAGGTCGCCTCCGGGCTGCGCTCCCTGGTGGTCGGCGAGGCGGAGATCACCGGCCAGGTGCGCCAGTCCTTCGAGACCGCGCGCCGCGCCGGGCGCACCACCTCGATGCTCCACGACCTGTTCCAGCACGCCTTCCGCTGCGCCAAGCAGGTCGCCACCCAGGCTCCGGTCGGCGCCGCCGGCCGCTCCGGGGCGGCGGTCGCACTGGACCGCGCCGGCGTCGAGCTGGGCGGCTTCGAGGGGCGGACGGTGCTGATCGTCGGCACCGGCGCCTACGCGCGTCTGGGCCTGGCCGAGCTCGCGCGCCGGGGCGTGGGGGATCTGCAGGTGTACTCGCCCTCCGGCCGCGAGACCGGGTTCGCCGAGCGCCACGGGGCGGTCATGGTCCCGGCCGACGGGATCGACCGCGCGCTGCGCGAGGCGGACCTCGTGCTGGCCGCCTCCGGCCGCGGCACCTCGCTGTTCCCCGAGCAGTTCCTGGCCGCCGGCCGCACCGTCGTGCTGGACCTGGCCCTGCACTCCGACCTGCACCCGCTGGTCCCGCACCTCAAGGGCGTCACCGTGCTCGGCCTGTCCGATCTCGCGGTGGGCGTGGAGGCGAGCGACGACCCTGCGCTGGTCACCGCCCGCCAGATCGTCGAGGAGAACGTCGAGGCCTTCCGCACCCAGCAGCAGGTGCGCCGCATCGACCCGGCGATGGCGGCCCTGCGCCGTGAGGTCTCCGAGGCCGCCGATGACGAGGTCGATCGCCTGCGCCGCGAGGTCTCCGGCGAGACCGCGGACCAGCTCGAGCGCAGCGTCCGCAAGATCCTCGCCAAGGTCATGCATCAGCCCGCCGAGCGCGCCCGTCACCTCGCCGAGACCGGCTTCGCCGACGCCTACGTCGAGGCGTTCCACACCATCTTCGGCATCGACATCTCCTCCGCGCGGGAACCGGCCGACGCCGACGAGAGCGCGGAGGACGACGTGATGCCGGCTGGCTGGATGCGCGTGGACCGCACCGTCCCGCCGACGCTGACGGACGCCGACACCCTCGCGAGCGCGGGCGTGCCGAGGGTCGGGGCACCGACTGCAACCACCGGTTCGGCGCCGGCCGGCAGCACCGCTCCCCACACCGTGTCCGACGCCACGATCGCTCGCCTGGCCATGCGCGAGCAGCACAAGGGGACTGCCGCCTCGAGCTGAGGTCCATAGGGCCGGGGGCGAATGCAGCTCCTGCCGGCGCCCCGGACCAGTCTCTGTCCCTGACCGTCTCTGTCCCGGGAGGCTCCGTGCTGCGATCGTGGTCGCATGAGTCCGACGGTCGAGTCAGTCCACCTCAGCGCGGCACACACGTTCAGCAAGACCCCGGTTCCCGAGATCCAGCTCCTCGAAGGAGTCGGCGTCGCGGGGGATGCGCATTCGGGACGGACCGTCAAGCACCGCAGCAGGGTCGCCCGTGACCCGGACCAGCCGAATCTGCGGCAGGTGCACCTGATCCACGCAGAGCTCCTCGAGCAGCTCGCCGCCGAGGGGCACCACGTCGCCCCGGGGCAGCTGGGCGAGAACATCACCACCGCAGGCATCGATCTGCTCAGTCTGCCCGTCGGGACCCGTCTGCACGTCGCGGAGGCGATCATCGAGGTCACCGGCTTGCGGAATCCATGCTGGCAGATCGACGCCTTCCAGCCGGGGCTGCTCAAGCAGGTGGTCCGCAAGGACGAGTCGGGCCAGGTGCACAAGCTCGCGGGAGTCATGGGCGTCGTGGCCTGCGGCGGCACGGTCCGCCCCGGCGAGGGGATCAGAGTCGAGCTGCCTGCCGAGCCTCACCGCCGGCTCGCCGGCGTGTAGTCGAGGAGTTCCCGCTCAGGGACGGTGCGAGGTGGCGAGGTACGCGCCGAATCCGAGGAACGAGGCCCCGGCGACCTGATCGAGGCGGCGACGGGGACGTCGCAGCTCGCCGGACGGTCGGCGCATGGCGAACCCGGCCGCGATGTATGCGGCAGCCGCCAGCGCCTCCACCCCGATGTAGACCGCGGCGAGGACGAGAAGCAGCGACGCGGGAGCAGACGTCGGCATGAACTGGGGGAGGAAGGACGCGAACAGCAGGAGCGCCTTGGGGTTGGTCAGTGCTGTGATGAACTCCCGCCGCGCGGCCACGGCGCCGCGCTCCTCACATCGGAGGTCGGGGTGTCGCTCTCCCGCCCCGGCGTTCCTGATGGTGCTCACGCCGAGCCAGACCAGATAGACGACGCCCGCCCAGCGCAGGACCTCGAAGGCGACCGCCGCACCCTACAGCGTTCCCGCGAGGTTCCACCCCGCGATGGTGCGTGTGACCTTTCGACGGGTCAGCGGCGTCGGCGGAAGGGATTCCAGCGGAAACGGCGGAGTGCGGGCTCGTGGCGGGCAGTGTCGGCCGCGTCCGCACCGGCGTCGTCGTCTGCGCCGTCCTCGCCCAGGGCGACGTCAGCGAGCTCGGCGGGGTCGTCCTCGAGGTCGGTCGTCTCGACGTGGTCCTCGGCGAGCTCGATGCTGGCCAGCGCCTCGTCCTCGATCCGGTGGCCGTTCTCGTCGACCCACGTGTCGGTCCAGCCGACGTCGGACTCGTCGCGCGGCCGGTACTCCGTGCGCGGGCCCAGCGAGTCCCGCACGTCCTCGAGCTCGATCTGGGCCGGAGCCTTCACCTCTTCGCCGCGGTGGGGTACCGGGCAGGTCCAGAAGTACGGACATCCCGGGCAGCCGGCGGTCTCCTCGTCGGGAGTCGCCTCGCGCTGCATCTGCACGCCGTCGAACTGCTGCAGCATGCGCAGACGCGACTCGTAAGGATTGATCTCCATGTCGTGATCAGACTACTGCCAGAGCCCGCCGCACGGCCTCGGCGAGGCTCGCCTCGGTGGGCTCCGTCGCCTCGCCGTGGACCACCAGTCCCCGAGCCTCGGCCGCCGCGGTGACCGCGGCATCGCGCGTGAGCACGCGAATGTCCCGATGGATGCCCAGGTGACCGGCGAGCGAGGCCAGCATCGGCGTGGTCAGGGCGAGTGCGCCGTAGCCGCGCAGCCGCAGGTCCCGGACCAGCTGTGCGTCCAGGCTCACGCTGCGGGGCCGGTACGCGGTGGCCTGGGTCACCGTATAGCCCTTCGCCTCGAGAGCGGGGCGCACCGACGCGTCGGTCGCGGCGCCGCACACCAGCAGCAGGGACTCGCCGGCCGTGGACGCCTCCGGCAGGTCGCGGGCGATCGCCGCGTCGGAGTCGGCGGCGACCCGGGCCGCGAACACGCCCAGCTCGCGCAGGGCCGTGGCGGTCTCCTGGCCGACGGCGGTCACTGCCACGGGGACGGCGAAGGTGACCTCGTGACGGGAGTCAGTGGAGCCGTCGTAGGAGGCGAGGACCTCCGCGGCGCGGCGGCTGTCGACCACCAGGTGCGCGAATTGGCCCGCCGCCAGGGCTTCGACGGCGCGGCGGGTGTCGGTGTCGCGCTGGGCGCGCAGCTCGAGGAACGGGGAGTGGTCGACGCTCAGACCCATCTCCCGCAGACGCGCGATCAGCTCGGTGGCGCTGCCGGCGGGAGCCGGAACCAGCACGGGCAGAGTGGTCGCGTCGTTCATGCATTCCTCCAGCGTCACGGGACCGGTGCGGACTCACGACCGGCACGGACTCATTCTGCCCGACGGGCCGTGCGGTGGCTGACGGGCAGTGCGGTGGCCGACGGGCGTGGTGGGTGATGGGGTCGCAGCGCCGTAGGATCGTGCCCGCGCCCGACCACGCCCCACGAGGAGTCCCGATGAGCACACCGCAGCAGCGCGTCCACGACGCCACTCTCCGCCTGCTCGAGCTGCTCGAATCCGGCGACCCCCTCAGCCCGGAGGCGATCGAGCTGCGCGCCGAGCTGACCGAGGCCACCGCGGAGGCCGGGCAGCTCGAGGACGCGCTCTACCAGATCGACCAGCTCTTCAAGGACACCAGGCGGGTCCACGGCCCGGACCATGAGACCGTGGCGAGGGCGCGTCGGGCGGCGAGCGTGATCGAGGAGATCGCGCAGCGCGGCTGACCCCGACCCGCCGTGCGCCGGTCGATCCGGTCACCAGGTGAAACCGGCCTCCTGCAGCTGCGCGTCGACCGAACCGCCGAGCGATGCCATGTAGGTCGCCGTGGCGTGGTCCTCATCGAACATCACGTGCATGTTCCCGATCAGCGGAGGGCAGCTGCCCTCGGGACACATCAGCGGCTGGACGTCCACCGGGTAGAGATCGCCGCGAGCGGAGAGCTCCTCGAGCACCGCAGCATCGGGTCGCTCCGGCGGCATCTCGGCGGGATCGAGCTGCTGGGTGCACTCCTCCTCGCTGCCACCGGCCTCCAGGCACGCCACGGGATCCTCCTCCAGTCGCGCCCCATCGCGCAGGGCGATCACGTCGAAGCCCTCGTCCAGCAGCTGCGGCACGGTGTCCTCGACCACCGGGGTGACGACCTCGGGGCCCTCGTGCGGGACGGTCGTGGTGGCGACGGCGACCGCCTCCGGCTGGAGCTCGCGGATGTAGTCCATCGCGGCGAGGTTGTGCGCATCGCAGTCGGGACCCTTGTAGGACTCGATGCCCGGGGTGAAGATGCAGCTGGGCCGGCGCAGGATGATCAGGCGCCACCCGTTCTCGCGCGCAGGCTCCGAGAGCGAGACCGCATGCTGGGCGAGCCGCGAGTTGCCGACCGCCACGATCACCGGGCCGTCCTCGGGGCCGGCGGTCATCCGGCAGCTCTCCGCGACCGCGTCGTCCGCCGGGGCGAACCGCCCCGAGCATCCTTCTTCCAGGTGCTCCCAGTCCTGCTTCAGCGTCGCGGCCGACGGCAGGGGAGCCGCGTCGGGGTCTGCGTCGGGATGCTGCTCGTAGCCGGGCTCGAGCACCCTCCCGCCGGGGTTGTCGGCCACGGCGCGTCGCTCGGCCTCATCCGCGGCGCGCTCGAGCGCGACGTGGGCGCCGACGCTGGGCGCGAGGCCCAGCACCAGCACCGTCACGGCGATCCCGCCGGAGCGCAGCGGGCTGAGGTTCGCCCACCGCCAGCCCCGGATCGGCCAGTCCACCAGCCGGGTCAGGCCGTAGGCGAGGATCAGGCTGGCCGCGATGATGGTGGGACCGAGCACGAATCCGGCGTGCTCCCGCCCGGTGGCCGCGAGGGCGATCGCGAGGATGGGCCAGTGGATGAGGTAGAGCCCGTAGCTGACGTCGCCGAGGAATCGGAAAGGAGGGGAGGTCAGCACGCGGTCCGCTCCGAACCGGGAGCCGCTGACGCCCGCCAGGAACACGCCGGACGCCCCGAGCAGGGGGACGGCCGCGATCCAGCCCGGGAACATCGAGCGGCCGTCGATCAGGGCTCCGGTGGAGATCAGCACCGCCAGGCCGGCCCAGCCCAGCGCCACCCGGGCGGGGACGGACAGCCGGGCAGGCCGGCGCCGGCTGGCGGGGGTGGGCCGGTCGGAGGCGAGGCTCCCTGTGCCCCGGGCCGCGGGCAGCAGGGCGAGCAGCGCTCCGGCCGCGAACTCCCACAGGCGGGCGGTGGTGTCGAAGTAGGCCGTGGGCTGCTGGACGGCCGTGGAGTACAGCGACCATCCGAACGACCCCAGCGCGATGGTCCCGAACAGGACGGCCACCACCGTGCGCGGGGAGCGGTGCAGAACGCGGGCGAGCCCGGCGCACAGGGCGAACAGCAGCGGCCACAGCAGGAACACCTGGCCCTGGATGGACAGCGACCAGAAATGCTGCAGCGGGGAGGTGGCCACCGTGGCGGCGGCTTCGTAGTCCGTGCCGCGGTGGATCAGCAGCCAGTTCTCCGCCTGCAGCATCGAGGCGATCGCGTCGTTGATCGCCGGCATCCAAGTGCTGGCCGGCAGGAAGATCCGCACGGCGGCGAGGGTCGCCAGGATCACCACCGCGGCCGGTGGCAGCAGCCGCTTGAAGGTGCGCGCCCAGTAGGCCAGCGGCGCCGTCGGCCGCCCTGACTCCAGGCGCCGCATGAACGTGCCGGTCAGGAAGAAGGCCGAGATGAACAGGAAGACGTCCACGCCCCCGGAGACCCGGTCGAAGAAGACGTGGTAGAGCACCACCAGGGCGATGGCGAGGCCGCGCAGCCCGTGCAGCTCCGGGCGGTGACCGCCGGTGGGCGGCGGCGGTGCTGCGGCCGGCGCCGCAGCCGGCGCCGCGGCCGCGGTGGCACGACGGCGACCCCGCGTCAGGTGGCGGGGCGGCAGGGACGGCTCTCGTGCGCTCACCATGAGAAGCCCGCGTCCCGCAGCTGGGCGTCGATGCCGGTCTGCATGGACTCCGCGTAGGTGCCCGTGAGGTGGTCGCGGTCCAGGGAGACCAGCACGTTGCCGACCACCGGGGTGCATACCTGCTCGGGACAGACCAGCGGGTTCGGATCCACGGCGTGGACCTCCTCGCCGGCCGCCTCCAGAAGGGCGGCGTCCGGACGGTCCTCGGCCAGCGGTGCGGGCAGCGGGCGAGCGCACTCTGAGGCATCGGCGCCGTGCTCGGCGACGCACGCCGCCGGGTCGATCTCCAGCCGCGGCAGGGCGCGCACCGCGATCACGGCGCTGCCCGCACCGGTGAGCTCCGAGACGGCTCGATCGGTGCCCTCGAGCACGCTCTCGCTGCCCTCGCGGCCGTAGGCGGTGGTGGCCGCGGCGACTGCCTCGGGCTGCGTGCGCAGGAGGTACTCGTGGGCGGCGTCCCCGAAGGCGTCGCACTCGGCGGAGAGGGAGGTGTAGGGGGCGTAGGTGCATCCGCCCTTCCAGAGCGTCACCACCGTCCACCCGTGCTTCTGGGCGAGCGCGATGAGGGAGGCGGAGAACTGCTCCATCCGGGAGTCCCCGACGGAGACGAGCACGGGCTCGCCGGGATCACCGGGGACCACGCGGCAGGCGGCATCGAGCTGCTCCGCCTCCCCGGCGGCAGGGGCCAGATCGCCGGTGCACTTCTCCTCACCGCTGACCCAGTCCTTGCTCGCCAGGGCGGCCGTGGGCAGAACCTCGGCATCGGGGTCCGCATCGGGATGCGGGGTGTAGTCGGGCTCGAGCACCCGTGCACCGGGATTGTCCGCCACGGCCCGGGCCTCCGCCTCGCGCTGCTGGCCCAGCAGGTACTGCTGGGCGCCGGCCACCGGGGCGAGGCCGAGGACCAGGCAGGTCGCGGCGACCAGCCCGGCGCGCCACGGCCGGGCGCCGGCCCAGGGCCAGCGCCGGATCGGGGCGTCGACCAGACGGGTCAGCAGCCAGGCCAGCAGCAGCGAGGCGAGGATCAGCGCGAGCCCGTCGGCGATCCCGGCGCGGGGCTTTCCGGTCGTCGCCAGGTACAGCGCCAGCAGCGGCCAGTGCACCAGGTAGAGCCCGTAGGAGACGTCTCCCAGCCACGCGGCGGGCCGGGTCGAGAGCACGCGGTCCACGCCGAACCGGTGCCCGGTGGTTCCGGAGACCAGGACCAGCCCGGCGGCGGCCAGCGGCCAGGCGGCGATCCAGCCCGGGAACGCCCCCTGCACGTCGACCAGCAGGCCGCAGGCGACCAGCGCGATGATCCCGACCCAGCCGGCGAGCACCCACACCGTGGTGCGCTCCGGCGCCGGGCCCCCGGCCCGGTGGGAGCCGCGGGCCGTGCGTCGTGCCCGCCACTGCTCCCATTGCGGCAGGGCGAGACCCAGCAGGGACCCCGCGGCGAACTCCCACAGGCGCGCCGCGGTATCGAAGTATGCGACCTCCTGCTGGGTCGCCGTGGAATGCACCGACCAGGCGAAGGAGGCCATCAGCACGAGGGAGATCACGACGGCGAGCACAGTCCGCGGCGAGCGGCCCAGCCGGCGCGCGACCAGCACGGCCGCGGCGATCAGCAGCGGCCACAGCAGGAACACCTGGCCCTGGATCGACAGGGACCAGAAGTGCTGGAAGGGCGAGCTGCCGGAGTCGTCGGCCGCGTAGTAGTCCACCCCGCGCTGGACCAGCACCCAGTTCTCCACGTGCAGCAGCGAGCCGATCGCGTCGGTGAGCGCCGGCATCCAGCGCTCCGGCGGCAGGAGGAGGTACACGCCGCCGAGCGTGGCCAGGGAGACCACCGCCGTCGGCGGCAGCAGACGCTTGAACGTGCGCGCCCAGTACGCCGCCGGGCGCGCGGGCTCACCGCGGTCCACCTTGCGCAGGAAGGTGCCCACCAGCAGGAACGCGGAGAGGAAGAGGAACACGTCCACCCCGCCGGAGACCCGGTCGAAGAAGACGTGGTAGAGGACGACGAGGCCGATCGCGAGGCCGCGCAGTCCGTGCAGCTCCGGGCGGAAGCGGCCGGCGTGGGTGGCGGCGGGAGCCTCCCGGGAGGCGCTGGTGATCGCAGGTGCAGTCATCGGGCAGGGGCGGTCTCAGCCGCGCAGGAACGCGGCGCACGCCTGCTGCAGCAGCAGCGGGTCGGTGCTCGCGCACATCTCCCTCGCGGAGTGCATGGACAGCAGGGTGATGCCCACGTCGACGGTGGTCATGCCCAGCCGGGTGGCCGTGATCGGGCCGATCGTCGAGCCGCACGGCATGGCGTTGTTCGAGACGAACTGCTGGTACGGGATCCCCGCGTGCGAGCAGGCGGCGGCGAAGGCGGCGATGCCGACGCCGTCGGTCGCGTACCGCTGCTGGGCGTTGATCTTCAGGATCGGACCCTCACCCAGGCGCGGGCGGGAGACGGGGTCGTGGCGCTCGGGGTAGTTGGGGTGGGCGGCGTGGCCGGCATCGGCCGAGAGCACCATGGAGGAGGCGAAGGCGCGACGACGGGAGGCCTCGTCCCCGCCGATGGCGGCGTGCATGCGCACCAGCACGTCCTCGAGGAAGGGGCCGGCGGCGCCGGAGCGGCTGGCGGAGCCGACCTCCTCGTGGTCGTTGGCGACCATCAGCGCGATCGGCGCCTCGTGGTCCGCAGCGAACCCCCGATGCTCCCGGGCGGTGGTGAGCAGGGCCTCCGTCTCGGCGTGCACGGAGGTGAGATTGTCCAGCCTCGCCGAGGCGAGGAACTCCTCGCGGGCGCCGAACAGGGCGGGCGGCTGGGCGTCCACGGTGACCACGTCGAAGCCGACGATGTCCTCGAGGTGGAGCCGATGGCCGTCGGCCCGTGCGTGCTGGAGCAGCACGTCGAGCACGTTCAGCGGGCCCAGGCCGAGGATCGGCTGCATGTGCCGCTGGGGGTCGAGCCGGAGCCCGTCGGTGTTCACGGCACGGTCCAGGTGCACCGCCAGCTGTGGAATCCGCAGGATGGGCGAGGTCTGCACGAGCACGGTGGAGCCGTCGGCCAGGGCGAGTCGCCCGGCCAGTCGCAGCTCCCGGTCCAGCCACGAGTTCAGCAGCGGGCCGCCGTAGACCTCCACGCCGGCCTGGGCCAGACGCTCGGCACCCAGCTGCGGGTCCGGCTTCAGCTTCAGCGCGGGGGAATCGGTGTGGGAGCCGACGATCCGCCACGGGGTGTCGGCGTCGGTGCCGTCGGCCGCGGACCACGCGATGATCGAGCCGTCACGGATGACGTAGCGGTCGCCGATCACGTCCTCGGCGCCCCACGCGGCCGTCTCCTCCAGGCGGGTGAAGCCCCCCGCTTCGAGCCGGCGGGCCGCCTCCGCCGCGGCGTGGTAGCTGGACGGGGAGGCGGTGACGAACTCCCCGAGGTCGAGGGCGGCGGCGCGGGCGGGCCGGGACGTGGCGACGGAGGAGAGGGAGGAGGGGGTCATTCGTTCATTGAACCATCGGTGCCGCGGCACGGGAGCATGCGCAGCAGGGCGGCGTCACCCACGCGCAGCACTTCCTCGGCCGCCCCGGTCTCGGAGATCTCGTTGAGGCCGGTGTAGGTGGCGGTGCGCCCGTGGAGCTCCTGGGGCCCGAAATCCAGGGCGTACTCGACGTCGAGCTCGTCGGCGGCATCGCACACCTCGGGATCGGTCCGTGCCTCGTCCAGCTTGGCGTTGAGCAGGTGGACCTCCGGCTCCGCCTCGAACCCCATGAAGGTGTTCAGCACCGGCCGGTCCGAGATCGCGTACGCCAGCGCGCTGCCGTTCCACGCATTGGTCGCGATCACCGCGTCCTCGGGGACGACCTCCGGCACCTGCTCGAGGAGCTCGCGCTCGTCGTCGCTCAGCAGAACGGGGTACTTCCAGTTGTCGGCGAGATAGATCGAGTTGACCCGGGTGCTCGGCGAGACCAGGCTCAGTACCAGCAGCGCGGCCGCGAGAGCGCCGGCGGTGACGGGGCCGGCGGCGGTGCGCAGCCGGGGGCTGCGAGCAACAAGCGACCGGCCCAGCGCGTCCAGGCCGACGGCCAGCAGTGGGATCGCCACCACGGTGGAGACGGCCACGATGCGATAGTTGTCGCTGTACCAGTTGCCCGTGAGCAGGTAGCGCAGGTCCCCGGTCGGGGTGGCGCGGGTGGCGACCGACAGGCCACCCGCTGCCAGCCACGAGGCCACCATCCACCGCGAGTCGGTCCTCACCAGCACGGCGACCAGGCAGATCAGCATCACGACGCCGAGCGGGATCCAGGTAGGGCTGGCGTTCGGGGCCAGCGAGCCCACCTGACCGATGGCCTGCCGGAGCGTGGCGTTGGGTTCCCACACGGACGAGCTCTGGGGAGGACGCGCGGCGGTCCACAGCCAGAGCGAGGCGGTCGTCGCGATCACGGTGAGCGCGGCGACGGGCCACAGTCGCGCCAGGGCGCCGGGGACTCGCCGCGCCAGCTCGGAGATCCGGACTCCGCTCGCCCAGAGCAGGATCGGCACGCACAACACGATTCCGGCGAACACGCCCTGGGGGTGGGCGAGCGCCACGGCGCCGCAGGCAGCGGGAAGCAGCAGTGCGAGCTGGAGGGGTCGCAGCCGGTGGGGACCGTCGGGGGCGAAGCCGACCAGGTGCGCGACGGCGGTGACCACCACCGGGATCAGGGCGATCGAGAGCAGATAGGGCGCCAGCAGGCCCCATGACATGAGCGACAGGGGGAACGCGCCGGTGATGCCCGCGAGGCCGCCGGCCAGCCACCAGCCGAGCGGCCCGGTGCGCGTGGTGGTTCGCACCAGGGAGACCAGACCCAGCGGCCACACGACGGCGCCGAGCAGCAGCATCAGCACGTTCGAGGTGAGGATGATGTCGTTCTGCCCGGCCAGCTGCACCGCCAGGCTCGTGGCCTGATGCCACAGCGCCGGGTAGTACACCCCCTCCCCGGGCAGCGCCGTCATCCCGCCGACCACCCAGGCGGAGGCGTCGTGGGAGCGCAGGACATGGCGGACGGCGTTGTAGTGGAAGACGGCGTCGTACGTCTGGCTGACGGCCTGGATCGACCCCATCATGTGCAGAGCTCGCGCCACGATCACGCCGCCGCCGACCACGAGGCCGGCCAGGATCGCGGTCGCACGGCCCCGGGGGCGCGCGAAGAACTTCTGCACCTCGGTGCGATCGCCGGGGTCTAGGGGTGTCTCCGCGGCCGCTGCGGGGCGGCGTCTCGCGGTGAGATGCAGAACCGCGCCCAGGAGCAGTCCGAGCACGAGCGCAGAGAGGATGGTCCAGGGGATGCCGAGCACATGGCCCAGTTCGGCCGCGATCGCGATCAGCAGCAACGAGAATGGGGCGACCGCGGCGGCAGCGGTCAGCAGGCGCAGACGCAGCGCCAGCACAGCGGGCAGGCCCGGCAGGACCAGCACCCCGAGGGCGGCGAGAACCGTCCAGAGCACCCCCAGAGACTCCACGCGGGTGCACCTGCTTCCTGGAACGGCCGGGCACGGAGATGCCCTCGGATCGGGCACATCGTAGTCCGGGTCGCGCCCGGATCCGTTCAGGTCGTGCGGCTCGACAGCTCGCGTGTCACCACGGGGGCCAGGGTCTCCTCGACGAAGAGCCGGCTGAGATGGTCATCGTCCATGTACACGTAGACGTCGCCCAGGACGGGGGAGCAGCGCCCGTCCGGACAGATCCGGTCGGAGACGTCCAGAAGGGTCACGGACGCGTCGACACCCGTGAGGTCCCCGAGCGGAGCGGCAGGATTGGTGGCTGCGAGTTTCTCGTCGGCATCCGCACCGCACGCCTCGTCGGCCTCCACCGGTGTGCCACCGTCCTCGATCACCGACTCGGCGCACTGGTACTGGTCGTGGGGCCATCGCGGCGTGTCGCGAGCGGCGATCACGTCGATCCCGCGGTCCAGGAGTGCCTGCACCGCGGTGTCGGAGCCCTCAGGCAAGGTCTCTGCGCTCGACTCCGCGTCGGTGAGTGTCATCGTCGTCAGCACCGTGTCCGGCTCGACCGCATCGAGATAAGAGAGCACGTACTCGTCGTAGCCGTCGCAGTAGGCGGCGCGTTCCACCCCGGCCAGGAACTGACAGCCGTCCATGGAGAGGTTGACCACCTGAGCACCGCGCTCGTCGGCGGTGGGCAGCAGGGCCGGGATGTACTGGCGGGAGTGGGAGCTGCCCACCACCACGATGGTTTCCTCCGCGGCGGCGTCGCCGGGCAGCAACTGCTGGCAATGGACGTGTGGGAAGTTCGTCGACGGGGCCCAGGGGCCCGCGCAGCGCTCCGGCAGATCGGGCCACTGCCCACCCAGCTGCCAGCCCTGGGGTCGTACCTCGAGGGGGGCTTCGCTGGCCACCTCATCGGTGGCGACGCCAGGATCGGAGGCGGCCGGCGTTTGAGCCTGGTCGCGGGTGAGGACCAGCCACCAGCCGCCCGCGCCCGCGAGCACCAGCGCGAAGCTGGCGGCGACCGCGGTCAGCGCCCGCCACGGCCGCGCCTCGAGCCACCGTGAACGGCGCACCGGGGCATCGACCATCCGGGTCACGAGCCAGGCGAGCAGGATCGCGCCGGCGAGGACCGCGAGCCCGTCCAGCAGCCCGGCGCGGTCCTGACCGCTGTAGTGCAGCCACATCACCAGCACCGGCCAGTGCAGGAGATACAGCGCGTAGGAGATGTCGCCGACGAAGGCGGCGGGGCGTGTGGAGAGCAGCGCATCCACACCCCAGCGCCGGCCGGAGTACCCGGCGACCACCACGACGGCCGCCGCGGCCAGCGGCACGATCGCGATCCAGCCGGGGAACATGGTCGAGACATCCAACACCAGGCCGACGGCCAGCAGCCCCGCGATGCCCGCCCATCCGGCCAGCGCGCGCAGGGCGCCCAGGCGCGGGGACTGCCCGTCCTCGGGGCGCGTCGCCCCGGTGGCACGATCCAGGGCCGGCAGCGCGACGGCGAGCAGCGACCCGGCGGCGAACTCCCACAGCCTCGCCGCGGTGTCGAAGTAGGCGATCTGCTGCTGGGACTGGGTGGACAGGACCGACCAGGTCAGCGAGGCCGCGCCGATCAGCAGCAGCACGGCCGCGAGCGGGCGGCGCACGGGCCTGCCGCGCCGTGCCCGGCGCAGCACGAGCAGGAACAGCAGCGGCCACACCACGAACGCCTGCCCCTGGACGCTGAGGGACCAGAAGTGCTGCAGCGGCGAGGCCCCGCCCGCGTCCCGGGCGTGGTAATCGACCTGCAGGAACACCAGCAGCGCGTTCTGCACGTACGCCGCGGAGGCCACGGCCTCCTGCATCACCGTCGGCCACAGCGAGGAGGGCAGGAAGGCGGCGGTGCCGCCGAGGGTCAGCAGGATCGTCACCGCTGCGGGCGGCATCAGCCGTTTGAAGGTGTGCAGCCAGTAGCGCGGGATCGCCAGCGGCCGGCCGCTCTCGAGACGGCGCACGAAGGTGCCGGTGAGGAAGAAGGCCGAGAGGAACAGGAAGACGTCGACGCCGCCGGAGACCCGGCCGAGCCAGATGTGGTAGATCGCGACCAGACCCAGGGCGACCGCGCGCAGCCCGTGCAGCTCACGGCGGAAAGCGGGCCTCGAGCGCGGGGTCTCGGTGGGTTCCCCGGCTTCGGTCCCGCCGGTCCGGGTGGGCTCGGCGCCGGCCGGGGCCGAGGGGACGTCCGACGGGGCGGGGGCGGCGGCACCGGCGGGGCCTGCCTGCTGAGTGCGCGAGCGGGCGCTCTGACCGTAGGGCTGCCAGGTCCCGGAGACCGAGCCCGCGGTGGACCAGGCGTCCTCCGCCTCCCGCTCGGCGTGCAGCTCGATGGGGCCCTGCAGCCAGTCCTCCAGCGAGGAGGTCTCCGAGGGCAGGGGGCCGGTGGTCCACTCCGAGAGGTCCGAGGCGGGTGCGGGATCCGCCGACGGGAGATCTGCCGACGTCGGTGCCGGATCCTGGAGCCAGTCCTCGAGATCATCGACCGGGGCTGCGGCGGGCCGCTCCTCTCCCCGGTGCCCGTCGCCGTTCGCCGCGGCCTCCTTCGCCGCGGCCTCGGCGGCCAGTGCGTCGGCGATCGCGCGCTGGCGGGCCAGCTCCTCCTCGCTCAGCGGGCGGGCTCGCCGGCCACCGCGACGCGGGGTCGGGGGATCGCTGGGCGAGCTGATCGTGATCCCCTTCCGCGGTGGCGTGCCGACCGGCCGCCCCGGACCGTCCCGGCGTCGTATCGCTGCGGATGGATACTAGTCGATCCGGCGACGGCTTCTGAGCGTGCGCACCGGCGTGATCCGCGCCGGGCGCCGCAGCGGGCCCCGGGATGCCCGGGGCGCCGTGGCACCATGTCCCGGTGACCGCACAGCTTCCCGCTCCCGCCGAGACGCACTTCGAGATCACCGCCCGCGCGGAGGGTGCAGCGCGTGCCGGCGTGCTCGAGACACCGCACGGCACGATCGAGACTCCCGCGTTCGTGCCCGTCGGCACCAAGGCGACGGTCAAGGCGGTGCTGCCCGAGACGATGGACGAGCTCGGCGCGCAGGCGCTGCTGGCCAACGCCTATCACCTCTACCTCCAGCCCGGCCACGAGCTGATCGACGAGGCCGGCGGCCTGGGCGCCTTCATGAACTGGCCCGGACCCACCTACACCGACTCCGGCGGGTTCCAGGTGATGAGTCTCGGCGCCGGATTCAAGAAGGTGCTCTCCAGCGAGTTCTCCGGCGGCGAGACGGCGCGGACCGCGTCGGGGGAGGACGACGACGTCGCGGCGGGGAAGGAGCGTCTGGCCCACGTCGACGACGACGGCGTCACCTTCCGCTCCTTCATCAACGGCGACACGCACCGATTCACCCCCGAGATCTCCATGCAGATCCAGCACGGCCTGGGGGCGGACATCATGTTCGCCTTCGACGAACTGACCACGCTGATGAACTCCCGCCGCTACCAGGAGCAGGCGCTGGAGCGAACCCGGCTGTGGGCGCTGCGCTGCCTCGCCGAGCACGCCCGTCTCACTGCCGAGCGCACACACCGGCCCTACCAGCAGCTGTGGGGCGTCATCCAGGGCGCCCAGTACGAGGACCTGCGGCGGCAGGCCGCCCGCGACCTCGGCGCGATGGATGTCGAGGGCTGGTCCTTCGACGGCTTCGGCATCGGCGGAGCGCTGGAGAAGGAGAACCTCGCGACCATCGTCGGCTGGGTCACCGACGAGCTGCCCGAGGACAAGCCGCGCCACCTGCTCGGCATCAGCGAGGTCGACGACCTGTTCGTCGCGATCGCCGCGGGCGCCGACACCTTCGACTGCGTCTCGCCCTCGCGCGTGGCGCGCAACAGCGCCGTCTACACCGCCACCGGCCGTGTGAACCTCACGGGCTCGAGGTACCGCCGCCAGTTCGCGCCGATCGACGAGACCTGCGACTGCTACACCTGCACCCACTACACCGCCGCGTACATCCACCACCTCTTCCGCGCCAAGGAGATGCTCTCGGCGACGCTGTGCACCATCCACAACGAGCGTTTCGTGGTGCGCCTGGTCGACCGGATCCGCGCCTCCCTCCGCGACGGCGAGTTCGAGGCGCTGCGGGAGGAGACCACCGGCACCTACTACGGGGCGCCGCGGTGAGCGCCCCGTGACCGGCGAGCCGGAGCACCCCCAGCTCGCCGGGCAGCCCGCGACGGAGCCGCCCGACGAGCAGGGCACTGATGCCGCCACCGCGCTCGGGGTGGCGGTGGTGCTGCTGGCGCTCGCGGGGATCTGTGCGCTTCTCGGTGCCCATGTCCTGGTCGGGGCGCTGCGCCTGGCCGCAGGAGTCCTGGCCGGCGCCGCGGTGGCGGCCGCCGTCTTCGCCGTGCCTCTCCCGTCACCGGAGCGTCTGCCCCGGCTGCGTCGTCCGCGCGTGCTGCTCGCCGCAGCTCTGGCCGTGCTGGTGGCCGGCGCGCTCACCGTGCCGGCCGTGCTCTCGACCCGGGTCGGATCACTCGAGGCCCGCGCGTCGGCGAGCATCGACGCGCTCGCCGAGGGGGACCGGGTGCATTCGGTCCCGGGCGTCGACGCGCCCGTGCTGGTGCGGCGGGCCGAGGGCACCGCCGAGCTGCTCAGCGGCACCCGGGTCGAGACCGTGGAGGCGGCCCCGGAGGACGTCGTCGCCCTCAGCGCCGACGGCAGCCGCCTCGTGCACACCACCGGGACGACCACGCGGGTGCTCACCCTCTCGGCCGATGCGCCGCCGGTCGAGGAGGCCACGGTGGACGGTGCGCCCCTCGCGCTGAGCGGGGACCTCCTGGTGGTGCGCTACTGCGACGGGGTCGCGGCGGCCTGTTACCTCGAGGCCCACGACGTGACCGCCGACGACCCGGCCGAGGCCGTGTGGGCCCTCTCGGCGTCGGGGGAGGCGCGCGGCAGCGACCCCGCCGCCGTGGAGGTCGCCGCCCGCTCCTCCGAGAGCCCCGACCTGCTCGATGCGGTGCGGGCCACGGGAATCCTCCCCGCGGTGCCGCTGCGCTTCGATCCGGCGCAGGGCTGGGTCCAGCTCGACCCGGAGACCGGGTTCCCCGTCGGCCAGGTGCTCGCCGCACCCGAGGCGGACTGCCGGATCGCCGCGACCGGCGCGGCGCCCGACGCGGCGGACGGGCTGGTCGAGCCCGAGCCGGTGGTGCTGACGGTCTGCTCCGGGGACGACGGTGCACTGACCGCGACCGCATACCGCGACGGGGAGGTGCTGTGGGAATCCGAGCCGTCACCGGCCGGCGACTGGCGCGTGCGACTGGACCGGGGTCGCGTGATCGCCACGGGAACGGAGGACGGATCCGACGTCGCCGGCGAACTGGTCGCCTCCCAGCAGCGCGCGGCCTGGACCGCGCCCGGGGGCGACGGGCTCGAGCAGGTCGCGCCCTTCACCACCCGGATCGGCATCGACGGCGCGCGGATGGTCGTCACCAACGACCAGGGCCAGCTGCTGGCCTACGACACCGCCGACGGGACGAACCTGTGGACGCAGCCGTCCTCACCCACGGGCGACGGGGTCCGCGGGTCGCTCGAGGCGTCCACCGCAGTGGTGCTCGACCCTCTCGAGCGGACCCGTGCGCTGGACCCCCGCGGAGCGCAGCGGCTGCGGATCCTCGACGCCGCCACCGGCGAGGTCACCCACGAATCGGTGGTGGACCGGGAGGTCGACGCCATCCATCCTGTCGGCGCGGGACGCGCGCTCGTGACCACCGGCGACAGCACCCTGCTGCTGGGGCCCTGATGCTGCCGCCGGGGCCGATACGGGCTCAGGCGCTCTGCTTGCCCCACCGCTGCACGATGACGGAACCGGCGATCAGCAGGGCACCGACCACCAGCACCCGCACCGCCTCGACGGTGCCGGCGATCGCGTAGTAGGCGGAGCCCGTGAGGTCGCCACCGCTGATCAGTGCACCGACGAAGCCGGCGATGAAGCCCAGGATCCACGAGAGGGGGACGGACAGCACGATGGTCGCGATCACGACGATCGCGCCGATCCGGCCGCGGCCGCTGAACTGGATGGCGGCCACGATGGCCAGTGCCAGCAGGACGAGGGAGAGCAGCAGATTGAGCACTGCCACCACGATCATCCCCAGCCCGGACAGCCCCGCTGCGACCGAGATGTCATCGGGGTTCGTGGCCGCCATGCTGCCGGAGGCGCCGGCGAGGAACGTGCCGATCGGCAGCCCGAGACGCACCAGGAAGACCAGCACCGCAGTGATGACCATCCCCAGACCGATCTTCGTGGCCAGGTCGCGCTTGCCGGGATCGGACGCGGCGCTTGCCGACGGCCCGCCGGAGCCGGCCCCGCCCGGGTAGCCCCCGGCCGGGGAGCCGAAGGCGCTGGGCGCCTGGCTCCAGGAGGGCGGCTGCTGGCCGGGCTGCTCCTGGCCCGGCTGCGGCTCAGGGGCCGGCGTGGGCTGACCCCACTGGGGCTGCTGGGAATTCTGCGGCTGGGAGGCGGGTGAGGGCTGGCCCCACGGCGGCTGCTGTCCCGGTGGCTGGGCCGGCTGCTGCCAGTCGTTCCCCTGTGGTCCGTACCCCTGAGTCATGGTTCTCCCTCGCATGATGATTCCGGGCGCGGCCGCACCCGGGATCAGCCTATCGATCGTCACGGCGGGGCTCGAACTCCACGTGCGCTCCCGTCCCGGCCGGTACGCTCCAGGCATGACGATGCCCGGGAGCCCCTACGGCCCGCCGCCGGCGACGCCGGGTGGGCCGGCCGTGCCGGCGGCCGGTGGCCGAGGCGGCAGCCGTCGACGGGTGTGGTGGATCGTGGGCGGCTGCTCGGCGCTGGCAGTCGCCGGCATCGCCCTGATCATCGCGGCCGTGCTGGTGTGGGCCCTGCTGCTGCGCGCGACCCCGCAGGAGACGGTCGAGAACTACTATGAGGCGTGGGAGACCCGCGACTGCCAGGGCTATCTGGACTCGGTCACGGATGGCTACCGCGAGGAGAACGGCGTCACGTGCGAGGACGTCGAAGCGGAACACCCCCGCGACGTCTCCGAGGACGAGATCGAGATCCGCGATGTCACCGTCGACGGCGACGCCGCGACGGTCCAGGCCTACGAGACGGTCCAGGCCTACGAGGAGTTCACCGACCAGGAGGGCACGCGGATCAGCGGCGTGGCCGAGTTCGACCTGGTCCGCCAGGACGGTGACTGGCTGATCGACAGCGTGCGCATCGTCGAGGACTACGAACCCGTCTGACCCGGCCGCCATGGTGGCACGTCGCCCCGGGCGGCTGCATCCGGCGCTGACGCCTGCCGTGCCCCGTCGGGCCGATCCGGAAGTAGACTCCCCCCTCGTGACCACGACCGAGCCGAACCGGTGGACCGACCGCCGCAGCGACGCCGTGTCCGCGCGCAAGGAGGCCTACGAGCAGCTGCGGCGGGCCAGCACCTGGCGCCTGCTCGCCGCGACCAAGGCCCCCGCCGTCCTGGCCATCCTCCAGTCCGTCTTCCCCGCCGGCGACCGCCGGCTGCCGCGCAGCGAGCTGATCGCGCGCGTCGGGGCCCACCTCGAGCTGCTGCACGACGACGACCACCGTGAGCTCTCCGGAGCCGCCGAGGACGAGGTTGAGGCGGGGGAGGGCCGCAGCGGCCGCAGCGCCGCGGAGTACGTGGACGGCTGGGTGCGCGAGGGCTACCTGACCCGGCGTGATGACCCGCAGCTGACCGAGACCACGTTCGAGCCGTCCCCGGCGACGATCGACGCCATCCAGTTCATCGCCTCCCTGGAGGAGCACCGGCCCACCACCACCGAGTCGCGCCTGCAGCTGGTGGTCCAGCAGTTCGAGCGCCTCGCCCAGGAGACCGAGACCGACCGCGACGTGCGCCTGGCCGACCTGCAGCGCCGGCGCGAGCGGATCGAGGCGGAGATCCGGGACCTGGCCGAGGGCGAGCTCATGCTGCCCAGCGCCGAGCACTCCGTGGACCGGCTGCGGGACATCCTCCAGATCGCCTCCGAGCTCTCCGGCGACTTCCTCCAGTACCGCGAGGACCTGCGCGCCGTGGACCTCCACCTGCGCGAGCAGATCCTCTCGCCCGAGTCCTCGCGCGGGGAGATCCTCGAGCAGCTGCTGGCGGGCGATGACCTGCTGGGCCAGTCCACCGTCGGCCGCACTTTCACGGCCTTCTTCCGCATGCTCAACGATCCGGTCCAGACCCGCACCGCGCAGGAGCTGGTGGACCGGCTGCTGGAGCGCGACTTCGCCCATGCCCTCAGCCGCAGCGAGCGCGAGCGCCTGGCCAACGTCTTCAGCGATCTCTACGAGCCGGCGCAGGAGGTCCTGGACGTCAAGACCGAGCTGTACCGCTCGCTCGCGCGGTTCGTGCGCTCCCAGGACTTCCGTCAGCACCGCGTGCTGCTGGAGGCGCTGCAGGAGGCGCAGGGCGTGGCGCTGGCCCAGAAGGACGAGATCTCCACGCGGGCGCCGTTCCCGATGGGCCTGGATCTCTCCCGGGTCCAGCTCTCCTCGGTCGCGCAGCACCGTCTGAAGGACCCCACCGACCCCGGGGCGCCGGCCGAGGCGGAGGTGCACGACGCCACCACCCTCAGCATCGACGTGCTGCAGGATCTCGTGCGCACCAACGACATCGACATCGTGGGCCTGACCGACCACGTCAACGATGTGCGCGGGCGCAGCGGCCAGGCCTCCATCGCCGACGTGCTGCGCGAACGACCCGCCCAGCAGGGTCTGGCCAGCGTGATCGGGCTGATGTTCCTGGCCACCCAGCACGCCCAGGAGCGCGAGGGCTCCACGGAGATCGTCACCTGGCGGGAGCTGGACGGCAACGACTACGCCGCGAAGGTCCCCTCGTTCTACTTCCTCGACGACGTGCCGGTGGAGTGAGCGCGGATAGGTGAGTGCCGCTGCGGCTGCCGTCAGCCCGAGAGCCCGCCGAGCTCTGCCAGCGGTTCCCGCGCCGCAGCGCGCAGCTCCTCGAGATCCGCACCGAACTGCGCCATCCGGCAGCCGCGACCGTTGGGCTTGACCTCGATGCCCTCGGTCTCCCAGTGCGGGAGCGCCCGGGCGAGCAGCGGATGGTCGCCGGAGGCATTGGTGACCCGCCACCACGGAACCCCCGAGCCCCACGTGCGCATGATCCGGCCGACGAGCCGGGGGCCGACGCCGGCAATCGCCCCCACCTCGCCGTAGGCGGCCACCCGGCCCGGCGGGATCGCCTCCACCACGCGCAGCACGCGCTCGACGGTGACGTCGTCCATGCGGGTCCGCGAGCGATCGGTGGACATGCGCGTCAGTGTGCCACGCACGGGCCGTGACGCACCTCGCCATTGACCGGACAGGGGTTCTGCTTATGGGACTCATTAGTTAGCCTGCTGGGCATGATCCTCACCGGCCTCCTCCTCGGCGCCGCGCTCGGCTACGTCCTGCAGCGGTCCCGGTTCTGCGTCACCGGCGCGTTCCGCGACCTGTACATGGCCCGCTCGGCGCGCTACTTCATCCCGTTCCTGCTCGCCATCGCCATCCAGGCCGTCGGCGTCGCCGCGCTCACCGGCGCCGGCGTCATCGCGCCGGAGCCCTCCACCTTCGCGCCGCTGGCCGTCATCGGCGGCGGCCTCATCTTCGGCATCGGCATCGTCATGGCCGGCGGCTGCGCGACCGGCACCTACTACCGCGCCGGCGAGGGGCTGCTCGGATCGTGGGTGGCGCTGATCTTCTACGCCCTCTCTGCCGCCGTCATGAAGTTCGGCCCGCTGGGCGGCTTCACCGAGGCCGCCCGCGCGCCCGCACTGGGCGACGCCACCATCCAGGAGACCCTGGGCGTGAGCATGTGGGTCCCCACGATCGTCTTCGCCGGACTCGTCGGCGTGCTCGTCGTGCGCCAGGTGCGCCGCAGCGCCGGCCGCGCCAAGGCCGCGTCCCTGCCCGCGCGCCGCACGGGCATCGGCCACTACCTCGCCGACGTCCCCTGGACGCCCTGGGTCGGGGCCGTGCTGCTCGGGCTCATCGCGATCGCCGCCTGGGTGCTCTCGACGGCCTCCGGCCGCAACGGCGGGTTGGGCATCACCACCCCCTCGGCCAAGATCGTCACCTTCCTGACCACCGGCGACATCACCCTCGTGGACTGGTCGGTGATGCTCGTCCTGGGCATCCTGGTCGGCTCCTTCCTCGCCGCCCGGCTCTCCGGCGAGTTCCGCTGGCGGGTGCCCGATGCCCCCACCATGCTGCGCAGCGCCGGAGGCGGCGTCGCCATGGGCATCGGGGCCGCGCTCGCCGGCGGCTGCACCATCGGCAACGCCCTGGTCGAGACCAGCCTGTTCAGCTACCAGGGCTGGGTCTCGCTGGCCGCGATGGTGATCGGCACCTGGGCTGCCGCCTGGTTCTTCATCGTGCGGCCCCAGAAGGCCGCCGCCGCGAGCCGTCCCGCGCCGGTGCTCACTCCCGCCGCCTGAGCGGCGCGGCCCTGCCCCTCGCCACCCCTCCCGCACTACTCCCGCTTCGTCGACCGACCGACGAACCACCCCGACGAAAGGAAGCGCCCCATGGCCACCTACACCCTCGAGACCGGCGGCGACGTCTGCCCCTTCCCCCTGATCGACGCCAAGAACGCCATGCAGCAGCTGACCACCGGCGACGACCTCGTGATCGGCTTCGACTGCACCCAGGCCACCGACTCCCTGCCGCAGTGGGCCTCGGAGTCCGGCCACGAGGTGGTCGCCTTCGACCGCGTCGGCGACGCCGGCTGGTCCATCACCGTGCGCAAGGGAGCCTGAGCGCGCAGCAGGATGCCTCAGCGTCCAGTGGCGCCATGACGGCGGCGCCATGACGATGCGTGCCTGAGGACGGCGGGCCGGGAACCCTCCGCGAGGAGGTCCCGGGCCGCCGGTGTTCCCGGACTCTCTCCGATCTCGGCCTGCCAGTCGTCCTCAGGCGGCCGCGTCCTCCGCGCGATGCGCGGCCAGGGAGCGGGCCAGCAGCGCGAACGCCACCGCACAGACCGCGTGCACGCAGAAGACCACCATCAGGGAGCGGTCCATCCGGGCGGCGTCGCCGGCGGATCCGGCGAGCGACCAGAACAGCCCGCCCAGCAGCGCGACGCCGAGGCTGAGCCCCAGCTGCTGGCAGGTGGTGAACAGCCCGCTGGCGACCCCCGCCGCCCACTGCGGGGCCCGGGAGAGCACCGTGTGCAGCACGGGCCCGTACATGCACGCCTGCGCGACGCCCAGCGGGATCAGCGCCCACTGCAGCGAGGCCAGGTCGTCGTGCCCCGTGCCCGCCAGCACGGCGATCAGCAGCAGGATCACCGTCTGGGCCATCGCCGCCCGCAGCATGGTGCGCTGCCCGGCGCCGGGCACCAGGCGGGGCAGCGCCACCGAGGTCGCCACGAACGTGATCCCGAAGCCGAGCACCAGCAGAGCGGGCCCCAGCGGCCCCATGCCGTAGCGGGTCTGGGCCAGCGAGGAGAGCTCGTACAGGAACGCCCCGTAGGTGGTGAAGAACAGCAGCGCCATCAGCAGTCCGCGCCGCACCACCGTGATCCCCAGCACCGACGGCGGCACCACGGGCATGATCCCGGAACGCTCCGCGCGCCGCTGCTGTGTCCAGAACAGCGCCAGCAGCACGATCCCTGCGCCGAAGGCCAGGAACGCCCACAGCGGCCACCCGGCGGAGCGACCGATGGTCAGCGGCACCACGATCAGCAGCAGGCTCGCGCCGAGCAGGAAGGCTCCGGTGGCATCCATCGCCAGCGGGGCCGAGGACCGCGAGCGCGGCACCCAGCGCAGCCCCAGCACGCCGACCAGCGCGATGAGCCCGGTCAGCACCTGCACCGCGCGCCATCCCAGGTGCTCGGGCAGCGTGGTCGCCACGACGCCCGAGACGAGCTGTCCCAGCACCGTGCTCACCCCCGCCATCGCGGCGAAGATCATCACCCCACGGGTGCGCATGGCCCCGGTCGAGGTGGACTGGATCGTCGACAGCACCTGCGGGGTCAGCAGGCCGGCGGCGATCCCGAGGGCCACCCGCAGCACCACGGTCGAGACCAGATCCGGGACGACGGCCGCAGCACAGCTCAGCGCCGCCATGGCCAGGGCGCCGATCAGGAGCAGGCGCCGCCGGCCCCAGCGGTCCCCGAGGCGCCCGGCGATCACCAGCGTGGCCGCGAAGGTGGTGGTGTACGCCGCGAGCACCAGCTGCTGCCCGGCGCCCCCGACACCGAGATCGGACCCGATCGCATCGGCCAGCACGTTCAGCGACCCGAAGGTGAAGTTCACCGGCATGTAGGCGATCAGCAGCACGGCCAGGCCGCGTGAGGTCAGTTCCTGAGGCGTGGACGGCGCGAGGCGAGCGGGGGAGGAGGAGACGGTCATGGAGTACACCTTCACGAGATCCTGATCCTGTGACCAGGAGTCCATTCATACTGGTACCGCCACCACCTGGCTAGCCGGCGCGACGCGGCGCACACTGGAGCTCATGGACCCCTCCGACGGACGACGCAAGGAGCTCGGCGCGTTCCTGCGCGCCCGGCGCGAGAAGGTCAGCCCCCAGCAGGCGGGGCTGCCGGCCCTGGGCCGCCGGCGCACGCCCGGCCTGCGCCGCGAGGAGGTGGCCCAGCTCGCCGGCATCGGGACCACCTGGTACACCTGGCTCGAACAGGGGCGCGCGGCCGGAGTCTCCGACCAGGTGCTGGAGGCCGTCGCCAGGGTGCTGGACCTGACCGAGGCCGAGCGGCGTCACATGCTGGTCCTGGCCGACCGGGCCCCGGTCCACCGCGCACCGCCGATCACGGTGGGGCCCGAGCAGATCGCCGTGCTCGAGCAGCTGCTGCCGTTCCCGGCCGCGATCCAGGACGACGCCTACGAGATCGTCGCCACCAACCGCAGCTACCGGTACCTGTTCAGCGATCTGGATGCGTACCCGGTCGAAGAGCGCAACTGCGCCTGGCTGATGTTCACCGACCCCGTCTGGCGGGGAAGCCTCGTGGAGGAGGAGCGCGTGCTGCCGGAGATCGTCGGGCGGTTGCGGGCGCATCTGGCCGAGCACCACGACGACCCGCGCTGGAGCACCCTCGTCGAGCGGCTGCGCGAGAAGTCCGAGGACTTCCGGCGCCTGTGGGAGCACCACGAGGTGGCGGACGAGCGTCCCCGCCGACGGGTGTACGCCTCACCCAGGGCGGGCTTGCTGACCGTGCACTTCCAGAGCCTGTGGATCGATCGGCGCAGCGGGGCGCGCCTGGTGGTGATGTCTCCGGCCGACGCCCTCACCAGGGAGAGGCTCGAGCGGCATGCCGCTCTGCTGGAAGCCGCCCCGGCCTGGACGGCCCGCGAGGACGTCGTCACCTCGCTCGCGGGCTGAGGCCGCGGCCGGGGCCCGGCGCGAGGGCGCCGCCTCTGCCGCCGGCGTCCTCGCCGACGCCGCGTCAGCGGCGCGTTTCAGGTCCCGTGCCGTCCTCCGGTGCCCCGTACTCGGGTGCTCGCGGTGGCCGTCCGCCCTCCTCCTCGGGGCCGGGCTCGCCGGGCGCGGGCTGCTCGGGTGGGCGGACCGACTCGGTCCCCGGGCCGTCCTGCTGGGCGGGATCGTTCTGCCCAGCGGGATCGTGCTGCGCTGCGGGATCATGCTGCGCAGCGGGCCCGACCCACGTGGGCTGGCCGCCGTCACCGGTCTCGACGTGCGAGAGCTGTCCGTCGGCCCCCCGTCGGTACTCGGCCGGCTGAGCTCCGTACTGGTAGGTGGCGTCCTCCGTGGATTCGGGGCCGTCCTGGGCCGGACGGACCGGTGCCGGGCCGCTCCCGGACGGCGTCGTGCCGTCGGGCGTCCTCGCAGCATGGCGGCCGTGCCCGAAAGGATCCTCTGTCCGCTCGGTCCGCTCGGTCGGCTCTGTCCGCTCGTCTTCCGGAGCGGTCCCGTCGGCGCGAGCGCGCTCCTGGGAGAAGCTCGAGGTCGCAGGATCGTCCCGGTGAACCGGCTGGCCGGGTTCCCCGCGGCCGGGAGAGCCGGCCGTCGCGCCCGCCCCCACACCGCCGACCCGGGCGGCGTCGGCCACCGCCGGATCGGTCGAGCTGCGGCGCCGGTCCAGGTCCTCCGACTCGCCGTCGCGCCAGCGATCCCCGTCCGCCTCGCTGCGGGGCGAGCCGCCGTCCTCGCCGTCCTGTGGGAACGACGACGGGGCGGAGTCCCGCGAGCCCTGAGCGTCCTGAGCGCCCTGCGAGGCGTCGGGGTCCAGGCGGTCCGCCTCGGCCAGGCGCTCCTGGACCGAGTCGCGGGAGGACTCGACCTCCTCGCGCTCCCTCTCCGCCTCGGCGCGACGACGCTCGGCAGCGGCTTTCTCCTGCTCGACCGCCTTGGCCTTCCTCTCCGCGTCCAGACGCGCCCGGTCGGCCTCGATCTCCCGCTCCCGGGCCTGCAGGTCCCGCTCCTGGACCGCCTGCTCCTCGCGTGCGGCCTCCTCCCGCAGCTGTGCGGCCCGCTGACGGTCGTCCTCCTGCTGCTTGGCGCGGCGTCGCCGTGACGCGGCGGTGCCCAGCACGATCAGCAGGATGATCACCAGGATCACCGCGACGGCGATCGCGATGAGCACGGGCACTGAGACTGGCAGGTTGTTCATGATCGGCTCCTTGCCGTCGGATCCGCCGCCTTGATGGCGGGGAGAAACGTGTTCCCGGTCACGATTTCACCAGATACGGGGCCCGGATGCACAGAGCCGGCCGGCACCGCAGGCCCCTGGCACGGCGGGTTCGCGGCGGATCGTGCCGGCGTCGGTAAGGTAGGTCCCCGTGATCAGCTCAGCACTCAGCACCCCGGCCGACGAGTCCCGGGAGGACGACGGCGAGGGCGCTCCCTCCGTCCCCGGCGCCGCGCTCGTGGACGAGTCGCGACGAGTGCTCGTCCATCTCCTGCAGGGCCCCTATCTCGACGGCCGCCGCGATCCCGCCCGCTACGCGCAGCTGCTGCGCGACCGCACCGCGCTCGAGGCGCGGCTGGCCGATCTGTTCCTCGAGCTCGTCGTCGACGACGACGCCCAGGTCGCCTTCGTGCGCCAGAGCGAGGACGATCCCGACGCCCCCAAACTGCTGCGCCGGCTGACGGGCCTGAACCGTCTGGACTCCGTCCTTCTGCTGGTCCTGCGCCAGATGCTGCTGACCCAGTCCTCGCGCGGACAGCGCACCGTGGTCTCCGAGGCCGAGATCCAGCAGGCGCTGGCCGCCTATCGACGCACCACCTCGACCGACGAGGCCGGCTTCGCCAAGGACGTCCGCGCCTCGATCGCCAAGATCCAGCGCGCCGGGCTGCTCGACGAGCAGGGCGACGACTACGAGGTCTCCCCGGTGCTGCGGCTGATGATCGGCCCTGACACGGCGCGCGAGTTCATCGCGCTGTACCGCCAGGCGGGCGTGGGAGGTCTCGAGGACCCCACCGACGACGAGAGCGCCGCGGCCGACGGCGACGCGGCCGGCGGCACGGTCGAGGGGTCCGCACCGAGCGAGGACTGACGCCGGCGCGCGGACCGGCCGCGGGGCCGATCCGTGATCGACCGACTGGTCGAAGCCGCTGCGGTCCGTCGGCCGGCGCTGCCTTCCGTAGGGCTCCGGCGCAGTGGCCAACGCCTCCCTGGGCCGCAATTGTGCGCGTTCGGTATTGCGCAATACAGTGAGGCTCACCTGACTACGGTGAGGCTTACCTGACCACGGAGCGTACGGAGGAGCATGGCACTGATCAGCGCCCAGCACCTCCACCTCGCCTACGACCGCCGCGAGATCGTCCACGACCTCAGCCTGTCCCTGCCGGAGGGGCGCATCACCGTCATCGTCGGCGCCAACGGCTGCGGGAAGTCCACCGTGCTGCGAGGGCTCTCGCGCCTGATGCCGCCCCGCCACGGCTCCGTGGTCCTGGACGGCAAGGACATCCACAGCCTGCGCGGCAAGGACCTCGCCCGGCGGCTGGGGCTGCTGCCGCAGTCACCGATCGCGCCCGACGGCGTGACCGTGCGCGAACTCGTCTCCCGCGGCCGCTTCCCCCACCAGGGGCTGCTGCCGCAGTGGAGCGAGGACGACGAGCTCGCCGTGCGCGAGGCACTGACCGCCACGCGCACCGATGAACTGGCCGACCAGCGCGTCGAGGAGCTCTCCGGCGGGCAGCGCCAGCGCGTATGGATCGCCATGGCCCTGGCCCAGCAGACCGAGGTGCTGCTGCTGGACGAGCCCACCACCTTCCTCGACCTCACCCACCAGCTCGATGTGCTCGACGTGGTCCGCGAGCTGAACCGCACGCGCGGCACCACGGTCGCGCTCGTCCTGCACGACCTCAACCTCGCCGCCCGCTACGCCGATCATCTGGTCGCCGTCAAGGACGGCCGCATCCACTCCGAGGGCCCACCGGCCGGCGTCATCACTGAGCAGATGGTGCGCGAGGTCTTCACCCTCGACTCCCGAATCGTCCCCGACCAGGTCACCGGCACCCCGATGGTGCTCCCCCTGGGGCGGGAGCGCACCGACCCCACCACCGAGGAGGACATCATGTCCGCCACCGCCACGGCGACCGCTCCGGCGCACCAGCTCGTCCCCGCCCTCGAGCACAGCTCGATGATCGCCTTCGAGCTCACCGTCGCCGCGAAACGCTCGCTCGGCAGGTCGCTGGTGCGCTTCACGTTCACCAGCCCCGACCTGGTCCACTTCGGCGCCAACTGCCACCCGCTGGACCTGCGGATCAAGATGATCATCCCCGGTCCCGAGGCGAGCGCGGACCACTTCGCCGCGGTGCGCCCCGGAGCGGTGCTGGACCCGACCACGCACGCCGAGTGGTACCGCAGCTGGCTCCAGATCGATCCCGCGGACCGCGGCTGGATGCGCACCTACACCGTGCGTGCCGTCCGCGCGGCCGGGCACCCCGGCAACGTGGGCGCCGACCCCGAGATCGACGTCGACTTCGTCCTCCACCTCGATGACGAGGAGGTCCCGGGCAGCGGGGTCGCGGCGCGCTGGGCGCACGGTGCCGAGGTGGGCGAGCGGATCTCCATGCTGGGTCCCAACAAGCACCTCGTCGGCCCCGACTACGGCGGCATCGAGTTCCGCCCCGGCACCGCCCGCAACGTGCTGCTGGTGGGCGATGAGACCGCGGTGCCCGCGATCTGCTCCATCCTCGAATCGCTGCCGGAGACGATCAGCGGCCACGCGATCCTCGAGGTCCCCGACGCCTCCGACGAACAGCAGATCCTCACCCGATCCGGCGTGCAGGTCAGCTGGCTGCCGCGCGGGCAGCGCCCGCACGGCGAGCTGATGACCGCGGCCGTCCAGCAGCTGATGAGCGAGAACGCCCAGGCCTTCCGCGGTGGCGCGGCCGACGTTCCGGCGGCCGAGCTCGAGGACGTCGACGTGGACGAGACCATCCTGTGGGAGACCACCACCGGCCACGGCACCTTCTACGCCTGGCTCGCCGGAGAGGCGGGCGTGATCAAGTCGCTGCGCCGCCACCTCGTCAGCGACCTCGGCCTGGACCGCCAGCAGGTCTCCTTCATGGGCTACTGGCGCCAGGGCCGGCCGGAGAACTGAGCGCGCACTCAGTCCGCACTGAGTCCGCACTGAGCCCGCACCGAGCCCGCTCCGCTCTTAGTACCCTCTACGGGTGACCTCCGCGACCGACACTGCTCAGGACGGGCTCGACCTGCCGGGCATGCCCCAGACCGACGCGCCCACCGACCAGGTGGCCAGCAGCCCCGATCACCCCCACCCGGGGCAGTGGCGCCTGGTCGCGGTGCAGATCTCCAACTGGGGCACGTTCCACGGCACCCACGAGCTGGAGATCTCCCCGAAGGGCTACTTCCTCACCGGCGGCCCCGGCACCGGCAAGTCGACGCTGCTGGACGCGGTCAGCGCGCTGCTGACCCCTCCGCGCACGCTGCAGTTCAACGCGGCCGCCTCCGACGCCGGCCCGGCGCGCTCGAAGTACCGCCGCACCGTGGCCAGCTACGTCCGCGGCGCCTGGGCGATGCACTACGACCAGGCCACCGGCGAGTTCAGCCAGGAGGTGCTGCGGGAGAAGACGACCCTGTCCGTGCTCACCCTGCGCTACGCCGACGGGCTGGGCGGCACCGTCCAGCTCTCGCGTCTGCTGCTGCTGCACGCCGGCCATACCTCGGATTCGGACGTCAAGAGCCTCTACGTCATCGCCCGCACCCCGCTGGACGTCACCGACCTGCGCCAGTTCGTCTCCAGCCAGATCGAGGGCAAAGCTCTCGAGGCGGCCTACCCGGGGACCGAGACGTTCCGTCAGTTCCGCGAGTACCGCGCCGCGTTCAGCCAGCTGCTCGGCATCCCCGACGAGAAGGCGCTGGGACTGCTGCACAAGATCCAGTCCGCCAAGGAGCTCGGCGACGTCAACGCCCTGCTGCGCGACTACATGCTCGACGCCCCGCGCACCTTCGAGCTGGCCGATCAGGCCCTGGCGAACTTCCACAACCTCTCCGAGGTCTACGAGGCCCTGGTCACCGCCCGCGAGCAGCGGGACCTGCTGCGCGGGCTGCGGGAGAACCACGAGAACTGGTCGGCCATGCGCGCCCGCGGCGCCGAACTCGTCGACCGCCGCGCCGACATCGACGTCTACGCCGCCCAGCACCTGGTGCGGCTGCTCGGGGACGAGTCCGAGCGCCTCCAGCTCGAGCGCGACCGGCTCGGCGCCCAGCAGCGCCGCCTGACCCAGGACGTGGCCGAGGCCCGCTCCGACCTGGCCCAGCTCAAGGAGCAGCGGCGCCGCGCGGGCGGCGGTGAGATCGACGACTGGAAGCAGCAGATCGCCGGCCTCGAGGTCGAGCGCGAGCGCCGCCGCGAGCGGGCCACCGAGTTCGGGGCCCTGCTGGCCACCGTGGAGCTGGGCACGCCCGCCGGCGAGGACATGTTCCTCGCCCTCCAGCGCGAGGTCGCCTCCCTGCGCGAGTCCCTCGAGGCGGAGGAGAAGGGGGCTGATTCCGCCCGCTGGGAGGCCGAGGCGGAGGTCCGGGAGCTGACCACCACCCTGAACCGCACCCGGGAGGAGCTCGCCTCCCTCACCTCCCGCGCCTCGAACCTCCACTCCGAGGATGTCGCCCTGCGCGACCACATCGCCTCCGAGGTGGGCATCGCCCCCACCGAGCTGCCCTTCGCCGCCGAGCTGCTGCAGGTGCGCACCGGGGAGGAGGAATGGACCGCCGCGGCCGAGCAGGCGCTGCGGGGACTGGCACGCTCCATCCTGGTGCCCGACCGCGTCTACCGCGAGGTGGCCGCGGTCATCGACCGCACCAAGCTGCGCCGTCGGATCTCCTACAACCGGGTCAACACCGACCTGCGCCGCCCCGCGAAGAACATCGAGGAGCGCTCACTGGCCGCCAAGCTCGACGTCAAGGACGGCGAGTTCCACGTCTGGCTCAGCCACGAGATCGCCTCCCGGATGGACTACACCTGCGCGGACAGCCTCGAGGAGTTCACGCGTCTGAACCGCGCCGTGCTCCGTTCCGGGCAGATCAAGCACTCCGCGACCCGGCACGAGAAGAACACCGATCGGCAGATCAACGATCGCTCCCAGTGGGTGCTCGGCTTCGACAACCGCGCCAAGCGCGCCGTGTTCGAGGCCGAGCGCACTCGCGCCGAGCAGGCCCTGTTCGAGGCGCAGGCCCGGCGCAAGGACGTCGAGACCCAGCGGGAGCGCCGGCGGGAGCGGCTCTACGCGCTGCAGTCGATCAGCTCGGTGACCTGGGACGACATCGACGCCGCCTCGGTCGCCCGCCGGATCGCGAACCTCCGGGACATGGTGCGGGCGGCGGAGGACGGCTCCGAGGCGCTCGCCGAGCTCGCCGGCCAGATCGAGGAGGTCGAGAAGTCCATCGCCGAGACCGACGAGGAGCTGCTGGAGGTCGTCCGCAGCGCCGGCAAGCTCGGCGAGCAGGCCGAACGGGTCGAGGAGCGCCTGGCCGCGGCGAGGGAGCGCCTCGCCGAGTCGAGCCTGGACCCGGAGGTGGAGGCCGAGCTGGCCGAACGCTTCAGCGCGATCGCCCCCACGCTGGTGCTGTCCACCATCGACCAGGTCACCAAGGACGCCTCGGCCACCCTGGACGCCGAGCTGATGGACCTGACCCGGCGCACCTCCCGCGCCGAGGAGGACATCCGCACCGCGATGCGTGAGTTCTCCCGCCGCTGGCCCGCCCAGGCCGGGGACACCACCCCGTCCCTGGACTCGGCCGAGGACTACCTCGCCATCCTCCAGCGGATCGAGGAGGAGAAGCTGCCGGAGGTCGAGGACCGCTTCTTCGAGTTCTTCACCGGCAACACGCTCGGGGACGTGCAGGCCCTGGCCACGGCGATCGCCCGCGAGCCCGCGGAGATCCGCAAGCGCCTCCAGCGCATCAACGCTCTGCTGGCCCAGGTCGAGTTCCACGCCGGGCGCTACCTGCAGCTGTCGATGCGTCCGGTCCACCTCGCCGCGCTCGATGAGTTCAAGCGCGCCCTGGAGGACGCGGTGGCCGACACCGCGCTGAACGACATCAGCCGCGACCGCGAGCAGGCCGAGGAGCGCTTCCTCTCGCTGCGGCACCTGATGGACATGATCGGCGCCGCCCGCACCCGCGACGACCAGGTCTCCCGCGTCATCCTCGACGTGCGCCGGCACGTGCACTTCCACGCCGAGGAGGTCGACACCGAGGGCACCGTCGTCCACGCCCACGAGTCCGGCGGGCCCCTCTCCGGCGGCCAGAACGAGCGCCTGGCGACCTTCTGTCTGGCGGCGGCGCTGCGCTACCAGCTGGCCGGTACCGGCCAGGAGGTCCCGCGATTCGCGCCCATCATCATCGACGAGGCGTTCTCCAAGGGCGCCGGCAAGTTCATCACCGCCGCGATGGAGTCCTTCCGCCACTTCGGATTCCAGGTGATCCTCGCCAACCCCGGCAAGAACCCGCAGGCCCTGGCTCCGTTCATCGGCGGCGTCGGCGTGGTCTCGATCCGGCAGGATCGCTACTCCTCGGTCGCGCCCGTGGAGTTCGTGCCCGTCGACGAGTGAGCGCCACCGGGCGAGGGTGCGCCATGGGGAGTTCTCCCCATCGGCAGGATCCCCGCGGATCGCTAGCCTGATCGTCATCCGCTCCACCCGGGCGGAGGAACGAGCGCAGAAGCAGGCCGCAGCTGCGCCGAAGCAGGATGCGGCCGCCCGGTGCGGCGCGACAGGCGAGAGGTGGACAGCGATGCCAGCTCTGCCGGCCGACGGTCGTGAGTCGGTCCCCTCCCAGGACGAGGCCCACCAGCGCATCCGCGATCTGCTCGGCGCGGTGACCGCCGCCGTGCTCGAGCATCAGCCGGGCCTGACCTCCTTCGAGGACCATCGGCCCCAGCGGGACCGCTCCTCGGGCGGCTCCTGGCGCGGACTGGAGACCTGCTGCCACGTCAGTGCACTGCTGGTCAGCTCCGGCGTCCCCGCGGAGGACGCGGACGGACCCCGGCGGCTGCTGGGGACGGTCGACGCCGTCGCCGCGGCCCGCGGGATGGACCGCGGCGGGGAGCGGGAGAGCTACGCGATGCGCGCGGGGAGGTGGACCGGCGGGGACGGAGATGTGCTCGAGGTGATCGTCGGGGTGCGCGTGGCCGTGCGGGCGATCAGCGCGCCGTTCCTGCCGGGCTCGCTGGATCCGATCGCCTCCACCAGCCCGACGTCCCCGCTCAGCCCGGTGACCCCGGCTCCCCGGCTCGTGCGCTGATCCGTTCCAGGGCGGCCAGCGGGATCGGCAGCCAGTCGGGGCGATTGCGCGACTCGTAGAGCGCCTCGTAGGCGGCCTTGTCCGCCTCGAAAGCAGCGAGCAGGACCTGCAGCGCCGGGTCGTGGAGCGGCAGCCCCGAGGTGCCGGCGTACCCGTCCAGGAAGGCATCACGGGCGTGCGCCGCCCACAGTGAGGCATCTGCGCCGTCCTCGTGCGCGACCGCCCCGGCCACGTAGTCCAGGCTGCGCAGCATCCCGGCGACGTCCCGCAGCGGGGAATCGGGACGGCCACGCTGCTCCAGGGGCCGCAGGGGCTCGCCCTCGAAATCGAGCAGCACCCAGCCCCGCCCCGGGGCGAGCAGCACCTGCCCCAGATGCAGATCGCCGTGGATCCGCTGCATGGCCGGCCAGTCCACCTCGCCGGCGGAGGCCAGCAGGGACTCCAGGGCATCGCGGTGCCCGGCGACCTGCGGCACGGCCTCTGCGATCTCGCCGACCCGGCGGCGCATCTGCTCGAGCATCGCGGTGGCCACGGTGTGATCGGTGGCCGTCGCGCCGAAGGCGACGGCGAGGTCGTGGTGGACCTCGGCGAGGGTCGAGCCCAGCGCCCGGGCCGCTGCGGTGAAGTCCTCGCCGGCCCGGGCCAGACGCAGCGCCGTGCGCCATGCGTCCTCCAGGCCGGGCAGGAACTCCTGGGCGAACAGCGCGTGGGTGCGCAGCGGGCCGACGCGGACGGTCGCGGAGGCCACCAGGGACGGCACCCGCGTGCTGCCGGCGGCACTGAGTGCTCCCTGCAGCACCACATCCGGGTTCTCGCCGTGCTGAAGCACCCGGAACAGCTTGATGATCACCGGGTCCGCGCCCTCCGCCTCGGCGATCATCGAGGTGTTGGACTGCTCGCCGGAGAGCAGGCGCGTGCGCAGACCGGCGCCCCTCGGCAGCGGCAGCGGACGGCCGGCGGGATGACCCACGGGATGAGCGGCCATGCTCAGCGACGACCCGAGTGCCCCGTCCCCAGCGGCCAGGGCCGCGACGATCGCGGCGCGCCCGTCGGCATCGAGGGTGGCGTCGTCGGCCCGCACCGGGCCGCCCGGGACCGCCACCACGCCGATCTCGGAGCCCTCGTCGCGGGCCGCGCCGGGACCGTCCGGCGGCCTCAGCACGAGCGGGACCTGGTACAGCGCCTCCCCGGCGCCCTCCGGGGCGGCCGCCACCACGGTGAGGACGACGGCATGGCCGGCGGCGACCCGCAGCGGAGCCCAGCCCCGGATCGAGACCGTCGGCGTTCCGGCCCCCTTGTGCGCGTACCAGCGCTGGGAGGGCATCCAGGCCGCCAGCGGGCCGGTGAGGGCGTTGAGCACGTCGTCGAGCGGAGGCAGCGTGGTGACATCGAACGGGGTACCGGACGCGAACGCGGCGCCGGACGGGGAGGCGCCGGCCGCGGCAGCACCGTCCGCGGCGGGCGGGGAGCTGGGCTCGTCCATGGGCATCACTCTAAGGCCCCGTGCGGGTGCGCTTGCTACCCTTCTGGGGTGCCTGAGCCGACGCGTCGTCCCCGTGCGCGCGCGGGACTGCGGAAGGTCGCCGCGCGGGTCGCGGCACTGGTCGCGGTCGCGGTGCTGGCCGGTCCTCTCACGCTGCCGGCCTCGGCGCTGGGAGAGGACGGCACCTTCACCCTGCCGGTGGAGTCCGAGACGGTCTCGCTGGTGCCCGGGTCCGTGACCCGGCTGCCCCTGCGCGCCGTGGTCCAGGACGACGCCGAGGACGAGATCGACTTCGACTCCGCCCGCCTGGCGGTGCCCCAGGACCTCGACGAGGGCACGCGCGAGCTGATGGAGGTCGGCGACGATGATCGCAGCATCACCGTCCCCGGGGAGGGCACCTGGACCCTGATCGGCCAGGAGCTCGTGTTCACGCCGCTCAGCGGCGTCCAGGGTGCCAGCACCCCGATCGCCGTCACCATCGGCAGCACCCATGACACCCGGTCGCTGCCGGCCGTGCTCACCCCGGAGCTGGTGGAGCTGGAGGACATCTCCGTGCACGGCTCGGCCGGCGAGGTCACCGAGGTCCCGCTGGACCAGGAGATCCCCGAGGGCGGGACCGTGCGCCTGGAGCTGGCAGGTCTGCCCGCGGGATCCACTCTGCTGGCCGACGGCAGCAGGGCCACGGTCCCGGACCAGGGCGTGTGGCAGCTCTCGGCCGACGGCAGCTCGCTCAGCCACACCCCGTCGGGACCGGGGCTGGGCCGTCAGCTGGACCCGGTGCGTCTGGTCGTCGAGGACCCCGAGGGTGCGGTCGTGCAGGCGGGAGAGGTCTCCGTGACCGTCCCGATCATCTCCGACCTGGACTGGTCCGCCCCCTACGGGCAGGACATCCTGTTCGTCGTGGGGGAGGGCCAGCAGTACATCGATCCTTCCACCCTGCGTCTGCAGCCGCTGGCCGGCGAGGAGGGGGTCGAGGTCTCCGAGGACGGCACCACAGTGGTGGTCCCGGACCAGGGCACGTGGCAGCTCGACCGGGACCGTGCCACGGTCCGCTTCTCGCCCGAGAGCGACCAGGTGCGCACCACGGCGCCCATGGGCATCACCGGCGGGGACGGCGAGGGGGCGACGGCCGCGACCGCGCTGCTGTCGACCGCCTATCCGGTCCTGCTGGACCGCGCCGAGGCCGCCACGCCCGGCAACCCGATCCAGTTCGACCTGACCACCGGGATCCGCGACGTGCGCTCGGACTCGCTGCGCTTCGACCGCGAGCGGCTTCCCGAGGGGGCGGAGCTCTCCGAGGACGGCACCGAGGTGGTCGTCGAGGGGGAGGGCACCTGGACCATCGACTTCAAATCCCGCACCGTGACGATGACACCCGCCGAGGGCTTCGTGGGCGAAGCGTCCCCGGTGGGGCTCACCGGGCAGGGCGTCTACGCGGACAACACCGTCGATGCCACCTTCGAGGCCGTCGTCGCGCCGGAGGTCGCCACACTGCGCGACGACGAGCAGCTCGCCTCACCGGGAAGCCCGGTCACCGTGGACATCCTGGGCAACGACACCGCCGCCAGCGGCTCACAGCCGCTGGACCCGGAGACCGTGGAGATCGGCTCGCTCTCGGCGACCAACCTCTCCGAGCTCGAGGGGTGGCGCGGCAAGCGCCTGGTGATCCCCGAGGAGGGGGTGTACACCGTCGGCGAGAACGGCTCGGTCACCTTCGCCCCGGACGAGGACTTCGTCGGCCGCACCACCCCCATCACGTACTACGTGCGCGACAACGAGGGGGTCCCGGCCTCGGCAGAGCTCGTCATCGACGAGGACCCCACGCTCACCGGCTCCGATCGGTCCGGCGCGCAGGTCAGCGGTATCAACAGCCTGCTGATCGGGCTCTTGCCCTCGTCCCCGGCGACCGCGACCGTGTACCTCACGATCGTGCTGCTGCTGCTGTTCGGCGGGGGAGTGGCGCTGTGGATCGGCGTGCGCATGGAGGCCGACCGCCGGGCCTGGCAGGACTGAGCGCGGGGCGGACGATCCGGGACCGTCCCCCAGGGCCTCACTGCGTGGGACAGCCCTCGGGCATCTCGACCGGCTCCTCGGCGGCGGCGGACGCCGTCGCCTCCTCCTCGAGGCCGGCGAACCCGTCGCCGAGCAGCAGGTCCACGGCGGCGCCCTCGCGCGAATCCATCGTGAGCGTGGCGTCCGGAACCTGCGCGCTCAGGCTCTGGGCCGCGAGGTACCCGTCCGGGCCGTGGACGATGGTCGCGGGCCCTGCGGCCTCACCGGTGTTGCCCGGGTCCTCGAGGGCGAAGCCGCGCGCGGCGAGCTCCTCGGAGACGTCGCCGGCCAGGCCGGTGCGGCCGGTCCCGTTCAGCACGGTCACCGTGACCTCCTGGGCCGGCAGGGGGACGGCACCCGGTTCCGGGCAGGTGAGCTCGGCCGATCCCTCGTCGCCGAACGTCTTGGGGGCGATCACGCCGGGCTCGGCGGCCGGCTCGCGCAGTTCTCCCACCGCATAGAACCCGACCGCGATCACTGCGACCGCCAGTGCCGAGAAGAACACCAGCTGGGTCGCGCGCAGCCGGAGCTGCCGGCGCCGTCGCTGGTCCCGGCGGCGGACGTCGTCGGCCGAGCGGCCGTAGGGGTGGGAGTCCTGATGGGAGGAGGGCATGGATCAGTCCAGCGGGCGGTAACTGATCCCGAAGGCGTCCAGGCGGGGCAGATGCGCGCGCAGGCGCTCCTCGAACTCCTCCCAGCTCTGCTCGGGCGATCCCCAGGCGCGCTCGGCAAGGGCGCACATGCGGGGGAAGGCCATGTACTGCACCTGCTGCGCGGTGGGCATGTACTCGCTCCACAGCTGACCCTGGAGACCGATCAGCAGCTTGTGCTGATCCCCGTCCAGCCTGCCCGGGACCAGGTCGGCGGTGTAGACGTCCTCGACCGTGGTCAGGCCGCCGATGGCCAGCGGCTCCTCGTCGGGATCGCCCTGGTAGTAGTCGAAGTAGGTGTGCTCGCTGTTGGCGATCACCGTCTGGAAGCCGCGGGCGGTGGATTCCTTCAGGCCGGCGGCCCGACGCCAGTTCATCACCACGGTGTCATCGGGCAGATGGCTCTCGAGCACCTCGTCCCAGGCGACCACGCGCTTGCCGTGCTCGGCGAGGACCTCGGCCGCGAAGGAGGTGAACCTGCCCTGGATCTCGGAGACGCGGGTCAGGCCCCACTCGTTCATCCGGGCCCGGGCCGCCGACGAGCGCTCCCACTCCACCCGCGGGCACTCGTCGCCGCCGATGTGGACGTAGGGGCCGGGGAAGATATCCGCGACCTGCGTGAGCACATCGCGCAGGAAGTCGAAGACCTCGTCGGCCACGCCGAGGACGTGGTCGGAGATGCCCCACACCTGGCGCACCCCGAGCTGGACCTCGGGGTTGTTCCCGAGCTCGGGGTAGGAGGCGATCGCGGCCTGCATGTGGCCGGGCAGATCCACCTCGGGCACGATCATGATCCCGCGGCGGCGGGCGTACTCCACGAGCCCCCGCAGCTCGTCCTGGGTGTAGTAGCCGCCGTGGGGCGTGCCGTCGAACTCCCACGTGCCCGCCTCGGCCTGATGGTGGCCGATGAGCGTCTGGTCGCGCCAGGCGCCGACCTCCGTGAGCTTCGGATATCCCCGGACCTCGAGGCGCCAGCCCTGGTCATCGGTGAGGTGGAGGTGGAGGACGTTCAGGCGATGCAGTGCCATCGCGTCGATCATCGTCTCGAGCTCGGGGACCGTGCGGAAGTGGCGCGAGACGTCCAGCATCATGCCGCGCCAGGCGTGCTTGGGGTGGTCATGGATGGTCACGCACGGGATGGAGCCGGCGGCGCCGCTGACGATCTGGGCGAACGTGTTGCGGCCGTCGGCCAGGGCGGCCTCGCTGCCGGCGGCGAGGCTCGCGCCGTCCGGCGAGATCGACAGACTGTACTCGGTCCGGCCCAGGCCCTCGGAGAGGCCGACGGAGAGCGCGTCCCACGGGTCGTCGGTCACCCAGGTCCCCTCCGACCAGATGACGGACTGCGGCAGCGGGACGAGGGCGATGGGATCGGGCATCAACTTCTCCTGGCACGGCGGCGTCGGCGATGATCCGTTCCAGTCTGCCATGGAGACGCGGGTCACGACGCATCCGCCCCGTGCGCAGTGCGCAGTGCGCCGTGCGCTGTGCGCAGTGCGCTGTGGCTGCTGTGCTTGCGGTGTTCGTCGTGCTCGCCGTCCCCGGACGCACGGGAGCCCGGCCGGCGATGCCGACCGGGCTCCCTCACGCCGCCCTGCTCCTTCCCGGTGACGCTGATGCGTCGAGCAGGCCGCCGTGGTCCTGAGGCGTCGTCTCAGCGGTAGCTGACGAAGACGTGCGGCGAGTTCCAGATGGAACGCTCGACGACCTTCTGGCGCGAGCCGGAGGCGTCGATGATCTTCCCGTTGCCGACATAGATGCCCATGTGGCCGTAGTCGTTCGACGTGAAGGACACGAGGTCACCTGGCTGAGCCTGCGACCGGGGGATGATCTTCCCGCCGAAGGTGTATCCCTTCGCCGTCTTGCGCGGCAGATCGATGCCCGCCGAGTTGTAGGCGTAGTGGACCAGACCGGAGCAGTCGAAACCGGTCGAGGGCGACTCGCCGCCCCACGTGTAGCGCGCACCGAGCTGCGACCGGGCCGCGTTGATGACGGCCTGGCCGTTGATCGAGGTGCCCGACGTCGAGTCACGACCGTCGCCACGGCTGGAGCCGCCGTCGGAGATCCGCACGTCGGAGTAGACGGCGTTCCAGGTATTGGGGCCGACGACCCCGTCCACCTTGATGCCGGCGGCCGACTGCAGACCCCGCACCGCACTGGCGGTGCGGCTGCCGAAGACGCCGTCCACCGTGAGGGACGAACCGCGATCGTTCAGCGCGCTCTGCAGGGTGCGCACGGCGGAGCCGCGGCTGCCCTCGCGGAGCTTGGGCTGCGAGGACGACGGCGCCGAGGTGCCGCTGCCGGAGCTGCTGCCGCCCGCCAGGGCGCCCCACGTGTTCGGCCCGACGACTCCGTCCACGGCGATCCGGGCCGAGGACTGGAAGTTCTTCACCGCCCGCAGCGTGTTGGGGCCGAAGACGCCATCGGTGGCGATGGACGCGCCCTTGGCGTTCAGCTGGCTCTGGAGGTGGCTGACGGCGTCGCCGCGAGCGCCCAGACGCAGCTTCACCGTGGAGTACTTGGAGGAGGGCGCGGCCGGGGCGACGGTCGGCGCGGTGGCACCGCGGACCGTGCCGACGGTTGCAGGGGCGGGAGCGGGGCTCTGGGCCCGGGCCGTATCGGCGCCGGTGAACGCGGCGCCGGCGGTGACGGCACCGAGGACGGCGACGCCTCCGACGCCTCGGCCGACCGGGGCCGCGAGCCCGCGATAATCGATCACTGCACGGCCGGGTGCCCGGTGCGTGCTGCGTGGAGCGGTGCGGAACATCTGTGAGTGTCACTTTCTCCGTCGCCACGCAGGCGCCCCCGCGCGACGCGCGAGACCTGCGCCCGTCACCCAGGGAAGTGGAGGAAGCGACCGAGCCGGTGACGGGAAGGCGGCGTCTCGGTCAGTGCCCCAGCTACGGGCGGCACCAGCGCCACTGTATGTGCAGGTCAGGCCCCTACCACAGGGGAGTTTGCTCGCAGAAATGCACGTCTTTACCAAGATTTTGCCAAAAAAGCCGAATTCTCGCCGTGTTGTCCTCGTGCCTCGAAAAGCAGTGTGGTAGTTACACCGTTGTCATTCACGCCGCGAAAACCGCGGCCGATGACGTCGGTGCGTCCGAGGATTCCACCTGCGTCGAGCAATCCGTCGAGCAATCCTGGGCGGCAGGGAAAGGCGGGCCGGAAATACGTCAGGGCCGCGAGTGCGTCCGACGACGTTCTCGCGGCCCTGAGCCCGGTGGTCGGGGTGACAGGATTTGAACCTGCGACCTCCTCGTCCCGAACGAGGCGCGCTACCAAGCTGCGCTACACCCCGGAGGATCCTCGCCGAAGCGGTTCACCGAGGAGCAACTTTAGCAGGGGCGCGCGGGTGTCAGGTCCCCCTGGCGGGCGCCGGTGCGCGCAACGTGAGCAACGTCGCCTCGGGCGGGGTCAGCAGGCGGTAGTTCGAATAGGGGCTCGCACCGAGCCCGGCGCTGACGTTCAGCGGGACGCCGTGCCACGAGGAGAGCCCGCGGGCCTGCCGGCGGGGCAGGTCGCAGTTGGTCACCAGCGCGCCGATGCCCGGCAGGCGCAGCTGGCCGCCGTGGGTGTGGCCGGCCAGGATCATCTCGGCCCCGTCGGCCACGAAGGCATCCAGCACGCGGCGATAGGGCGCGTGGGCGACCCCGAGACGCAGCACGTGCCCGTGCGCCGGCGGCGGCTCCTGGGCCGGCTCGGGGACGCGGTCCCGGTCCAGATGCGGATCATCCACGCCCACCAGGCGGATCTCGAGCCCGCCGAGCTCGATGGTCGCCCGGGTGTTGGTCAGGTCCTTCCAGCCGTGGGCCGAGAGCACGCGTGCCAGGTAGGGCGTCGGCAGCGTCGGCTCCTTGGGATCGGTGAGGCCTTCGGGGCGTGCATCGGGCAGCAGGTAGCGTGCAGGGTTCTTGGGCGAGGGGGCGAACATGTCGTTGGAGCCCATCACGAAGGCGCCCGGGCGCTGCAGCAGCGGATCGAGGGCCTCGGCCAGCACCGGCACCGAAGCGGCCGAGGAGATGTTGTCTCCCGTGTCGATGACCAGGTGCGGCCGCAGTGCGGCCAGATGGCGCAGGAACGCGAGCTTGCGCTCCTGGTCCGGCATCAGATGGATGTCGCTGAGGTGGAGGACCCGGATGGTGCGGGTACCGGGCGGGAGGATCCGCAGCTCCGCCTCACGCAGCGTGAAGCGGTGGATCTCGACGTGACGCGACCACACGTGCGCCGCCGCGGCGGCGCCGAGGCCGGCAAGGCCCACTGCGCCCGCGGCCGCGGGGACCGGCCGCACGTCAGCCCTGCCCGGTGGACTGGCGGACGACGACCGTCTCGCCCTCGGGCAGGCGCGTGCCCGGGGGCTGCTCCGTGCCGATCACGAACCACTCGCCCACCGTGCCGGAGGGCTCCTTCGTGATCTCGACCCTGTAGCCGGCGGCCTCGAGCGTCGACTGGGCCTCGGAGAGGACCATGCCGGAGACGTCGGGCACCACGCCCTTCTGGACCGCCTGGGTCCCCGGCTGCTTGGTCGAGGCCGGTGCGGACGGGAAGGGTTCGCTGGGCAGGCCCTCGTGGACGCGGCTCATGTACTCCTGCCAGGTGGGCAGGGAGACGGTGTTGCCCCACACCTTCCCGCTGCGCAGCATCTCGCCGTCGACCGGGAAGCCCGCGGGGCGGACGTTCGCCTGCGGGTGACCGAACCAGACGGCGGTGGACATCTGGCGGGTGAAGCCGACGTACCAGGTGTGGAACTGGGAGCCGGAGGTGCCGGTCTTGCCGCCGGCGGGGTGGCCCTCGATGATCTTGCCCTTGCCGGTGGCGCGGGGGTCCTCGAGGTCCTGCTCGAGGGTCCAGGCCATGGTGTCGGCGACCTTCTTGTCCACCGCCTGGTGGCATTCGGCCCCGGAGATCGGCATGGCCTCGCCGTTGCGATCGATGACCTCGGTGACCGCCTGCGGCTTGCAGTACGTCCCGCCGGCGGCATAGGTCGCATACGCGCTGGCCATGTCCAGCGCGGAGATGCGCACCTCACCGAGGACCACGACGGACGGCGCCAGCTCGGTGCCGTAGACGTCCTCGATGCCGGCATCCCAGGTGGCCTGGTCGTACGGATTATGCGTCGCCGGGACCACGCCGATGTCGCGGGCGCCCTCGGCGATGTCGCACAGATCCAGCTGCCGGGCCATGTTCGCGTAGGCGGTGTTGATCGAGAACTTCGTCGAGTTCAGCGCGGTCTCCATCGGGGCGATGTCCACGGAGACGGCGTTGTCCGGGTTGTATCCGGGGCTCTCCCGCCATGCGCCCCGGGAGAGGCACTTGGCCGGGAAGCTCGGCATCGTCTCGCGGCCGGTGGCGACCTTGTCCATGATCCCGTGCCCGGTCTCCAGCCATTCCTGGAGCACGAAGGGCTTGAACGTGGAGCCGACGGGGAAGCCGCTGGAGCCGCCGAGGGCCTTGGGGACGTTGTAGTTGATCGCCGTCTCACCCGGATTGACCTCGTCGTACGGGTTGAACGTACGGTTCTCGGCCATCGTGAGGATGTTGCCCGTTCCCGGCTCGACGGTCACGATCGAGTGGCCGAAGCCGTGCTGCGCATCCCCCGGGACCCGGCGCTGCAGCACCTCCTCGGCGGCCGCCTGCGTCGAGGGATCCAGCGTGGTGCGGATCGTCAGCCCGCCCCCGTAGAGCAGCTTCTGGCGCTCCTCGTACGTCGGGGCGAGCTCCGGGTCGTTGAGGAGCGTGCGGGTGACGTAGTCGCAGAAGAACCCGCTGCCCTCCGCATCGGCACAACCGGCCCGGAGATTCTGGATCTGGAGCATGTCCTCGATGGGCTGCTCGGAGTACTTCGTGTACTCCTCGTCGGTGATGAAGCCTTCACGGCGCATGTCCGCCAGGACCTCGTTGCGGCGCTTCTCGCCGGCTTCCGGGTGGCTGACCGGGTCGTACTGGTTCGGGCCGTTGGTGACCCCCGCCAGCAGCGCCGCCTCGCCCGGATTCAGATCCGCGGCATTCTTCGAGAAGTAATGCCGCGAGCCGGTCTCGACCCCGTACTGGGACGGGCCGAACTGGGCGACGTTGAGATAGGCGTTGAGGATCTCGTCCTTGCTCCAGCGCTTCTCCAGCGAGATCGCCAGCTTCGCCTCACGCGCCTTGCGCCCGTACGTCTGCTCGGTCGCCTCGTTGATGTCCTCCTGGTCGCCGCGCTGGACCGCATCCATCAGCAGGGCGTTCTTGACGTACTGCTGGGTCAGCGTCGACCCGCCCTGGGTGGCGCCGCCGGCAGCATTGCTCGCGAACGCCCTCACCAGGCCCTTCGGGTCCACACCGCCGTGCTCGTAGAACCGGCGGTCCTCGACCGCGATCACCGCGTGCTGCATGTGCGGCGAGATCTCCTCGAGCGGCACCATGATGCGGTTCTCGGTGTAGAACGTCGCCAACAGCGACCCGTCAGCGGCCTCGATCCGGCTCGCCTCGTTCAGCGGCTCGACCTCGAGCTCGGTCGGGTAGGACTCGAACAGCTCCACCCCGTCCTCGGCGATCGCGGAGGTGGCCGAGACGGCGGGAAAGAAGAAGGCGGCCAGGAGTACGCCGCCGAGCGCCGAGACGGCGATCATCCCCAGCAGCAGGTACAGGGACTGCGCCAGGGCGACGGGAAGGGAGCGTCCGGAACCGGAGCTGGACGGAGTGCTGGCCATGATCCAAGAGTACGGCGGGCACGGGACGCAGGGCCAGACGCCGGGCCGGTGGCCGAGGAATCTTCACAACGCGAGACCGGGGCCGAGTCCTCGGGTCGCTGCCGCTCGAGGAGAGCTCGCGGTCAGTGGCCGGGTTTTGCGATGTGGCGTGGGTCTCCCTAGAGTATGGACAAAACGGGTCGACGAGGACCCGGGAAGGGGACGCAGATGAGCATCGGGGGGACTCCCATCAGCGCAGATTCGAGCTGGGCGGCACGCGGAGCCTGCGTGAGCATGGATCCGGACGGATTCTTCGTGCAGGGCGCGGAGCAGCATGCGGTCAAGACCACCTGTGGTTCCTGCCCCGTCCGGACGGAATGTCTGGCCGACGCGCTGGACAACCGTGTGGACTTCGGGGTGTGGGGCGGGATGACGGAGCGGGAGCGCCGGCGGCTGCTGCGCCGGCATCCCGATGTCAGCGACTGGTCCGCCGTGCTGCGGCGTGCCTCGCAGGAAGCCGTGGGCAGCTGACCGGTCGCAGCTGGCCGGTCGGGGCATGTCCACCCGCTCGGGCGCGTGTCCACGGGGCGGTCCCGCGAGGCCCCGGAGCAGGCCGTGGCCGGTAGGCTCGCCCCATGAGCACGCACACCCGCTGGGAGTACCTCACCGTTCCGCTGCTGATCCACGCGACCAAGCAGATCCTCGACAACTACGGCGAGGAGGGCTGGGAGCTGGTCCAGGTCGTCCCCGGGCCGAACCCGGAGAACCTGGTCGCCTACCTCAAGCGTCCTCTCGCCGAGGCCTGAGCCGGTGGCCGCCGCAGCGCAGGGCGCCACCACCGGCCCCCGCGTCCGGGCTCGCCTGGAGGAGCTCGGGCTCTCGTTGCCCGCTGTCGCCGCGCCGGTGGCCGATTACGTGCCGGCCGTGGCGACCGGTGTCCACGTGCACACCTCCGGCCAGCTTCCGTTCGTCGACGGCGTCCTGCCGCGCACGGGCAAGGTCGGCGCCGACGTGACCCCGGAGCAGGCCGCCGAGCTCGCCGCGACCTGCTGCCTCAACGCCCTCGCCGCGATCGAGGACCTCACCGGAGACCTCGACCGCGTGGTGCGCATCGTGAAGCTGACCGGATACGTCGCCTCCGATCCCGGCTTCACCGCGCAGCCCGCGGTGATCAACGGCGCCAGCGAGCTGCTCGGCGCGGTGTTCGCCGACGCTGGCCGGCACGCGCGCAGCGCCGTCGGAGTGGCCGTGCTGCCGCTGGATGCACCGGTGGAGCTGGATCTCCTGGTGGAAGTGGACTCCCCGCTCGTGCCGGGCCCCGCGCCCGTCTCCGTCCCCGCCGGCTGAGGCCCTGCCGTGTCCGACGACGAATCGCAGCGGGACCCGGCAGGACCCGCCGTCGAACTGCTCGCGGTCCCCGCATCGAACCCGGGGCCGATGACCCTCAGCGGCACCAACAGCTACGTGATCCGTGACGGTGACCAGGTGTGGGTGGTCGACCCCGGCCCCAAGGACCCCGAGCACCTCGCCGAGCTGCTGGTCAGCTGCGGCGAGGACGCACGGCCCATGGGCGTGCTGGTCACCCACCGACACCTGGACCACACCGCCGGCGCGGCGACACTGGCTCGCCAGCTCGCAGCCCGCAGCGGCCGCGAGGTACCGCTGTGGGCGGCGGACCAGGTGGCCGTGCCCGGCTCCCGGCCCCTGCCCTCCAGCCTGGAGAGCGACCACGGCACGGTCGGACACATCATCCACCTGCCCGGTCACACCGCGGACTCCGCGGCCGTGCTGCTCGACGGCGGCCGGCTGCTCAGCGGCGACACGCTGCTGGGAGGCTCCTCGACGGTGATCGTGCCCGACGACGGCGGATCGCTCGGTGACTACCTGCAATCGCTCGCGATCCTGCGCGCGATGGCTCTCGACGGCCGGATCGGCTCGATCCACCCCGGCCACGGCCCGGCCTACGAGTCGCCGCCCGCCGCGCTGGCGGCGATCGAGGAGGCGATCTCGCACCGCGAGGAGCGCATCGAGCAGGTCCGTCGGGCGCGCACGGCAGGCGTCCTCACCCTGGACCGACTGGTGCGTTCCGTCTATGGCCCTGATCTTCCCGCGTCGCTGCAGGAAGCGGCCCGCTGGAACCTGCGCGCCACGCTGGAGCATCTGGCCGAGGGGAACTGAGGCGGGCCGGGACATGCGGCTCGGACCGCCCGGCCTCGGCTGACCGTCTGGCATCAGCTGACCCTCTGGCCTCGGCTGACCGACCGGTTCGCGCCGACCGGTTCGCGCCGGCTGGTCTGCCCGCCCGAGGGCGCTTTCGCCCGCCCTGGCGCCGCGGGCCCGCCTGCCGGCGAGGACACACCGGCCGCGCAACGTCGAATCCCCTGATATGTGCCGGTCGTGGCACATATCAGGGGATTCGACGTCTCGGTCCGGCGTGGCGGTGGTCCGAGTCGGCGGCGCCGGTTCGAGTCAGCGGGCGCGGCGACGCAGGCGCTCGACGTCCGAGATCAGGACGGCGCGTGCCTCGAGCCGGATCCAGCCGCGCGAGGCGAAGTCCGCCAGCGCCTTGTTCACCGTCTCGCGGGACGCCCCGACCAGCTGGGCCAGCTCCTCCTGGGTGAGGCCGTGCGCGACCATCACGCCGTCGTCGGTCTGGCGGCCGAAGCGCTGGGCGAGGTCGAGCACGTTCTTGGCCACGCGGCCCGGGACGTCGGCGAAGACCAGGTCGGCGAGCGACTCGTTCGTCTTGCGCAGACGCCGAGCCAGCGAGGCGAGCAGGTGACGGCCCACCTCGGGGCGCTGCGCGAGCACCCGGTACAGATCCTGCTGCGAGAGCGAGTACAGGACCGACTCGGCGACCACGGTCGCGGTCGCGTTACGGGGGGCCGGGTCGAACAGGGACAGCTCGCCGAGCGTCTCGCCCGGGCCGAGCACCGCGAGGAGATTCTCGCGGCCGTCGCCCGAGGCGTGGCCGACCTTGACCTTGCCCGAGCCGATGATGAAGAGCCGGTCGCCCGGATCGCCCTCCCGGAAGATGATGGCGCTGCGGTGATAGTCCTCCTGCTTCATCGACGCCAGCACGGCCTGCTTGCCGTCCTCGTCGAGCGCAGCGAACAGCGGCGATGACCGTACGATGTTCTCGTCCACGGAACCTCCTGATGGTGGGGCCCCGGACGTCCGGGACCGTGCTGTGCTACCCATTGTGACCGATGCAACCAACAGCGGTGGTCACAGTCACATGATGGGGGAACACTATCGCGCCTGCGCCACCGGGGCCCGCCACCTTCCCACGAGGAGCAGTCCTGATGCCCACGCCGACCCCGTCCGCGGGCGCCGCGCCGACGCCCGCAGGGCCGGCCGGGGCCGTCGAGGTCAGCGCCCGGCTGCGGGAGCTGTACCCGGACGCACGCACGGAACTCGACCACCGCGACGCGTTCGAACTCCTGGTCGCGACGGTGCTGTCCGCCCAGACCACCGATGTGCGGGTCAACTCCGTCACTCCGGAGCTGTTCTCCGCCTGGCCCGACGCGGCCGCCCTGGCCGCGGCCGAGGAGAGCGAGGTCACCGACGTGGTCCGTCCGTTGGGAATGGGTCCGACCCGGGCGCGTCGCATCATCGGACTCGCCCGAGGGCTGCTCGCGGAGCACGGCGGCGAGGTGCCCGACGATCAGGCGGCGCTCGAGGCGCTGCCCGGTGTGGGGCGCAAGACCGCGCACGTCGTGCGGGGCGCATGGTTCGGTCGCTCCCTGCTGGCCGTCGACACGCACGTCGGCCGGCTCGCCCGCCGCCTGGGGTGGACCGCGGCCACCGACCCCCGGGCCGTGGAGGAGGACGTGGTCGCCGCGGTGCGCAGCAGTCCGCCGGCCGGCCCGCAGGGCACGGGGTCCGGCGAGGCACGCACGGAGGACGCGGAGCCGCCCGCGGGGCCCGCTGACCGCGCGGAGCATCCGCAGGAGCCGGAGGAGGATCTCGCGGCGCTCTCGCTGCGGCTGATCCTGCACGGGCGCCGGATCTGCACGGCGAGGTCACCGCGCTGTCCCGATTGCGTCCTGGCCGACGTGTGTCCGAGCGCAGGCGCCGTATGAGAGGCGCGAGCGCTCCGCACCCACCGCGCAGCGGCGGCGCACGGACCCCGCAGTTCCTGTCGTCGCTCGCCGACCGGGCGCGCAGCGGCGACGTGCTGGTCACCCGCGACCCCGATCCCCGCGACCCCGCCCGCGGCACCGACCAGGAGCGCCGCAGCGCCGTGCTGATCCTCGTCGCCGGGACGGAGATCGACGACGCCCGGATCGTCCTGGAGGAGCGGGGCAACGCACTGCGCTCCCAGCCCGGCCAGTTCTCCCTGCCCGGCGGGGGACGGGACGCGGGGGACGACGACGATGTGGAGACCGCGCTGCGCGAGGCGCAGGAGGAGACCGGCCTGGACCCCGATGGCGTACGGGTGCTCGGGGCGTTCGCACCGATCCCGATGCCCTGGCGCGGCCAGCGGGTCACCCCGGTGCTGGCCTGGACCCCCGTCGCCCCTGCGCTGGGTGTCCAGGATCCGATCGAGGTGGAGCGCGTGGTGTGGGCGTCGCTGACCGGTCCCGGCTCCCTGAGCGATCCCGCGCACCGGCGGCGCGGCCTGCTCAGCGGCGTCCCCGTCGGCCCCGTCTTCGAGCTGCCCGAGGACGCCTTCGTGTGGGGCTTCACCGCCATGATCCTGGAGAACGTGCTGACCGGGATGGGTCTGGAGCCCGTTGCGCGGACGGCCCCCACCCGCGAGATCCCGGCCCAGCGGCGCCGCTGACCATGCAGGCGCCGCCGCCGACCACCCGAGCGGTGCCCGACGTCACCCGCGTCGAGCGCGCTCGCCACGGCCTGGACTGCACGCGCTAGACTGGATCGTTGCCGGACGGTCTCCGGCGGCCGACTGCATGCCCGAACGCATGCAGGGTGCGTGCACGCAGAACCCGTCGGACCCGAACCCGGCTCCGCGCGCGCCCGGACTTCCAGAACCAGCAGACCGACACCAGCAGACAAGGATGGGATCCACGTGCCACGCGGCAAGGTGAAGTTCTACGACGCCGAGAAGGGCTTCGGCTTCATCCTCGATGACGAGGACGGACAGAGTGTTTACGTGCACGCCTCGACCCTTCCCGAGGGAGTCGCCACGCTCCGCCCGGGGACCAAGGTCGATTTCGACATCGTCGACGGCCGTCGCGGCCCGCAGGTGCTCGCGCTGCGCATGCTCGAGCCTGCCCCGTCGGTGAGCCGCGCGCGCCGCCCCAAGCCCGACGAGATGGCGGGCATGGTCGAGGACCTCATCCGCCTGCTGGACGATGCATCCAACGGCCTCCGCCAGGGCCGCTACCCCGATCGCGCGCACGCACAGAAGATCTCCACCGTGCTCCGCGCCGTCGCCGACAACTTCGAGGCCTGAATACATGACGCAGTCGACCATCGCCCCCCGTCGCACCCGCACCGCCCGGCCTCGGCTGGACGCGGTCGCGGCCGACGCCGTCGAGCTCGCCCGCGAGGCGCTGCTCGAGGTCACCGAGCCCGGCCAGGTCGGTGAGCACCTGCGCGTCGAGGCCAGTGGCGAGCGGTTGGTCACCCATGTCTTCGAATGCACCATGCCGGGCTACCGCGGCTGGTCCTGGGTCTCGGTGATCGCCCGCGCACCGCGCGCGAAGGTGCCGACCGTGGCGGAGACCGCGCTGCTGCCCGGCGAGGACGCCATCCTCGCCCCCGAGTGGGAGCCGTGGTCCGAGCGTCTGAAGCCCGAGGACATCGGCGCCGACGATCTGCTCCCCTTCCACGAGCAGGACGAACGGCTCGAGCCCGGCTACGAGGCCACCGGGGACGAGGACGCCGACCGCGTCGCGCTGTGGGAGCTGGGCCTGGGCCGCCCGCGGGTGCTCTCCCCGCACGGCCGGTCCGACGCCGCCGAGCGCTGGCTGGAGAGCGACTTCGGCCCCCGTCAGACCTCGAGCCGCGGTCGCCGCGGCACCGTGTCCGCCACCTGCAGCAGCTGCGGCTTCCTCACCCAGCTCGCCGGCTCCCTGCGCGGCGAGTTCGGCGTGTGCACCAACGAGTGGTCCCCGGCCGACGGCAGGGTCGTCCACCTCGGGTACGGCTGCGGGGCGCACTCCGAGACCGGCCAGGAGGACGAGGATCGCGAGATCCAGCGGTCCGGCGCCGGTCCCGTGGGCGTCGAGGAGCTCGATGTCGAGGACCCGGCCTCCGTCGGGCCCACAGAGACCACTGAGCCGGCGAGCGCCGACGAGAACGCCGAGTCGGCGAGCGGTGCCGAGAAGACGGCGCCGGCGAGTGCTGCCGAGGCCGCTGAGCCGACGGAAGTCGGGGCGGCGTCCAGGACGCTGACCGACGTGCCCGAGGCCGATTCTGCCGCCGACGAGGAGAACGCTGCCGCGACACCGGACGCCAAGCCGGCGGCCGACGCGAACGCCGAGTCGAGCACCGACGCCTCCGAGACGCCGCAGGCCTGACTCCTCGCCGACGCGCCTGCCCGCGCAGCTCCTCGCGGACGCGCGCCAGCGCAGCTCCGCGCGGGCGTGCGTCAGCGCAGAGAGACGGCGACGCGCGAGAGCAGCGCCTCGATCGCGAGCAGGGGCGGCACGTTCCCGCTGATCCGGGCCCGAGCCTGCCCCACCGCATCCAGCAGTCCCAGGGTGATCGTCCCGGAGCCGTTCGCCGCGGTCCGTTCGACCTCCTCGGCGACCTCGATGTTGACCAGCTCGCTGGAGGTGCCGAGCTGGCGGCTGAGCACATCGCGCAGCACCGAGTGCGCATCGAGCAGGTAGCGATCCAGCACGTCGCGCACCAGCCGGGTCTGGCGCCGCTTGGCATCCTCCTCGAGCTGACGCACCTGCGCCCGCAGCGCCGGCGGCACCTTCCCGTCGTCCACGCCCGCAGAGCGCAGGAAACGCTCCTTCTCCTCGGTCGCGACGGCATCGGCATGCTCCTTGGCCTCCGCGGTCGCTCGGTCCACCAGCGACTGCGCGGCCAGCACCGCCTCTCCGGTGCTGCGCAGGCCCAGGAGCGTGCGCGCGGAGTCCTCACGCGCCGCCAGAGCGCCCTCCTGCGTGGCGTAGCGCAGGGCGAGACCGATGTGTCCCTGCGCGGCGCGGGCCGCCCGCACGGCGAGCTGCTCGGCCACGCCGTCGCGGCGCCGCAGCAGCTCGGCGACCACGTCCGAGGACGGCACCGCGAGGGTCACCACCCGACAGCGCGACCTGATGGTGGGTGCGAGGTCCTCGGCCGAGGGCGCGCAGAGCATCCACACGGTCGAGGGCGGGGGCTCCTCGATGGACTTCAGCAGCACGTTGAAGGTGCGCGCGCTCATCCGATCGGCGTCCTCGATGATCACCACCCGGCGCGGCCCGGTGGCCGGGGACCGCTGGGCGGTCATGACCAGAGCCCTGACCTCCTCTTTCGCGATCGAGAGCTTGTCGGTCGCGACCACGGTGACATCCGGATGGGTGTCGGCCAGCACCGTCCGGCAGGCCCGGCACTGCCCGCAGCCGGTGCCGTTCTCGCACTCGAGCGTGGCGGCGAAGGCCCGTGCCGCCGTGGACCGCCCCGAACCGGGCGGGCCGGTGATCAGCCAGGCCTGGGCGAGGGAGCCCTCCGGGGACGCCGCACGGCGGAACTGTGCGACGGCGGCCTCCTGCCCGACCACGTCGGCCCACACGCCGGAGGCCGGATCGAAGTGACCCCCGCCAGGAGGGCCGGCGGGCAGGTGCGTTCCCGGCGCGGTCACAGCTCGTCCCGGTGCGAGGTGTGCGGGAGCTCCTCGAAGGTGGGGTCGAAGAGGTCCAGCAACTCGGCGACGGCCTCGAGCACCTCGGCGTGGACCTCCTCGCGCGGTCGGGTGCCGTCGATCACCGCGAAGCGCTCCTCGTCGGCCTCGGCCAGGTCCAGGAACTCCTGGCGCACCGTGGCGTGGAAATCCTCGCCGGCCTGCTCGAGACGATCACGGCCGGCCGCTTCCCGGCGCGTGCCCAGAACCTCCGGGGGCAGGTCGAGCAGGATCGTGCGGTGGGGGAGGAGTCCGTCGGCCGCCCACAGCGACAGCGAGCTGATCGAGTCGGGCTCCAGGTCCCGGCCCGCACCCTGGTAGGCGATCGAGGAGTCGAGGTACCGGTCGCCGAGCACGAGGCCGCCGCGGGCGAGGTGGGGGCGCACCAGCGTGGAGATGTGGTGGGCGCGGTCGGCTGCGTACAGGAGCGCCTCCGCGCGGGGATCGACGTGCTCTCCGTGCAGCAGCAGCTCCCGGATGCGCGCCCCCAGGGGGGTGCCGCCGGGCTCACGGGTGGTCAGAATCAGCTCCTCGGAGACCGAGCGCTCGCTGACCAGGTGGTCGCGCAGCATCGCCATCTGGGTGGACTTGCCCGCTCCGTCGCCGCCCTCGAAGGAGATGAACACCCCTCGGCGCGGGGGATGCGGTGAGGGGATGCGCAGGCCGCGGGCGGTCTCGAGGATGCTCACGCGCGCTCCTCCCCGGGGTAGACCACGCCGAGCTCGGCGCGCACGGTGTCCATCGTGTCCATGACGCTCAGGGTATCCGCCCAGCTCATGAGCGGGGATTCCAGGTCTCCTGCGGTGACCCGGCGGGCGGCCTCGGCGATCTCGTAGGCCATGCCGTCGCCGGGCGCACCGGGATGCTCGAAGCTCGCCGTGCGGCCGTCCAGCAGGGAGACGGTGAGAGTGCCGGGCGCGAAGAACGGGCCGGACAGCCGCGCCGCGCCGAGCGTGCCGCTGACCACGGCCTCGGTGGGGGTGCGCGCCAGCAGGGTGCTCGAGAGCCGGGCGCGGCCACCGCCGGTCCCGCGGGCCAGGACGGCGAGGTAGGCGTCGACGCCGGTCGAGGTGAGGTCGCCGCGGACCGCGAGCTCGGTGAGATCGCCGAGGACCATCTGTGCGAAGGAGACCGGGTAGACCCCGAGATCGAGCAGGGCGCCGCCGCCGAGCTCCGAGGCGTACATGCGGTGGGCCGGGTCCTCGGGGAAGGACTGGCCGTGATCGGCGGCGACCTCGATCACCTCGCCGAGCAGACCCGAGGCGATGACCTGCCGCAGCACGTCGTACTGCGGCAGGAAGCGTGCCCACATCGCTTCCATGGCGAAGGTGCCGCGCGCACGGGCCACCTCCAGCAGGTCGCGGGCCTGGCTGCCGCTGAGGGTGAAGGACTTCTCGACCAGCACCGGGATGCCGGCTTCGAGGACGGGCCGGGTCAGCTGATGGTGCTGGGCGTGGGGAGAGGCGACGTAGACGGCGTCCAGGCCGCCGGCGGCGAGCATGTCGGCCACCGAGGTGAACGCCTGCTCGATGCCGTGCGTGGCGGCGAACGCCTCGGCGCGCTCCGCCGAGCGGGAGACGACGGAGACCATTCGGGAGGCCGTCGCGCGATGTGCGGTCGCGGTGAACTGCCCGGCGATGTGACCGGGAGAGATCACGCCCCAGCGCAGGCCGGGCGCGGTGGCCGGGTCGGGGACGGTGGAGGCAGGCAGGGCCAGGGAGTTCTGGGCCTCGGGGCCTCGGGGGTCGGCGGTCTCGCTCATGACTCCAATCTACCCAGCGCGTCCGACGTCCACTGCCATGGTGGACGATGGGGAGGAGAGGTCCGCCCTCGGCTGAATCCGCACTCCGTGGCGCGCCGTCCGAGATATCGCGGTGCGCCGCTCGAGACTGCGCCGGGGCGGCCTCCCAGTGATCCGATTCAGCCCTTCACCGAGCCCGCCGTCATGCCTCGCACCAGGAAGTTCTGGAGCGAGAAGAACACGATCAGCGGGATCAGCATCGACAGGAACGCGCCGGCGGTCAGCAGCTCCGCGCCCTGTCCCTGGGTGCCCAGCAGCTGCTGCAGGGCCACGATGATGGTGGTGTTGGCGCCGCCGCCCAGGAACAGGCGTGCGATCAGCAGGTCGTTCCACACCCACAGGAACTGCAGGGTGGCGAAGGCGGCGATCGCGGGCATCGACATCGGAGCCACCAGTCGCCAGAAGGTCTGGTAGTGCGAGGCCCCGTCGATCTTCGCGCTCTCGATCACCGACCACGGCAGCCCGCTCATGTAATTGCGCAGGATGTAGATCGCCAGCGGCATCCCGAAGCCCGAGTGCAGCAGCCACACGGCCACGAACTCCCCGGAGATGCCCAGTCCCCGCGGTCCCAGCAGGTTCAGCAGGGGCTGGAAGGCGACCTGGATCGGCACCACCATCAGCGCCACGATGAGGATGAACGCGAGCTCCTTGCCGCGGAAGCGGGTGAAGGTGAACGCGTACGCCGCGAAGGCGGCGAACATGATCGGCAGCACCGTCGCGGGGACGGCCACGACGACCGAGTTCAGCAGCGAGGAGCCCAGGGCGGTGCTCTCGAACAGCCGCTGGTAGTTGGCCAGCGTCCAGTCCGCGCCGAAGGGGCCCAGCACGGCGGTCCACCAGCCGGAGGTGGCGGCGTCGGTGCGGCTGCGGAAGCTCGTGATCAGCATGCCGAGCGTCGGGATGGTCCACAGCACCCCGAGCAGGATCATCACGATGATGGCGGCCGGGGAGCGGCGGCGGCCGTCCGCCATGCGTGCGCTCATCGCTGCGCCTCCTGCTGCTTGTAGGCCCGCACCTGGTAGAACACCACCGGCATCACCAGGATCAGCAGCACCACCACGACCGCGGCTGCCTCTCCGGCTCGCTGCTCGGTGAACAACTTGCGGAAGAACAGGTTCGCGATCACATCGGTGTTGTTGCGGCCGTTGGTCATGACGTAGACGATGTCGAACACCTTCAGCACCACGATCAGCACCGTGATGAATACGGCCAGGACGGTGCCGCGCACCTGCGGGAAGACGATCTGCCAGAAGATGCGCATCTCGCCGGCGCCGTCGATGCGCCCCGCCTCGACGGTGTCCTCGGGCACGGCCTTGATCGCCGAGCTCAGCAGCACCATCGCGAAGCCCGTCTGCAGCCAGATCAGGATCACCATCAGCAGCAGCGAGTTCAGGCGGCCCTCGCTGATCTGCATCCACGGCTGCGGCTCTCCGCCGAGGCCGACGACGATCGCGTTCAGCACGCCCGTCTGCTGCGAGCCGGGGGAGTCGTAGGCGTAGATGAGACCCCAGATCGTCGAGGCCCCGACGAAGCTGATCGCCATCGGCAGGAAGATGAACGACTTCGCGGTCTTCTCCCCGGTCGGGGAGAGCTTGTCCGCGAGCACGGCGACCATGAGACCGAACGCGACGGTCACCACGGGCACCACGACGACCCACAGGAGGTTGTTGATCAGTGCCTGCCAGAAGCCGTTCGAGGAGAAGATCGCGGCATAGTTCTCCAGCCCCGTCCACTGCGTGGAGTCGTTGTTGGCGAAGGAGTACACGACGGTCTGGACCGTCGGGTACACCAGCATCACCGCGATCAGGGAGAAGCCGGGCAGCAGGAACGCGTAGGGGATCAGGCCCCGCGAGAACCGGCCCGGCAATCCCTCGATCGCCATGTTCAGGAACAGGAAGAACAGCACCGCGCCGCCGATGCCGACGACCAGGCCGGTCAGCCCGATGATCACGTCGCTGCCGCCGAACCAGGCGGGGTAGTACGCGAACGCCAGGAACAGGGTGCACACCGCCCACGCGGTGACCGCGAGGCCGACGGCGCCGATCAGGATCCGCAGCGGCTTCGCCGTCGAGTACGACGGAGCCGACGGAGCCGACGGATCTGTCGAGCCCGAAGAGCCCGGTCCCCCCGCTGAACTCGCAGCGCCGGAGCCCGCTCCCGGAGCCGGATCGGGCTCCTGGGGGCGGGCAGCAGCGCTGCTCACTGGGGCCATGATGCCTCGACGTCGTCCAGGACCTCCTGGGACGTCTTGTCCCCGCCGACCCACTGGTTCATCGCGGTCCAGAAGCTGCCGCTGCCGACGGGGCCGGGCATCAGATCCGAGCCGTCGAAGCGGAAGACCTCCGCATTCGAGGCGATGTCCGCGACCCGGCGGGTGGTCTCGTCGGCGTAGTGGGAGTTGTCGAAGCTCTGGTGCGGGCTCAGCCAGCCGCCGGCCTGGGCCCACTCGCCGCCGAAGTCGCTCGAGGTGATGAACTCCATGACCTGCTTCGCCTCGTCGTCCTCGGTGGCGAACAGCGCTGCCAGATCCCCGCCGCCGAGGATGGGCTGGCCATCGAAGCCGCCTTCCCAGGGCGGCAGCGCGAAGACGCCGACGGCGTTGTCGAGGTCTGCCTGCACGTCCTCGGGGAAGAACCCGGTCACGAAGTTGCCCTGGCGGTGGAGCATTGCTCGCGGCGGGTCCTCGAACAGGGGCAGGGACGCCTCGGAGAAGTCGGTGTTCAGGATGGTCTCGGAGCCGCCCAGCACGTTGCCCTCGGTCTTGAGCACTTCCCCGAGCGCGTCGAGGGCCTCGACCACCTTGGGGTCGTTGAAGGGCACCTCATGAGAGGTCCACTGGTCGTAGAACTCCGGCCCGTGCATGCGCAGGATGAACTCCTCGAGCCAGTCGGTGCCCACCCAGCCGGTCGCCTGATCGGCGTTCCAGGCATCCGCCCAGGGGGCCGTTCCGGAGGCCTTGATCTCGTCGGCGATGCCCTGCAGCTCCTGCAGAGTGGCCGGCTCGGTGCTCCAGCCGCCGTCGGCGTAGGCCGCCGCGGGATACCAGACCAGGGATTTCACGGCCAGACGGATCGGTGCGCCGTAGATCGTGTCCTCCGCCGTGGCGGCCTCCAGGAAGCCGGGGATCAGCGAGGACTCCAGCGAGTCCACATCCAGCACGTCGCCGATCGGGGCGATGTGGCCGTCGGCGGCGAGTTCGAGCAGCCCACCGGGCTGCGGGAACAGAGCGATGTCCGGCGCATCGCCCGCACTCGCCCGGGTGCGAATGGAGTTCGCGAAGTCCTGGTCGGAGGTGTACTCGACGCTGATGCCGCTCTCGTCGGTGAAGCTCTTGAGCGCGGCGTTGAACCCTTCGGCCTCGACGCCGCCGAAGTTTCCCAGGATCGTGACCACACCGTCGCCCGGGCTGCCTCCGGCGGAACCGCCCCCGCCCCCGCCGCCATCGGAGCCGCCGCTGCCGCCGGAGTTCTCAGGATTCTGCAGGCACCCGGCGAGTCCGAGCGCGGTGGCCGTCGCCGCGCCACCCATGACGGTGCGGCGGGAAAGATGTGAACGCATGACAGAACTCCTTCATCAACGGTGATGGGGATGTTGCTGCATTCATACTACGCCCAGGTCATGGCGCGAAGAGGGGTAATGAGGAAGGAACCGGGAATCCCGCCCCTCGGTGCCGACCGTTCGGTCCTCGTTCGCCCGGAATCATGGGATCCCGGGGTCTGGAGCCCGGGGCCCGGAATCGGGAGACCTGGGACCGGCGCGCGGAATGCCGCGTGCCGGCCCCGAGGGACTCACTTCTTCGTCGTGGTGCTCTTCTTCCGGGTCGTCGAACCCTTGGACGTCGAGCCCTTGGTCGTCGAGCTCTTGGAGGTGGAGCGGCGGGCGGCCGGCTTCTTGGCCGGACCCTTCGCACGCTTCTCCGCGAGCTTCTCCACGGCCACCTTCTCCGTGATCTCCTCGACCGATTCGCTCGAGCGCAGCGAGACGTTGGTGGAGCCGTCGGTGATGTACGGGCCGAAGCGCCCGTCCTTGATCACGATCGGCTTCTCGCTGGTGGGATCGGTGCCCAGCTCCTTCAGAGGGGGCTTCGCGGCCGCCCGGCCGCGCGTCTTGGGCTGGGCGTAGAGCTTCTCCGCCTCCTCCATGGTGATCGTGAACAGCTGCTCCTCGCTCTCGAGGGAGCGCGAGTCCGAGCCCTTCTTGAGGTAGGGGCCGTAGCGGCCGTTCTGCGCCGTGATCTCCGTGCCGTCCTCCGTGGTGCCGACGACGCGGGGCAGGCTCAGCAGCTTCAGCGCGTCCTCGAGGGTCACGGTCGCCAGATCCATGGACTTCAGCAGCGAGGCCGTGCGCGGCTTGGGCTTCTTGCTCTTGGCCGTCGACTTCTTCGCCGTCCCCTCCGCGCCCTCGTCGGCCTCCGGCAGGATCTCGGTGATGTACGGGCCGAAGCGACCGTCCTTGGCGACGAGCTCGTGCCCGGTCTCGGGGTCCACTCCCAGCACACGGCCGTCGTCCTTGGCGCGTTCGAGCAGCTCGGAGGCGACCTCGACGGTCAGTTCGTCGGGCGCGATGTCATCGGAGACGGACGCGCGCTGTGGCTCGCCGCCCTCGATCGGCTCGCCGTTCTCGTCGCGGGGCTGGCGTTCGACGTAGGCGCCGTAGCGGCCCACGCGCAGAGTGATGCCCTCGCCGATCTCGATGCTGTTGATGGCGCGGGCGTCGATGTCGCCGAGATCGTCGACCATGGGCTTCAACCCGATGGGCCCCTCGGACCCGTCCGAGAGGTAGAAGTCCTCCAGGTACTGCGCCCGGCCCAGCTCACCGCGGGCCATGCGGTCCAGCTGCTCCTCCATCTGAGCGGTGAAGTCGTAGTCGATGAACGCCCCGAAATGCTCCTCGAGCAGACGGACGACGGCGAACGCGGTCCAGCTGGGCACCAGGGCGGTGCCGCGGCGCAGCACGTAGCCGCGATCCTGGACGGTCGCCACGGTGGAGGCGAAGGTCGAGGGGCGGCCGATCCCGCGCTCCTCGAGCGCTCGCACCAGCGAGGCCTCGGTGTAGCGCGGGGGAGGGGTGGTGCTGTGCCCGTCCGGGACCAGCTCGCGGGTATCGAGCGTCTGGCCCTCCTCCATCTGCGGCAGGCGCTTGTCGCTGCCGCTGTCGGAGTCCTCCTTGTACCGCGTGGCGTCCCGGCCCTCCTCGTAGGCGGCCAGGAAGCCGCGGAAGGTGATCACGGTGCCGGAGGCACGGAAGGTCGCGGCGCGCTCCCCGTTCTCGACCAGCAGCTCGACGGTGGAGGTGGTGCCCTTGGCGTCGGCCATCTGCGAGGCGACGGTGCGCTTCCAGATCAGTTCGTAGAGGCGGAACTCATCGCCCGAGAGGGATCCGGAGACCTCGGCCGGAGTGCGGAAACGATCCCCGGCGGGGCGGATCGCCTCGTGCGCCTCCTGCGCGTTCTGGGACTTGGTCTGGTAATAGCGCGGCTTGTCCGGCACGTACTGGGAGCCGTACAGCTCCGCGGCCTGGCCGCGGGAGGCCTTGACGGCCTCTCCCGACAGCGCCACCGAGTCGGTACGCATATAGGTGATGTAGCCGTTCTCGTACAGCGACTGCGCGATCCGCATCGCCTGCCGGGCACCGAGGCGCAGCTTGCGGGAGGCCTCCTGCTGCAGCGAGGAGGTGGTGAACGGCGCCGCGGGGCGGCGGGTGTACGGCTTCGAATCCAGCGAGGTGACCGTGGCGGGGGCGTCGGTCAGGGTCTCGACGAGCTCCCGGGTGGAGGCCTCGGTGAGCACGGTCGCGTTCTGCGCCCGCGACTTCAGGGTGCCGTCGTCGGCGAAGTCGCTGCCGGTGGCGACGCGCGAGCCGTCGACGGTGGCGATCTTGGCGGTGAACTGTTCGGCCTCGGCGCCGAAGGTGCCGGTCACGTCCCAGTAGTCGGCGGGGACGAACGCCATCCGCTCGCGCTCGCGCTCGACCACGAGGCGGGTCGCGACGGACTGCACGCGTCCGGCCGACAGGGAGGGCTTGATCTTGCGCCACAGCACCGGGGAGAGCTCGAAACCGACCAGACGGTCCAGGATGCGGCGGGTCTCCTGCGCGTCGACCAGGTGGGAGTCGATCTCGCGGGTGTTCTCCAGCGCCCCCAGGATCGCGTCGCGCGTGATCTCGTGGAACACCATCCGCTTGACCGGCAGGGACTTCTTGGGCTTGAGGGTCTCCAGCAGATGCCAGGCGATCGCCTCGCCCTCGCGGTCCTCATCGGTGGCGAGGTAGAGGGTGTCGGCGTCCTTGAGGGCCTTCTTGAGGTCCGCGACGGTCTTCTTCTTGTCCGGGCTGACGATGTAGTAGGGCTCGAAGCCGCCCTCGACGTCGACCCCGAACTTCCCGTAGGGCCCCTTCTTCATCTCGGCGGGCAGGTCGCGAGGCACCGGGATGTCACGGATGTGTCCCACCGATGCCTGGACGATGAAGTCGTCCCCGAGGTAGCGGCCGATCGTCCGCGCCTTCGCCGGGGACTCGACGATCACCAGATGTCGTCCGCCAGTCACGTTGCTGTGTCCTTCCTCGCCGCGAGACGTCGCGGCCCGTCCGCCGTGGCAAGGTGCCGAGGTCAGGGTTGTCCGAGCACGTACTGCGCGCTCGGCGATTGTTCACGGTACACGTTCGCCGGGGCGGGTCCTGTGTGAGATCGGCGTGCGCAGAAGCAGCACCAGAGCCATCCAGGCAGCGGTGCACCCGCCGATGACGGCGGCCATCGCGGAGAACGCGGTGGCCTGCTGGGCCCCGTCCTGGAGGTCCAGCGGCAGCTGCAATGAGACGAGTTCGTAACCCCCGACGCCGAGCCCGGCCAGGCCGGCCAGAGCCAGCAGGAGCGCCACCACGGAATCGACGGCGCTCGTGCGCAGCCGCAGCAGGGGTCCCGTGGAGCCGTCCGGCCCGGCGACGTCCGCTCCCGGGGCGCCCCTGCGCCGGCGCCCGTGCCCGGTGCGTCGGGCACTGCGGGCCAGGCGGCGCCTGGTGCCCAGCCCGTCGAGGGCGAGGACCAGGAACGTCCACGCCGCCACCAGCACGAGCGCGCCGAGGACGTCGCTGGGCCGGTGCCAGCCCAGTACCACCGTCCCGATGCCTGCGCTCGCCGTCCACGCCGTCCCCAGCGGGGCGAGCACGGCCCGGGCGCCGCCGGAAGCCAGCACCAGCGCGATCACCGCCGTCGCGGCGAGCGTGGTGTGGCCGGAGGGAAACGAGTTCGGGGTGATCTCGATGCCCAGCCCCAGCGGCTCGCGCGAGACCAGGAAGTGCTTGACCACCTGGGTGGTGAGATTCGCGCCCGCCACCAGCACCGCCAGCGGCAGCAGCAGGCGCCACCGGCCGCGGACCAGCACCAGCACCAGGGAGAGGGCCAGCAGCACCGCGATCACGGGCAGGCTGACCGTCCCCACGGCCAGTTCCGCGTACTGCGCCAGGCGGCCCTCGTGGGCGAGCGCACCGGACAGCGCCAGCTCGTCCAGCCGCTGCCCGCTCGCGGTGCCCACGGCCGTCCGCGCCAGCAGCGTGACCGCCGCGACGCAGACGGCTGCCGCCAGCAGCGACAGCAGCGGCCGGGCGAGGCCGCCGACGCGGCGGCGGGACCCGGCGCTGTGGTCCCCGGTGGGGTCGGTCGCGGTGCGTCCGGCGGTCATAGAGTCACCATCCTGCTGATCACGAGTTCACGCACCGCTGGCAGGACCCGCGCGCGGGCCTCGTGCTCGTCGGCGTCGGTCAGGGCGCATACGGCGGCGAGGACCTGACCGAGGGTAAGGGTCCCATCCAGTGCGCCGACGGTCGCCGCGAGTATCTGGTCGGCCCGGACCACGCGGGCGAACCCGGCGCCCTGGGCCAGTTCGATGAGCGTGGGGTCCCATGCGCCCGGCGTGAAGTGGCGCCGCTCGATGACGTCGGCTGCGCGCACCGGGCGCAGGGCGGCCAGGGCGTCGTCATCCAGGGCCGCGAGTTCGTCGATCGCGTCCAGGCCGTCGGCGAGATGGGCGGCCAGGGACCCGGTCCCGGTGCCCGCGGCCTGTTCGGTGCGCAGCACTGCGGGGCGAGGCAGGGCAGGGACCGACCGGGCGCCGTGGTCCGGGCGTCGCAGCAGCAGATAGCCGAAGCCGATGCCCTCCACATCGCGCGCGGCGAAATCGTCCAGCCACGCCTCCAACAGCGGGGACCAGCGGGCGTCGCGCTCGGTGATGCCACCGTCACGGGCCCAGGTCTCCGCGTACTGGGCGGGATCCTCCTGCTCGCGCTGGATCACCCAGGCGTCCACGCCGTCGGCTCTCGCGGGATCGAGCCAGGCTCGCGGATGCGCGTCCCACGGCTGATCGCGGGAGATCTCCCAGTTCCCGAGCATCACGGCGCTGCCGCCCGGTGCCAGGTGTGCCGGGACCGCCTCCAGCAGCTCGGCGAGCAGCGAATCCCCGGCGCGGCCGCCGTCGCGGTAGGTCCAGCGGGCCTCCTCCTGCCCTGCCTCGCGCGGGGTGATCACGAAGGGAGGGTTGGAGACGATCAGGTCGAAGCTCTCCCCGGCCACCGGGGCCAGGAGCGATCCGTGTCGCAGCTCGATCTCGACGTCGTTGAGCGCCGCGTTGAAGGCGGCGAAGGCCAGTGCCCGCCGTGAGAGATCGGTGGCCACGACGTGATCGGCATGCCGGGCGGCGTGCAGCGCCTGGATCCCGCCGCCGCAGCCCAGATCGAGCACGGTGGCGACCCGGGTGCGCGGCGTGATCCGCGCCAGGGTGAGCGAGGCCCCACCGATACCGAGGACATGGTCGGGGCCCAGCGCCTGCCCGGTGGCCAGCTCGGAGAGGTCCGAGGCGATCCACCAGGCGATCTGACCGGCGTCGTCGCTGGCTGCGTACGGGGCGAGGTCGACGGCGGCGCGCAGCAGCGGCTCGGCGGCCTCCGCAGCTCCGGGAGTCTCCCGTGACGCGGCCGGGATCACCAGGCCCAGTGCGCTCGCCCCGTCAGCGCCCAGCGTGGGCAGTGCGCGCTGGATCACGGAGCGGGGCACCACGGCTCCCAGGGTGAACAGGCGGAAGAGGACGGCGGCGGCGTCGGTGCGGCCCTCCAGGGCACGGCGGGCCGGCACGGGATTCTCGCGGCGCAGGGCGGCGACGGCGACCGGTCCCAGCAGAGCCTCGGTGGTCTCGACCGTGTAGGAGGCGGCAGTGAGGTCCGCGCGCAGCGCAGCGATCTGCTCCGGCACGATCCGCGGCGGGGCGGGCGTCGGGGTCCGTGAGGGCGCCGCTGGCGAGTCGGGTGGCATGGCTACGATTGTGCCCCAGCCACCTGGAGCCGGAACGGAGGCCAGGTGTGGACGATGCGCAGGGAATGAGGAGCGGATGCGGGCAGGCAGAGCGGCCGATCTCCTGGCCGATCTCACGCAACCGCCGACCCGCCGAACGTGCCTGACCCACGTCGAGGAGCGTCCGGCCCGGGAGGGCCGCCGCGGCTTCTTCCCCGAGTGGGCGGACCCGCGCCTGGTCGCGCACCTGGCTGAGCGCGGAATCACTGCGCCGTGGATCCACCAGCAGGAAGCCGCGGAACTCGCCCATGGCGGCACGCACGTGGTGCTGGCCACAGCGACCGCCTCGGGCAAGTCGCTGGGGTACCTGCTGCCCGTGCTCACCGCGATCGGCGCCCGTGAGCTCGAGCCGGAGGCGCGCCGTGCCACCGCGCTGTATCTCTCGCCGACCAAGGCGCTCGCCGCGGATCAGCTGACCAACATCACCACCATGGCCGACGGGGCCGGACTGCGTGATGCCCGGATCGCGGTCTATGACGGGGACACCCCCACCGAGCAGCGGCGGTGGGTGCGCCGCCACGGAACCGTGGTGCTGACCAACCCGGACATGCTGCACTTCGGGATCCTGCCCGGCCATGAGCAGTGGGCGAGCTTCTTCCGCGCTCTGCGCTACGTGGTCATCGACGAGTGCCACAGCTACCGCGGCGTCTTCGGCAGCCACGTGGCGATGGTGATGCGTCGCCTGCGCCGGATCGCCGCCCACTACCGCGCCGACCCGACCTTCATCCTGGCCTCGGCCACCACGGCGAACCCGGAGCTGTCGGCCTCCCGGCTCATCGGGCAGGACGTCACCCCGGTCGTCGAGGACGGCTCCCCGCGGGCCGGGCTGACCATCGGGCTGTGGGAACCGGGCACGCGCACGCGCGTGGACGGACGCGGTCCGGGGCGGAGCGACGACGCCGACCCCGAGGGCGAGGCGGATCCCGCCGGCGCGGGAGCCGGGTCCGGCCCGGACGCCGCGAAGGCCACGGACGACGGCGCCCCGGCCGGGGTAGATGCCGGAGATGGCGAGGGCGGGGCCACGAGTGGCAGCGGCGCCACGAGCGAGGAGCCGCTGCGTCGCTCGGCCACCAGCGAGGCCGGAGCGATCCTGGCGGACCTCGTCGAGCGCGACGTCCAGACACTGGTCTTCGCCCGCTCCCGGCGCGGCGCTGAACTGGTCTCGGGCAGTGCCCGGCGGCTGCTCGAGCAGAAGGCGGAGCACGCCTTCGCTCCGGAGCTCGCGGACAGGGCGAAGCGCGTGGCCGCCTACCGCGGCGGGTACCTCGCCCGGGAACGCCGGGCTCTCGAGGACTCTCTGCGCTCGGGCGAGCTCAAGGCGCTCGCCTCCACCAACGCCCTCGAGCTCGGCATCGACATCGCCGGGCTGGACGCCGTCGTGGTCGCCGGCTGGCCGGGCACCCGCGCGTCCCTGTGGCAGCAGTTCGGCCGGGCCGGGCGCCGTCAGGACCGCGACGGCGGCGCGCTCGCCCTGTTCGTCGCACGGGAGGACCCGCTGGACACCTACGTCGTCCACCACCCCGAGACCGTGTTCGGGGCTGAGGTCGAGGCCGCGGTGTTCGATCCCGCGAACCCGTACGTCATGACCCCTCACCTGTGCGCAGCGGCCTCGGAGCTGGCGATCCGCGACGGCGAGGAGAGCATCTTCGGACCCACCGCTCGCGACCTGCTGACCACGCTCGCCGCTCGAGGTGTGCTGCGCTCGCGCCCCACCGGCTGGTACTGGACCATGACGGAGTCCGCGCACGAGCTGACCGATCTGCGCGGCAGCGGCGGGGAACCGGTGCGAATCGTCGAGGAGGCCAGCGGCACACTGCTGGGCACGGTCGACGCCGCCAGCGCGCACACCCAGGTCCACGACGGCGCCGTGTACCTCCACCAGGGCATGAGCTATGTGGTGAATCATCTGGACGTGGAGCGGGCGGTCGCGTTCGTCCATCGCGAGGATCCGCTGCACTCGACCCATCCCCAGACCACCTCGACCATCCGCATCCGGCAGGTGGACCGCGAGGTGGCGTGGTCCGGTGGGGTCCAGCTGTGCTTCGGCACGGTGGACGTCACCGACCAGGTCACCGGCTACCAGGTGCGGGACGTGTTCACGCAGACGGTCCTGGCCCAGCATCCGCTGGATCTGCCCCCGCGCACCCTGACCACCAAAGCCGTGTGGTGGGTGATCCCGCAGGAGCGCACCGACGCCGCCGAGATTCCCGGGGAGGAGCTGCCCGGGGCCCTGCACGCCGCCGAGCATGCCGCGATCTCCATGCTGCCGCTGCTGGCCACCTGCGACCGGTGGGACATCGGAGGGGTCTCGGCCGCCCAGCACGAGGACACCGGCGAGCCGACCATCTTCGTCTACGACGGAGCGCCCGGCGGTGCCGGCTTCGCCGAGCGCGGCGCCGAGGACGCGCACGCCTGGCTCAGAGCCACCGCGGACATGATCGCGGAGTGCCCGTGCGAGGCGGGGTGCCCCGCCTGCGTGGTCTCCCCGAAGTGCGGCAACGGCAACGAGCCGCTGTCCAAGGCTCAGGCCGAACGCCTGCTGGAGATCCTCCACCCCTGACCTCCGCAGAGGCTCCTCGCCCGGCCACTCGAGGTCGGCCGCCGCCGACGTTCCCAGCCTCTCGACCCCCGGGAATCGGGTGATCGTCGACCGCGAGTTCACGGCAGGTCCGCGGGGCCGGGGCCCGCCCGCGCGCGGGCCGTTGCCGCGGGCAGGGGAGAGGCGTCGACTTGGACCTGCACGACCACGTCCCACTCCCGCTGCTCGCAGCTGGTCAGCTGCGCACCGTTGCGGGAGGCGGCTTCCGCCGCCACCGCGCAGGGTTCGCCGCTGGCCGCCGCCAGGGCGTCGGCCCCCGCGAGGGACGCGAGGTCAGCGGCGGTCGCCGCGCGCGACTGCGCAAGCAGCCCGGTGCCCAGCAGGGACAGCCCGGCCAGGGCCGCGGTCGTCGCTCCCGTCCAGGCCAGGACTCCGGCGGCACCCGTGCTCACGAGACGCCGCCGTCGATCAGGTGCGGCTCCCGCCGCGCTTCCGCATCGGCGCTCAGCTCCCAGTTCGCCCCGGCCAGCGGTCCCGAGGGAGCCTGCAGGGTCCGAGTCGTTTCGACGTGCACCCACATGCCGGTACCGGAGACATGGACCTGGGTGCCCTCGCCGCCGATGCGCTGAGCGGTGGCGACCGCCGCACCGGCATCCTCCCCGCGCGCGAGCTCGCGGGCAGCGCCGCGGGCTGCGCTCTCCAACCGGATCTGGGTGCCCAGCCCCGCTCCGGTCAACAGGATGACGACCACCATCGCGACCACGACGGGCAGCACGATCGCCGTCTCCGCCGTGGCGGACCCCCGGTCGTCCCGCCAGCGGGACGACCGGGCGGACCGCGTCATCACGAGCCCATCGACAGGGCCGAGGTGATGATGCCCAGCAGGATCTCGCGCACCTCCCCGGACGCCAGCAGGGCGACCAGGACAGCGGCGAACCCGCAGGCTGCGAGCACCGTGATGGCATATTCGGCGGTCGATGCGCCGGTCTCGTCCCGCATCACACGGTCGAGGGCGCGGCGCATCCGGATCTTGGTCACGGACATGGTGTTCTCCTTCTCGTCGTGGGCGGCGCACCGCCCGTGGGTGAGCGGCCGTGGCCGCTCGGTCCGGAACGGCGGGCGCCGTTCCGGGAGGGCAGCTGCAGCTGCCGACGTGGGCCAGGGCCCACGCACCGGGAGGCTCCCGGTGGTCGGAGGGGTCGCGGGGAGGTGCCGCGCGACCGGGTCGAGGGCTTCCTGGGCGGGAGCTCATGGCACGGCGCCCGCCGTGGTGAGGGAGAACGTGCCGCCGAGCAGCGACATGACGGTGGGGATGATGCCCAGGACCACGAACGCGGGCAGAAGCGCGAGACCGGTGGGCAGCACCAGGCGCACCGCGAGCTGAGCGGCCCGTACCTCGGCGTGCCGAGCCCGGCCGCGCCGGGCGTCGCGGGCCGCGGAGCGCAGGACGTGGGCGAGATCCGCGCCGGCCGTCTCCGCGAGGACCGCGGACTCCCCGAGCGCTGTGAACTCCGCCGGCAGCTCCCGGGTGGCCACAGCTGCAGGGACCCCGGCCTCCAGAGATGTCGCGAGCCGCTCGAGAGCGTGGGCGTCCGGTCCGGCCGTGAGGGCGCCGGCCACCGCGGAGACGGACCGGGACAGCGGCAGCCCGGATTCGAGGGCGCCGGCGATCAGCTCGAGCACGACCGAGGGATCCACGCGCTGCCCGCTGGGCGGATCGGCCCGGCGGATCAGGCGCCGCATCCACCACCAGCCCAGCCCGGTCAGCGCGATGCCGAGCGCGCCCATCAGGTTCCCGGCGGGCGAGGCCAGCAGCAGCCGGAGCGGATCCCCGCCGAGGAGGATCCCCAGCCCGAGCCCGGCCAGGGGAAGCACCAGCAGGATCCGGGCGGTGGAGCGGGGCCCGGCGAAGGCACTGCGGCGGGCCTGGGCGGCGTCGTGGAGGTCCCGGAGCGCATCGGCCAGGCTCTGCAGCATTCCTGCCGTCGGCGCCCCGGTGCGCTCGCAGACGGTCAGTGCGGCGCCGAGGGAACCGATCACCTCCGTCTGCCGCAGTCGCCCCGGGGCTCCGCGTCTCGGGTCGGCCCCGGCCGCGGCGGCGCGGGCCAGCTCGGTGAGCTCACCCTCGGGCAGGGACCGGGCGATGGCGCCCCAGGCCTGACGGATGCTGGAGCCGGAGCTGATCACGGTGGCGAGCTGCTCGATCATGCGCGCCACCTCGAGGGTGCCCGCACCAGCGCGTGGGACCCGGGCTCTCACCGGGCGGGGGCCGGCCAGGACCGGAGGGGGAGTGAGCACCCAGGCGAGCGTGGCCGCGGCGGTCAGAGTGAGCAGCGCAGCGACGATCATGCCGCCCTCCGTCGCGCCCGGGTCTCCGGGGACGAGGAGGAGGCGCCGGTCCCGGCCGGGGCGGGCGAGGAGGCGCCGCGACCGGTCTCGGCCGCGGGCGAGGCCGCACGGCCGGGCGGGTGCAGCCGTGCCGCCAGCTCCCCGGCCGCCGGGCCCTCCCGCAGCTTTCCCCCGTCCACCCTCAGCGCTGTGGTCGCTCCCAGCGTCCCCTCCCGGTCCCGGTGCAGCAGGGCGATCTCGTCGAGGGCGCGGACCCCGTCGTGCCGCCCGAGGTGGACGACCACCTCGAGGGCGCTGCCGACCTGGGCCGCGAGAGCGCCCCGGTCCAGGCCGCCGAGCGCGCCCAGGGCCTCCAGGCGTGCCGGCACGTCCCTCGCGGTGTTGGCGTGGACGGTGCCGCAGCCGCCCTCGTGGCCCGTGTTCAGGGCCTGCAGCAGCTCCCGGATCTCCGCGCCCCGGCACTCACCGAGCACGATCCTGTCAGGGCGCATCCGCAGGCTCTGGCGCACCAGGGCGGTGAGGTCCACGGCGCCCGCGCCCTCACTGTTGGCATGGCGGGACTGCAGGTGGACCACGTGCGGGTGGTCGACGGCGAGTTCGAGCACGTCCTCGACCACCACGATCCGCTCGTCGGCCGGGACCTCGCGCAGCATCGCCGCCAGCAGTGTCGACTTCCCGGTGCCGGTGCCACCGGTGACCAGGAACGGGACCCGGGCCGTGATGACGGCCATGAGCACCTCGCGGGCCTCCCGGCCGAATGCGCCCAGTCGCTGGAGGTCATCGAGATCGAGGCGCTCCTGGCCGGGGAGACGCAGCGAGAGGATCGCCCCGCCCGGTGACAGCGGGGGCAGCACCGCGTGGAACCTGATCCCCGAGGGCAGGTGCGCATCGGCCCAGGGGACCGCGTCGTCCAGACGTCGTCCGCCGGCGGTCGCCAGCCGTACTGCGAGGTCCCGGGCCTGTGCGGGAGCGAGATGGATCGCGGCGGGGCGCAGCCCGTCTGCGTCGTCGAGCCACACCGAGCCGTCGTCGTTGACCAGGAGGTCCGTCACGCCGGGCCCGGTCAGTGGCTGCAGAGGGCCGAGCCCGTCGATGTGGTCGCGGATGCGCGTGGTCAGCTCGAGGGTGGCCGCGGCGCCGAGCACCCTGCCCTGCCGGCGCAGCACCCGGGCGATGCGGGGCACGTCCACCGCGCCGGGTGATCGCACGAGGTCTTCCCGCACCAGCTCCAGCAGAGGAGAGAGCTCCGCGTCGGAGGTGGGCGGGTGCACGGTGCTCATGACGCCCTGCCCGCAGCCAGCCCGGTGAGCAGCCGGCGCGCGGCGCGGTCGGCGCCGCGGCGCCGCGCATCCAGCAGGGGCACCGTCGAGCGGGGGCTGTCGCGGAACGATGCGGCCAGCGGCAGGTCGAGATCGTGGGCGACCTCCGCCGGCGTCAGGGGCCCGCGCCGGCGCACCACGGCCTGCGCCAGCATCTCGGGTGGGCGCCACGCGCGCAGACGGCGGGCACTCGCCCGGACTGCATGATCCGTGGAGGGGACCACCATGAACAGGTGATCAGCGTGCTCGGCAGCGACGGGTACGAGACCGGCACCGAGGTCCACCACCACCGTTCCGCCGAGCGGGGACAGCGCCGAGAGGACGCGGGAGAGGGTCTGCGGATCGGGGCCGGCATGGTCCCCGGAGATCAGCAGGTGCACGTCGTCGACCCGGGGCAGGCCCTCGCGCAGTGCCTCTCCGTCGTCGGGACCCAGTCCGGTCGCCTCCTGCCACCCGATGCCGCTGGTGGGCGAGGTCTCGACCAGGAGATCCAGACCGCCGCCGAGGGGATCGGCGTCGACCAGGACCACCGGACCGTGGGTGCGCGCGGCTCCGGCGAGACGTGCAGCGAAACTGGAGGCACCCGCCCCTCCGCAGCCGCCGGCCACGGCGAGCACCGTGGAGGCACCGCGGGGCCGCGCCAGCTCGGAGAACTGGGAGAGGAGCTGCTCGGATCCATCCGGCAGCGGGATCACGGCCAGGGCACCGGCGGCGAGGGCGTGCTGCCACAGCGATGCCGGGATGTCGACCTCGGCGGTGACCACGATCAGCGGGGAGCGGCTTCCGGCACCGTCCGAGTCGCCGCGCACGAGCGATGCTCCCTCGACCACGACGCATGCGCAGGGACCCGCGGAGGAGTCGACGAGCGCCATCCCCGCGGCGGTGGCGTGGTCCCGGACCAGCTCGCGCAGGCTCTCGTCCTGACCGCTCCAGCGCACCTGGGCAGGGCTGTCCGCGGCTCCCGCCACCGGTCCGTCGGGCCCGGCGCTGCGTGCGGCCGCCCGACCGGGGAACCGGGAGCGCTGTCGCCTCGGGCCGGAGCCCGGATGGACATCCGGCTCGGTCCGCAGGGTGGGATCGTGGGGATCCGGCGGCCGCGATGCAGCCGGGAGCTGAGGGATGGTGGTGCTGGTCATGCGGCCAGCGTGACTGCTGCGGTGGGGCGCTCGCCCGGCAGTGGCCCGGGTGGTGGACGAGGCCGCTATGTGGAGGAAAGATCGCTCTCACCGAGGGCTTGCAGGGACCTCGCGGCGGGCGTAGTGTGATGTGGACAACGACGAATACCGGCACCGGAACCCACGTGCGATTGGTCCCCGCAACGGACCGGCTGCGAGGCGTCGAAAGCGCCACCGCAACCACTTATCGTGCACGCCTGATCCCGATGCAGATGGCTCGTCCGGAGCGGCGCCGCGACTGATCGCGACGCCGCTCCTCCTTGCGTCCTATCTCCTCGCGGCGAGCCTCCGTGCGGCGGCGCATCCTCGCCTTCCGGCGGCGCATCCTCGTGGACCGCAGCCCGCTCTGGTCCGCCGGCCGTGGTCGTGGCGCGGGAACCGGCGGGGGAGGACCTCAGAACTCGAGGTCCACGATCACCGGGGCGTGGTCCGAGGCGCCCTTGCCCTTGCGCTCCTCGCGATCGATGAGCGAGCCGCGCACCGCGGACTGCACGGCCGGGGACCCGAGCACGAAGTCGATGCGCATGCCCTCCTTCTTCGGGAAGCGCAGGGCCTGATAGTCCCAGTAGGTGTACACACCGGGGCCCGGATGGTCGGGGCGCACCACGTCGGCGTACCCGGCCTCGACCACCGCCCGGAACGCCGCCCGCTCCGGCTCGGTGACGTGCGTCTTCCCCTCGAAGAACTCCATGTCCCACACGTCCTCGTCCTGCGGGGCGACGTTGAAGTCCCCGACGAACACCGTGCGCGACTGCGGGTTCGCGGCCAGCTCGCGCTCACCCTCGGCGCGCAGCGCGTCCAGCCAGCGCAGCTTGTAGGCGTAGTGCGGGTGGCCGAGCTCGCGCCCGTTGGGCACGTACAGCGACCAGATCCGCAGGCCGTCACCGACCACGCCGCCGATCGCACGGGCCTCGACCACGCCGGTGCCGTCCTCCGGCCAGGCCGGCACCGCCGGCAGCTCGGTGCGCACGTCGGTGAGGCCGACGCGGGAGATCAGCGCCACCCCGTTCCACTGATTCAGCCCGTGCGCGCGGACCTCGTAGCCCGCCGCCTCCAGGGCCGTGAGATCCAGCTGTTCGGGCTTGGCCTTGGTCTCTTGCAGAGCCAGCACGTCGACGTCGTGCCGCTCCAGGAAGGCCAGCACCCGATCCATCCGTGCCCGCAGCGAGTTGATGTTCCAGGTCGCGATCCGCATGGCCCCGATCCTACGGGCGGCGTCAGATCGACGCAGGCCCACGGCCCGTCGCCGCCGTCGTGCGGCCCGCGCAGTCGTAAACTCAGGACATGGCGCGCGCACTCGTCACCGGTTCGACGTCCGGACTCGGTCTGGAGTTCGCCTGGCAGCTGGCCGGGACCGGGCACGACCTCGTGCTGGTCTCGCGCGACGAGGACCGCCTGCGTGCGGTCTCCGAGCAGATCCGCGATGTCCACGACGTCAGCGTGGAGATCCTTCCCGCAGACCTCTCGGACCGACAGCACCTCGAGCGGGTCGCGGTCCGTCTCACCGATCCCGTCGACCGGATCGATCTGCTGGTCAACAATGCCGGCTACGGGCTCCGCGGCGGGTTCCTGGAGATCGGCGTGGGCGACCACGAGAAGCAGATGGACACCCTCATGAAGGCGGTCCTGGTCCTCTCCCACGCGGCGGCGCGCGCGATGGTCCAGCGCTGCCGCGGAGCGATCATCAACGTCAGCTCGCTCGCCGGGTACACCACCGCCGGCCCCTACGCCGCCTCCAAGAGCTGGGTCACGGTCTTCACCGAGTCGCTGGCGATGGAGCTCAAGGAGACCGGCGTGACCGCGACCGTCCTGCTGCCGGGGTTCGTGCAGACGGAGTTCCACGAGCGGGCCGCGATGACGATGGACGGCCTGCCGCGCATCACCTGGCTGAAGGCCCCCTTCGTGGTCGAGCAGGCGCTCAAGGACGCCGCCAAGGGCAACGTCATGTCGATCCCGTCGGTCAAGTACCGCACCGCCGGCGAGTTCTCCCGGATCGCCCCGCGGCCCCTCGTGCGCGCACTGACCTCACCGACCTGGTACCGCAGGATGCAGCAGCGGGCCGTGCTGCGCTCGCGCCGGAAGGCCTCGCGCCGCAACCTGCACGCCCCCTGGCAGCGCGAGGAGGGTTAGGCGGGCCGACCCAACGGCGGCGCGATGCGGCCGACGGACTGCACGGCCGGCGGGGCCGACGGGCTGAATTTCCGACGGGACGACGAGGGAGAGTCCATTACGCTGGCATCATGCCGGAGACCAGCCCCGATTCCCCCGTGTCCGCTCCGATCGAGGTCGCCCGTGAGCGTCTGCGCGTCCTGATCCGGGACCTCGCCGTCGTCCGCGGACACGTCGTCCTCTCCTCGGGTGCCGAGGCGGATCACTACGTCGACCTGCGTCGCGTCACCCTCCACCACGAGGCGGCGCCGCTGGTCGGTCGAGTCATGCTGGACCTCCTGCACCGCGAGGGCCTGGTCCCCGGCGTCGAGGCCGTCGGCGGGCTCACCCTGGGGGCGGACCCGGTCGCGACGTCGATCCTGCACGCCGCCGCTCACGCTCCCGGCGCCGCGGGCGATGAGCGCAGAGCGCTGGACGCGTTCGTCGTGCGCAAGGCCAACAAGGCCCACGGTCTGCAGCGACGCATCGAGGGGCCCGACGTCACCGGGCGCCGTGTCGTCGCCGTCGAGGACACCTCCACCACCGGGGGCAGCGTGCTGACCGCCTGCGAGGCACTCACCGAGGACGGCGCCGACATCGCCGCCGTCGCCGTGATCGTGCACCGCTCCGAGGCGTCCCGCGAGGCCGTCGAGGCCGCCGGGTACCGCTACCTCGCGGCCTACGACATCTCCGAGCTGGAGATCTGAGCACCGTCCATGAGCGAGCCCGAACCCGGCCGCGAGGTCGGTGTAGGCCCCCATCCCGAGCCCTGGCCGGAGGATCCGCGCCTGGATCCTGAGCTGCTCGCGCACGGGGACCGCCGCAACGTCGAGGACCGCTACCGGTACTGGCGGCGCGAGGCGATCATCGCCGACCTCGACACCCACCGGCACGAGCTGCACGTGGCCATCGAGAACCTCGAGCACGACGCGAACATCGGCTCCGTGGTGCGCACCGCGAACGCCTTCGCCGTCGGCGCCTTCCACATCGTCGGCCGGCGCCGCTGGAACCGCCGCGGCGCCATGGTCACCGACCGCTACCAGCACGAGATCCACCATCCCGACGCCGCCGAGCTCATCTCCTGGGCCCGGGCGCACGGCCGCCCGCTGGTCGCGATCGACCTGGTGCCCGGTGCCCTGCCGATAGAGCGCACACCGCTGCCGCGCGACGCGGTGCTGGTCGTGGGCCAGGAGGGTCCCGGCGTGAGCCCGGAGATCCTCGCCGCCGCGGACCTCGTCGTCGGCATCACCCAGTTCGGATCCACCCGCTCGATCAACGTCGCCGCCGCGGCCGCGATCGCGATGCACACCTGGATCATCCAGCACGCCGATCTCCCCGAGGGGCCGCTGCGCTGACGTATGCGCCGACCACGAGCCGCTGCGGCGGTGGCCGCTCTCGTGGGATGAGAGCCCGGTCGGCTCGAAAGGGCCCTATGGGACAATGAGCCGGATAGGACGATCGTGCGAGACGCACTCCGCGCCGCCGGTCATCGTCACGGACTCTCTTCAGCGAAGGAGCATGCCTCATGGCAGTCGCAACCCCGGATCAGTACGCAGAGATGATCGACCACGCCAAGCGCGGGAAGTTCGCCTACCCGGCGGTCAACGTCTCGAGCTCGCAGACCGCTATCGCCGCCCTGCGCGGCTTCAGCGAGGCGAACTCCGACGGCATCATCCAGGTGTCCTTCGGCGGCGCCGAGTACCTCTCGGGCTCCACGGTCAAGGACCGTGTCGCGGGCTCCATCGCACTGGCCGAGTTCGTGCACGCCGTGGCGAAGAACTACCCGATCAACGTCGCGCTGCACACCGACCACTGCCCCAAGGAGGCCCTCGACAACTGGGTCGAGCCCCTCATCGCCTGGGACCTCGAGAACCGCGTGAACAAGGGCCTGGACCCGCTATTCCAGTCGCACATGTGGGACGGCTCCGCCGTGCCGGTCGACGAGAACCTCGAGATCGCCGAGAAGCTGCTGGAGAAGTCCGCCGCCGCCAAGAAGATCCTCGAGATCGAGATCGGCGTCGTCGGCGGCGAGGAGGATGGCATCCAGGCCGACGTCTCCAACGACAAGCTCTTCTCCACCCCCGAGGACGGCCTCAAGACGGCCGCCAAGCTGGGCCTGGGCGAGCGGGGCCGCTACCTCACCGCGCTCACCTTCGGCAACGTGCACGGCGTGTACAAGCCGGGCAACGTGAAGCTGCGTCCCGAGATCCTGGGGGAGATCCAGAAGGCCGTCGGTGCCGAGTACGGCAAGGACCTGCCCTTCGACCTGGTGATGCACGGCGGCTCCGGCTCCACCCTGGAGGAGATCCAGGAGGCGGTGGACAACGGCGTCATCAAGATGAACATCGACACCGACACCCAGTACGCCTTCACTCGCCCCGTCGCCGCTCACATGTTCGAGAACTACGACGGCGTGCTGAAGATCGACGGCGAGGTCGGCAACAAGAAGGCCTACGACCCCCGCGCCTGGGGCAAGAAGGCCGAGGCCGGCCTGGCCACGCGCCTGGTCGAGGCCTGCGAGAACCTCCGCAGCGCCGGCTCCCACAAGGCCTGATCGACGTACTGCGAGCTTGCGAGCGGTAGGAGATCGGGCAGTGCGGAACCGGCTGATCGACGTACTGCGAGCTTGCGAGCGGTAGGAGATCAGGCAGTGCGGAACCGCTTGATCGACGTGCTGCGAGCTTGCGAGCGGTAGGAGATCGGGCAGTGCGGAACCGCTTGATCGACGTACTGCGAGCTTGCGAGCGGTAGGAGATCGGGCAGGTCGCTAGAGGCCGATCGACCCGATCGACTGCCACCGTCCCCGGGCTCGACCCGGGGACGGTGGCACCTGAACTTTGGCCACTGACGACGCATTTCCAGCGGATTATGCGACGTCAGTGGCCAAAGTTCGTTCTATGTCGACGGGCGGCATGGGCGCGGTCGAGGGGACCGGGCCGACGGGTCATGGATCGGCGGTCCAGCGTGAGCGGCGCTTACCAGCGGTTGCCGCGAGCGCGCCCCATGACCCGCTTCAGCGCGGGCAGCACGTCGGCCAGGAAGATCCCGGCGATCACGACGCCGGCCAGCATGAACAGCATCGAGGAGCCGCCGCTGCCGATCGGATAGGGCAGGGAGAGGAAGCCCAGCAGCAGCGCCGCGCCCGTGAGGATCCCCCAGAACAGCTTGCTGCGCTTGCCGGCCGCCGTGTAGGCGTCGGGACGGAAGCGGATCGCGTTCACGAACGCCCAGATCTCGATGGCGAACAGGGCGAGCGCGAGGACGGCGAAGATCCACGTCTGGATGAGTCCGATCATCCGGTCAGGATAACCGCGCCCGCCGAACGCCCGCTGGCAGGCGGCTCGGCCTCAGCTGCGCCGATCGGGGTCGGAGCGGTCGGTGATCAGCAGTTCGAGCGCCTCCGTGGTGGCAGGCGGTTCGACCGCCTTCATCTCCTGCGTCATCAGGCGCGGGCCGATCGCGTCCCCGTCGGCGGCGACCAGCAGACTGGGCAGGAACTGCTTGGCCTCCTGGGAGGTCAGCCCCGTGGCCTGGAGCAGGTCGATGGCCAGGGAGCGCAGCTGGATCGCGAGGGTGACTCCCTCGAAGTGGCCGGCACGGCCCGGCCGCACGCCCTCGTCGTTGCGCAGCAGCATCTCGGGGGTCAGGTAGGAGGCGAACAGGCGCAGCTTGCGCCGGGCCTCGGTGAAGTCGACCTCGTCGTGCCGTACGGCCGTCCCCAGCTCCGTCACGGCGTCGCGCGCGGCCAGCAGCGCGTCGGCCAGGGTCGAATGCGCATCCCCGCGCACGGCGTCGAGGAACTCCACCTCGTGCCGGGCGATCACCCGCATGTTGCGCATCGCGCGGTCAGAGCCCACCAGCAGGTGCTGCAGGCGGCCGACGTCGCCGGCGTGACGCAGCCCCGCGGGGGAGAAGGTGGCCATCTCGTTGGCGGCGTCATTGGCCAGCTGCCACTCATCGGTGTACTTCTGGGAGTTGTTGCGAATGCTCACCAGTGCTGCCTGGGCGACGCCGCGATCACCGCTGCGTGCGGCCAGGGCGAGAGAGACCAGCGTGTCCTCCAGCTCCTGGAAGAACGAGCATGCAGCCCGGCGCTGGGGGCGCCGAGGATCCCCCGAGAACAGCAGATGGATCACGATCGCGACGACCACGCCCGTCAGCGCATCCAGCACGCGCCCGCCCGGGGTCATGTTCGGGGTGAGCGGCATGATGGTCACCAGCAGGGACTGGATCGCGGTCTGGATCCCGAAGAGGTTGCTGGAGTCGATGAAGCGCGCGAGCATCCCGGCGACGAACACGACGACCAGGATCTGCCAGGTGCCGGAGCCGATCAGGGAGCGGGCGATCTCGCCGATGACCACGCCGAGCATCACTCCGGCGGCCATCTCGAAGATCTTGCGGACCTTCTTCTCGATGCCGAATCCGATGATGACGAACGCGGCGATCGAGGCGAAGAACGGGTACTGGTGATCCCAGATCAGGCCGCTGAGCAGGTAGGCGAGGGCGGCCGCCACCGCCGCGCGGGTGACGGTCACGGCGTCGGAGCGGCCGCGGGAGGCGCCCTGGGCCAGCCAGCCGGCGACGGCCCCGCGGACGCGATCGAGCAGGGGAGCCCGCTGCGGAGTCCCCCCGGGCGGAGGAGAGGCCTGGCTCATGGGCGCACCGGGTCCTCGAGGCGCATCTCCAGCAGCTCCTCGAGCCGGAACGTGTCGCCGTCGCGGGCTCCGCGGCCCACCACCAGCGGTGCCGGCGACGGGGCAGGGGTCGCGCCGCGCAGCCGGGACCGCAGGCCGCCGTCGACCCGCATCACGTAGTAACGGCCCTCGGCGTCGACCGCGAGGGACCGGTCGCGCTTGAGGTACCAGCCCCGGAGTGAGGTGCGGATCGTCCCGCCGCCGGTGTACGGCCGGGCGCGCAGCGGGATCGGATCGATCCCGGCCTCCCGGAATCGTGCGACCGCGTCACGGATGGTGGCGGTGGCCCTGAGGTGCTCGTCCTCGCGGGCGGCGTGCAGCGCCTGCTCCTTGGCCTCGAGCACCTGTCGTCGCTGCCGGCTCCAGTCCTGCTGCTCGCCCTGTGCACTCATGGTTCCCATTGTTCCAGGCCCGTCCGGGCGCCGCAGGTCGAGCACGGTAGGAGAGCGGTGCGAATGCTGTGCAGGCTGCGTGGACGTTCGGGCGGGCCGAACGGTACGGGTGCCGGGACGGGACGACCGGCTCGGGCGCCGGCACCGGCCAGGGGCGCACCCACGGCCGGCACCTGCCGTGCTGTGCGCGCCTCAGAGCTTGGCGGTCGCCGGGCGGTCGCCGTGGTCGCGGGGCACCACGACCGGTTCCTGCGACGCATCGATCCACACCGAGCTCGTCTCCCCGTCGGCGGCGGAGACAGGGACCTCCACGGCCAGAGCGGCGTCGAGCGGGACCGCTCGACGGACCACGGCCAGCGCGATCGGCCCGAGATCGGCGTGCAGGGCCGCGGAGGTGACGGCGCCGATGACCTTCCCGTCGGACCCGCCGAGACGCACCTCGCCGCCGGGGGCGGCGGGCACGTCCTGCGAGCCGTCCAGGTGGAGCATGACCAGGCGGCGCGGGGGCTGGCCGAGGTTGAGGACCTTCGCGACGGTCTCCTGGCCGCGGTAGCAGCCCTTGGTGGTGTGCACGGTGGTGCGCAGCAGATCGAGCTCGTGGGGGATGCTGCGCTCGTCCACCTCCCGGGCCGCCCGGGCGCGGTGGTCGGCGATCCGCAGCGCTTCCCATGAGGACATCCCGGCGAGGTGGTCGGAGCGCCAGGGCACCTGAGCGAGAGCGTCGGCATCGGCGACGGTGAGCACGGCGCCCACCGGGTCGTCGGGATCCGGCCCGTAGGCCACCCCGCCGGGGGCGACCTGCGGCCAGGGCTCGGACCAGACGGCGGCGGGAGCGGGCAGGTCGAGCTCGGGCAGGACGTCGGCGGCCGGCGCGGTGCCGCCGAGAACGCGCAGGTCATCACGATCGGTCAGCTCGACGCGCGCCGCGAAGCGCATCATCTCCAGGTAGCGGCGAAGGCCTGCACGGGCTCCGGCATCGAGCACCAGCAGCAGGGTCTCCTCCGCGGTGACCACGGCGGAGGCGAGGTGCTCGACCCGGCCCTGCGGCGAGAGCACGGCGAGGCTGGCCGAGGAGCCGACGGGGATGCCCTCGAGGACCTGGGTGGTCACGGTGGTCATCCAGCTGCGGGCGTCGGGGCCGGTGACCTCGAGCACCTCGAAGTGGCCGAGGTCGACGACGGCGCGGCCATCCAGCAGCCGGCGCTGTTCGCGCAGCGGTGCGCCGTAGTGGGCGGGCACCGCCGCATCCGGGCCGTCGCCGAGGACGGCTCCTGTGCTCAGCAGCGGGCGGATGTGACGGTCGGTCTCAGGCACGGTGGAGCTCCACGGAGATGTAGGGGGTCATGTCGGTCTCGCCGGTCTCGCTCGCGGCGCCGGGGACCCGCTGCTCCCACAGCCACATCAGGTTGCCGCCGACGTACCCGAACATGCGGGTCGCCGTGACCTCGGGGCTGCCATCCGCCGCGGGCTCGCCCAGGGCGAGCTGGATGCGGGGTCCGCGGACCTCACCGGCCCATTCCGGGCCGGCCGGGTCGTCACGGGGCGAGTCCTCACCGGCCGCGTGCTCTCCGGCCCGGTCCCGGCGCTCGAAACGCGCCCGCAGCCCGTAGGACAGGAAGCTGGCGGGATCGCCCGGCTTGGCCGCGCGGGCCGCGGCGACATCCTGGCCGGGCAGCACGTCGCCGACGGTCCAGATGCCGTCCTCACGCATCAGCAGGGTGCGCTCGCCCGTGCCCGCGGCAGGGGGCGCGTCCGCCCGGGCGAAGGCGCTGGTGGGAGGGAGCGGGGCGGGCGCGTCGATCTCGTGGATCGTCGAGCGCCAGCCCATGGTGCCGTCCTCGCGGGCGGTGCACACCAGGTGCTGCTGGACGCGGCGTTCGCCGGCGTCGGGATCCCCGGGGCGATGGAGGGCTCCGGAGCCCTGCCAGCTGCCGATCAGCCAGGCGAGCGGGTACAGCGGCTCCGGGAGGGAGGGGTCGAGTGTGATGGGCATGGGAGCCGATCAGCCGCTCAGCGGTCGAACAGGCGCAGCAGCACCAGGACGGCGAATGCCAGGGTGCCGAGACCCACCAGGACCACGAGCGAGATGAAGATCAGGGAGAGCGCGGACATGCCGCAGAGTCTATCGTCCACGAGCTGCGGCGAGCAGTGCGCGACGGAGCGGTCCGGGGAGCGGCCGGGAGGGCTCAGGGCAGCAGCATCACCGCGAGGTGGGCGACCACACCGATGGTGGCCACGGGCACCACCGCCACCGCGAGCGAGGGGACCGGCTCCCGCGCCACCAGGGAGGACCCTGCCAGCAGATGCGCACAGCTGCCCCCGATCGCGACCACGAGGCCGAGTCCGATCGCCAGGGGCAGCGACACCGCCAGGAGCGCTGAGGCCAGCGCCGCCGTCACCCCGGCGCCCGCGCCCGCGGAGAGCACGAAACGCAGGCCGGCCGGCAGCGCCGTGGCGTTGATCAGGAGAGTCGCGGCGAGACCCGCCGCGATGGCCGAGACCAGAGCGGCCCGGCCCTCGGCAGCGGCCTGGGCCTGCGCCAGCACCCAGCACGCCGCGACCCCGGCCGCGAACACCCCTGCCACCGTGCCGGTGAGAGAGGCCGTCAGGTCCCGCCGGTCCCGGCGCAGCATCTGGTGGACGAAGGAGGCGAACACCCCGACGGCGCACGCCATCACGATCCCGGTCATCGGGGCGATGCGGTCCGACGGGGCGGAGACGATCACGGCGCCGGCGATACCGGTGCCCGCCATCACCACCGCCGTCCCGACCGCGGAACGGAGCTCGAGCAGGCCCGGCCAGGCGATACCCAGCAGCACGGTGAGCAGGGCCACGAACGTCGCCATCACCACCGGCGACAGCGGGCCGGTCAGAGAGATCAGAGTCAGCAGCAGCGCCAGTGCGGCACCGAGCGGGGCGCGCTCGGGAGCGGTCATGAGGCCTCCCTCGCACTCGGTTCCGGTCACTTCGCCGTCGCCGACGAGCGTGGTCAGGCGGGCGCTACAGTGTCAGTCTACGAGCGCCCGCAGGCGGCGGCATCCACAGCGAACCGTCCGAGCCCCGGAAGGACCCCATGATCACGACGGCTGCCCTGTCGCAGACCCAGCGCGACGCGGCCCGTGAGCTGCTCGATGCAGTCACCGCGCACGACGGAGTCTCCCCGCTGGACGAGGCGGCGCGGCTCGCCCTGACGGGAGATTCCGCACAGCACCTGCTCCTGCCCGCCGGACCCGAGCACAGCATGGACCCCGGAGCCGATCCGGCCGCGGCGGAGACGCTGCTCGGCTACGCGAGCGTGCTGCCCGACGGCACCGTCCAGGGCATGGTCCATCCCGGCCATCGCCGGCGCGGGCACGGCACGGCGCTGCTGCGAGCCGCCCTCGAGCTGCGTCCCGACGCGGGCGTCTGGGCCCACGGCGCCCTCGACGGGTCGCTCGCCTTCCTCACCGCTGCGGGCATGCACGAGACCCGCCGACTGCTCACGCTGCATCGAGAGCTCGCCGCCGGGGATCCGGTGCGGGACGTCGCCGTCCCGACGCTCGAGGACTTCCGGCTGGACTCCTTCGACCTCGAGCGCGATGCGGACCGCTGGGTCGAGGTCAATGCGCTGGCGTTCGCCGACCACCCCGAGCAGGGCTCGCTGAGACGGGCCGATCTGGACCGGCGGCTGGCCGAGCCCTGGTTCGACGCCGGCGACCTGCTGGTCGCCCTCCAGCACGAGGAGCTGGTCGGATTCGTGTGGATCAAGCGGGACGCGGCGGAGGGCCCCGAGGCCGACGCCGAGATCTACGTCGTCGCCACCGCGCCGTCCGTCCAGGGCCACGGTGTGGCGGGGTACCTGCTGGCGGCGGCGCTGCGGCGGCTGCAGGCCGCGGGCGTGCCCGGCGTCGAGCTCTACGTCGAGGCAGACAACACCTCGGCACTGCGCCTGTACGAGGCATGGGGCTTCACCGTCTCGGGCCGGGACGTGCAGATGCGCGCGGCGGCGAAGGCCTGACCCGTGCGCGTCGCCCCCGGCAAGCCGCCGCCCGTGCTCGCTGCCGGTGCCCTCGCCTGGCGGGAGGGCACTGAGGGTATCGAGGTGATGCTCGTCCACCGCCCGCGCTACGACGACTGGTCCGTGCCCAAGGGGAAGCTCGACAAGGGCGAGACCTTTCCGGCGGCCGCCGTGCGCGAGGTGGCCGAGGAGACGGGGTACCGCGTGCGTCTGCACCGGCCGCTGCCCGCATCGGTGTACCTGCTGCCCGACGGCCGCACCAAGATCGTGCAGTACTGGACGGGGACGGTGCGGGCGAAGACCGCGCCCGGACCGCTGGACCCCGGTGAGATCGACGAAGTGCGGTGGGTAGGGCTCGACGAGGCGGAGTCCCTGGTCACCCGCCAGGGCGACCAGGTCTCCCTGGTGGCGCTGCGTCGCTATCTCGATGCCGAGGAGCTGGTCACCGTGCCGATCATCGTCCAGCGCCACGGGGCCGCCGTGTCCCGGGCGAAGTGGCGCAAGGGCGAGAAGTCCCGGCCGCTGAACTCCAAGGGACGCAAGCAGGCGCAGGCCCTGCCGCCGCTGATCGACGCATTCGACCCCGACCGCGTGCTGAGCAGCCCGTGGCAGCGATGTCTGCGCACGGTCGAGCCGGTGGCCCGCATCGAGGGGCTGACGATCCGTACCAAGGATGAGCTGACCGAGGTCGGCCACGAGGCTCATCCCTCTCGGACCGCCGCGGTGATGGCCAGGGTGCTGCACGAGGCGCGCGGCACGGTGGTGTGCACGCACCGGCCCGTCCTGCCGACGGTGATCCAGAGCGTGCGGGACGTCGCCCGGCCCGGCGCCGCTCTCGAGCTGCCGCGCGAGAATCCGTTCCTGGCTGCCGGCGAGGCCCTGATGCTGCATACGACACCGCAGGGTTCCGTGGTCGCGATCGAGCGGCATCTTCCCAACATCGGCTGAGCCCGGGCGCGGGCGGACGCCACCCGGAGGTCCTCGCGGCGACGCTGCGAGGACGAGGAGAAGGAGAAGGGCATGAGCATGGATCAGGGACCGGGGCACTCCGGGTATTCCTGGGGCTCGCCATCCGCGGGTGACCCGTATGCGAGCTCGCCATCAGCGGGCGACCCCTATGCGGGCACGCCGTATGCGGGCTCGCCGTCAGCGGGCGACCCGTATGCCACGGACCCGCCGGCCGGCGAGGGGTTCGGATCGTCGGTCCTGGCTCAGGGCTCCGGAGCGCCGGCAGGGCACGCCTCGTACTCCGCCGGAGTTCCCGTGCCCGGGCCGCCCGGTCCGTACGTGCAGCTGCCCCCGAGCTCGAGCCACGCCATCACGGGCTTCATCCTGGGACTGGCGGGTCTGGTCATGTGTGCAGGTCTCACCGCCCCGGTGGGCATCGTCTTCTCGGCCCTGGGCATGCGCGCCACGTCACCGGAGGCGGACCCGCCGCGCAGCGGCCGGGGCCTTGCGATCGCCGGGCTCGTGACCTCCCTGATCGGCATGATCCCGTTCCTGCTCATGGTCCTCTACATCGGGGCCATCATCGTCTTCGCCATCGTGGAGGCAACGTGAGCGTCGTCGCAGCGAAAGCGCTCACGAGCCTCGCGCGCAGCCCCGTGATAACTTCGTAACCAGAACTGTGACCCGATCGTATCTACGAACTGACCTGCGCGTTCATGCATCCCGGAGGGTTGTTCACCCGCTGTTCACACGAGAGCGGGTGCCGTGTCATCTGCGCTCCCTAGCGTCACCGGCGAAAGACGTCTCCGCAGTAATCACCCCGGGCCCTCGGCCCCGAAAGGACTCGAAGTGAACGTTCGCAAGAACAAGCTCGTCTCACTCGCCGCGCTCGGCCTGGCCGGCGGGCTCGCGCTCTCCGCCTGCGGTGGGGGCAGCGGGGAGACCGACGGCGGCAACGGCGGCGGTTCGGCGTCCGACGGCGGCGGCGCCGGCGACTACGCCAGCCTCACCGGGAACCTCGCCGGCTCGGGTGCCTCCTCGGCCCAGGCCGCCCAGACCGCGTGGACCGAGTCCTTCATGGGCATGGTCCAGGCCGAGGGTGGCGACATCCAGGTCACCTACGACGCCACCGGCTCGGGAACCGGTCGCGAGCAGTTCCTCTCCGGCCAGGTGAAGTTCGCCGGCACCGACGCCGCCCTGGACGAGGAGGAGCTCGCCTCCTCCACCGAGGTGTGCAACGGTGAGCAGGCCTTCGACCTCCCGGTCTACATCTCCCCGATCGCCGTGGTGTTCAACCTCGAGGGTGTCGACAACCTCAACCTCACCCCGGAGGCCCTCGCCGGCATCTTCGCGGGCGACATCACCAAGTGGAACGACCCGGCCATCGCCGACGAGAACCCGGATGCCGACCTGCCCGACCAGGACATCGTGCCGGTCCACCGTTCGGACGATTCCGGTACCACCGAGAACTTCACCGACTACCTCTCCCAGACCGCGCCCGACGCGTGGACGCACGGCCCGATCGAGACCTGGCCCATCGAAGGCGGCCAGTCCGGTGACGGCACCTCGGGTCTGATCTCCACCGTCGAGGGCGGCAACGGCACCATCGGGTACGCCGATGCCTCGCAGGCCGGCAACCTCGGCGTGGCCAGCATCCAGGTCGGCGAGGAGTTCGTGGACTACACTCCCGAGGCCGCCGCCAAGGCCGTCGAGGTCTCCCCGCGCGCCGAGGGCCGCGAGGAGAACGACATCGTCATGGAGCTGGACCGCACCACCACCGAGGAGGGCGTCTACCCGATCGTCTTGGTCTCCTATCTGGCGCTGTGCGGTTCCTACGGGGATCAGGCGACGGCCGACGCCGTCAAGGCCTACGCTTCCTACATCGTCTCCGAGGACGGCCAGCAGACGGCTGCCGAGAACGCCGGCTCCGCTCCGCTGACCCCCGCCCTCTCCGAGGACGCGCAGGCTTCCATCGACGGCATCACCGCGGGCTGAGAATCCTGCCAGATGCACACTGCCGTGCCGCCGGGTCCTTCGTGACCCGGCGGCATCGGCGCGTCACCGCCCCTGTCCCTGTCCCGTGAGCTCTGAGGAAGGCACCTGTTGAGCACCACCGACGTCGAGCCAGACACGCCGGAGGCCCCTTCGGCCTCCCTCAAGAGCAGCAATCGCCGCTTCGGGGACTCCCTCTTCTCCTATCTGAGCATCGGCTCGGGCATCCTCATCTTCCTGACCCTCGCCGCGGTGGCCATCTTCCTCGGCAGCGAATCGGTGCCGGCCATCCGCGTCAGCACCGAGGTCGTCGGCGAGGCCGAGGGGGAGTTCTCGCTGGTCTCCTACACGCTGCCGTATATCTTCGGCACCGTGCTGGCCGCGGCCATGGCACTGGCCATGGCGATCCCCGTCGCCATGGGCATCGCGCTGTTCATCTCGCACTACGCGCCGCGCAAGATGGCCTCCGGTCTCGGCTACATGATCGATCTGCTGGCCGCCGTGCCCTCCGTGGTCTACGGACTCTGGGGCGGTATCTGGCTGGTCCCCAAGCTCGAGCCGCTGTACAAGCTCCTCAACAGCACGCTGGGCAGCTGGCCCGTCTGGCCCGAGTTCATCCCCTGGGTCGGAGGGGACCCGGTGATCGCTCTGTTCGCCGGGGATCCGACGGCCCCCATGAACAACCTCGCCTCCGCCTCAGTGGTGCTGGCCGTGATGGTGCTGCCGATCATCACCGCGGTCGCCCGCGAGGTGTTCCTGCAGACGCCGCGCCTCCAGGAGGAGGCGGCTCTGGCGCTCGGGGCGACCCGCTGGGAGACCGTGCGCACCGTGGTGCTGCCCTTCGGCCGCAGCGGCGTGGTCGCCGCCTCCATGCTCGGCCTCGGCCGCGCGCTGGGAGAGACCATGGCCGTGCTGATGATCCTGGCGCCCGGGGCCACTTTCTCCTTCCACATCCTCGAGGTGGGCAGGCACCAGACCATCGCCGCGAACATCGCCTCCCGGCAGGCCGAGGCGTCCGGCGTCGACATGTCCCTGCTGATCTTCGTGGGCCTGGTGCTGTTCGTGCTGACGTTCATCATCAACGCCCTCGCCCGCTGGATCGTTGCGCGCAGCGGCGTGCAGAGCTGAGGTCCTCATGAGTTCCACAACCACCACCGAGAACACCTCCGTCCGACGTCGCCACGACGAGCGTCGGCTGCCCTGGTACCACCTGCTCCTGACCGGTCTGGCCGGCCTGCTGGTGGCCATCGCCGTCCTGGCGATCTTCGACGGTCTCTCCCTCGCCTCGGCGATCGTGCTGGGCTTCCTGCTCCATCTCGTGTTCGGCTACACCTACTCCCGTATCCGGGAAGGCCGCCGCTGGGCGATGGACCGGCTGATGATGCTGACCGTGATCGGCGCCTTCGCGGTCTCGATGTTCCCCCTGCTCTCGCTGCTGTGGGAGGTGGTCGGCCGCGGCCTGGTCCGTGCGGTCGAAGCCGCACCCACTCCCTTCTCCTTCTGGACCGATTCCATGTCCGGCGTGATCGGCGGCCCCGACGCAGGCGGTGTGCTCCATGCGGCGGTCGGCACACTGCTGATCACCCTGTGGGCCTCGATCATCTCCATCCCGATCGGCCTGTTCACGGCCATCTTCCTGGTCGAGTACGCGGACGTGGGCTGGCGCAGGGTCCTGGGGCAGGGGGTGACGTTCCTCGTCGACGTGATGACCGGTATCCCCTCGATCGTCGCCGGTCTGTTCGGCTTGGCGCTGTTCATCGCCTTCATGCCGGACGACAGCGTGCGCATGGGCATCATGGGCGCCGTGGCACTGTCGCTGCTGATGATCCCCACCGTGGTGCGCTCGAGCGAAGAGATGCTGCGGCTGGTCCCGATGGACCTGCGCGAGGCCTCCTACGCCCTGGGCGTGCCGAAGTGGCTGACCATCGTCAAGGTCGTCCTGCGTACGGCCATCGCGGGCCTGACCACCGGCGTCACCCTCGCCATCGCCCGTGTCATCGGCGAGACCGCGCCTCTGCTGCTGACGGTCGGCATGGTGACGGGCGTGAACTGGAACATGTTCGACGGGCGCATGGCGACCCTGCCGACGTTCATCAACCAGCAGTACCGCGCGGGCAGTGCGAACTGCATGAACGATACGGTGAGGAATCCGATCACCGATGAGGTATACAACTGCTCGATCACGACGAACATCGACCGCGCGTGGGCGGCGGCCTTCACCCTCATCCTCATCGTGATGGTGCTCAACATCGTCGCCCGCCTGGTCAGCTACTACTTCTCCCCGAAGCTCAGCCGCTGAGCCGAAGCCCCCGCGAAAGGACCCTGATGGCAGCCCCTCAGCCCATCAACGTCGAGGATCTCGACATCTATTACGGCGACTTCCTGGCCGTGGAAGGCGTGGACGTCCAGATCCGGCCCCGCTCGGTGACGGCCCTGATCGGCCCCTCCGGCTGCGGCAAGTCGACGTTCCTGCGCACCCTGAACCGTATGCACGAGGTCATCCCCGGTGCCTACGCCAAGGGCAAGGTCGAGATCAACGGCGAGGACATCTACGATCCCCGGATCGACCCGGTCAACGTGCGGCGCCGCGTCGGCATGGTGTTCCAGAAGGCGAACCCCTTCCCGACCATGTCGATCCGCGACAACGTGCTGGCGGGCGTGAAGCTCAACAACCGTCGCATGTCGAAGAACGCCGCTGACGAACTGGCCGAGCAGGCACTGCGGGGCGCCAACCTCTGGGAAGAGGTCAAGGACCGTCTGGACCGGCCCGGCATGGGTCTCTCCGGCGGCCAGCAGCAGCGCCTGTGCATCGCCCGCACCATCGCCGTCCGCCCCGAGGTCGTCCTCATGGACGAGCCCTGCTCAGCCCTGGACCCGATCTCGACGCTCGCGATCGAGGACCTGATCCACGAGCTGAAGCAGGAGTACACGATCGTGATCGTGACGCACAACATGCAGCAGGCCTCGCGCGTCTCCGATCGCACCGGCTTCTTCAACATCGCGGGCACCGGCAAGCCCGGCCACCTGATCGAGGTCGACGACACCGAGAAGATGTTCACCAACCCCTCGAACAAGGAGACGGAGGACTACATCTCCGGCCGCTTCGGCTGAGAGCCGTCCTCCACCCACAGTCTGACGTCGGCCCCGGGAGATCGATCCCGGGGCCGATGCGCGTCCACGGGCGGGCCGACGATCCTGGGCGCATGAACACCGCACCGAACCCTCATCCCGCGGCGGCTCCGGCCCGCTACCCGGCACCGGCCCAGCATGCGGGCCCGCCTCATGCCGCCGCCGCTCAGAACGGGGCTCCCGCTCAGGCCGTCCCGATGCGCCCGGCCCCGGTGCTCTCCGCCCGGCGCCTGATCATGACCTACGGTGCCGCCGGGGCCGCGACCCATGCTCTGGACGGAGTGGACCTCGATATCGGTCGCGCCGACTCGCTGGCCGTGATGGGCCCTTCGGGCTGCGGCAAGACCACGCTGCTGCACATCCTGGCGGGGATCCTGCGGCCGACGTCCGGCAGCGTCGAGCACGACGGCACCGATCTCGCCGCCCTCGGTGACCGCAAGCGGACCCGTCTGCGCCGCGACGACTTCGGCTTCGTCTTCCAGGACGGCCAGCTGCTGCCGGAGCTGACCGCGCTGGAGAACGTGATCCTGCCGCGCATGCTGGCGGGCACCTCCCGCCGCGCCGCGACCGCTGAGGCCGCCTCCTGGCTGGACCGCCTCGGGCTGCAGGGCATGCACGACCGTCGTCCCACCCAGCTCTCCGGCGGCCAGGCCCAGCGCGTCGCGATCGCCCGCGCCCTGGCCGGAGGTCCCTCGGTCGTCTTCGCCGACGAGCCCACCGGCGCCCTCGACCAGGCCACCGGCCAGGCGGTGCTGAACATCCTGGTGGAGTCCTGCCGCGATTCCGGCGCCAGCCTGGTGATGGTCACCCACGACTCCTCGGTCGCCGCCGCCTGCCGCCGCACCGTGACCATGCGCGACGGGCGCATCGCCCAGGAGTTCTTCCGCCCGGAGACCGCCGAGCCATCCACTGACCACGGTGCCGGCCAGTACGCAGCCTCGGGCCCCGGTCAGGCGGTGTCCCGATGAGGGCGCTGCTCGCGACCGCCCCGCTCCTGCTGCGCCGGCGCGGCGCCCTCGCGGACATCCTGCCGGTCATCGCGTTCACCGCCTCCACCGCCATCACGGCGACCGTCATCGGGGGCGCAGCGGCCTTCGTCGGCCGTATGCCCTCCGGAGCCGGGCCGGGAACCGGCGGCGAGGCGGAGATCATGGGCGCGCTCGTGATCTGCGCGATGATCGCTTCCGTGCTCCTGGTGCCCAGTGCCATCGGCCTGGGCGGATCCGCCGCCCGGCTCTCCCTCGCCCGGCGCGAGCGCGACCTGGCCACCATGCGCCTGGTCGGCGGGACCAGTGGCCAGGTGGGCTCCGTGGCGGTGCTCGACGTCGCCGCTCAGGCACTGCTCGGCGGCGTTCTCGGCATCGGCGTCCACGTCGCCGTCACCCCGGCGCTGACCCGGCTGGACTTCGGGATCACCCCGTTCACGACGGCGGACCTGCTGATGCCGTGGTGGGCCTACCCGCTGCTGGTGCTCGGCCTCGTCCTGCTCGCCGTCGGTTCGGCCGCCGTGTCCCTGACGGGCGTGGTGCTCAGTCCGCTGGGCGTCGCCCGGGATTCGCGCGTGGTGCGCATGTCCGTGATCCGCGTGATCCTCTGGGCGGCTCTGATCGTGGGCTTCTTCGCCTTCATGCAGATCGGTCCGGCCCTCCTGGGCCAGTCCGGCAGCATCGGGGCCGCGCTGGCGATCATGGTCCTGTTCATCGGAGCGATCGTCGCCGGTGTGAACGTGGTGGGCCCGTTCATCGTCTGGATCGCCGCGCTGGCACTGGCGAGGCTCGCCCCCACACCGTCGCTGCTGGTGGGTGCTCGCCGCCTGGCTGCAGATCCCAGGGCCGGCTGGCGCGCCGTCTCAGGCATCACCTTCGCTCTGGTCATCGCCGGGTTCCTGACCGTGCTCTCGCTGCTGTCGCAGACCGCGAGCCCGGAGGAGCAGATGCTGATGACGGCCATGTTCACCGGCGGTATCCTCACCCTCGGCATCGCCGCGGTGCTCGCAGCCGTGAGCACGGGAGTGACCCAGACCGCTCGGGTCATCGACCAGGCGCCCACGCTGCGCGCCCAGCACATCGCCGGCGCGGAGGTCGGCCAGCTGCACCGGGCCCGGATCGCGGAGATCTCGGTGCCCGTGGCGCTGAGCTCGATCCTCGCCACCGGCACCGCGCTGATGGTCGTCTCGGCCGTCTTCGGCGGCGCCCCGAACAACCCGATGGGCGCGGTCCAGTACGTGCTGTGCGTGCTGGGAGCCTATGCGCTGGTCATCGCCGCCGTGCTCGTCGCCTCGCCGCTGGTCAGGCGCTACGCGCTGCGGGCGGTCTGAGGGCCGGGCCGGCCGTCCCGCCGCGGCGGGGGAGCGGCTACTACGCTGGAGGCCATGAACTCCGACTCCGTCGCCCCCGCCGCCGTCCCTGAGAACGCGCACCTGATCGACGTGCGCGAGCAGTCCGAGTGGGATGCGGGCCATGCCCCGAACGCACAGCACCTGCCCGCCAGCTCCCTGCTGGAGAACCTCGACAAGATCCCGGAGGACGACTCCGAGCTGTACATCGTCTGCCGCAGCGGCGGCCGCAGCGCTCAGGTCACGCAGTGGCTGAACACCAACGGCTTCGAGGCGATCAACGTCGCCGGCGGCATGGACATGTGGTTCGAATCCGGCCTGCCCATGGAGTCCGAGGGCGACAGTGAGCCCTACGTCCTCTGAGCGCCCCGCTCAGGAAGGGTCACCCGCTCAGGTGGGGATGACGCTCTGGAGCAGGGCGTAGCCCACGAAGGCGAAGACGTCGAGCAGGGTGTGTGCGATCACCAGGGGCATGGTGCGCCGTGTGCGCCGGTAGAACTCCCCGAAGACCAGGCCCATCGCGAGGTTCGCGAGCCCCGGGCCGATGCCCTGGTAGGTGTGGTACGCACCGCGCACCAGGGCCGAGACCACGATGGTCCGCCTCGATGACCAGCCCAGTCGCTCGAGGCGATCGAAGAGATAGCCGACCATGATCACCTCTTCGAGCACGGCGTTCTTGACCGCGTGCAGCACCAGCACGGGCACTGTCCACCAGTGGGTGTCCAAGGCGGCGGGGATGACCTCGACGGTCGCCCCGAGGGCTCGGCCCACGTAGTAGATGACCAAACCCGGCAGGCCGATGCCTGCGGTCAGCGCCACGCCCCATGCCAGGTCCCGGCTCCATCGGCCCAGGTCCATGCCCAGCTCCCGCAGCGCCCGGGAGAAGGTCCCGGCGCTCAGGGTCAGCAGCAGCACCACCAGTGCGACCGGCATCAGATCGAAGAGGATCGAGAGCAGCTGGTAGAGCAGATCGACCCATGGGTTCTCCCGCAACGAGGGATTCAGCGCGGTGGACTGATCGGCCAGGGGACCGGCCGCGAGTGCCTGGGCGAGGGCGAGCAGCGAGTACACCGCGCTCTGGCCGAGGGACAGGGCGAGGACGATCAGCACCTCTGCCCGCAGCCAGCGGGTGTTTCCGACCATGGTGTGCACAGGGCACATGCTCCCACCACGGGGCGCGAGAAATGGGGCGCAAGGCGCGGGGCGCGGGACGCGGACACAGCGCACGATCGACGGGAACGCCGCCGTGGCAGACTCGGAATCATGACGACGACTACTGCGAATCCCGACTCCACCAGCGCGTCCCGCCCCACCGTCCTGATCACGGGCGCCTCCCGCGGCATCGGCCGGGCCGTCGCCGAGGAGCTCGCTGCCGACCACCACCTGGTCCTGGGAGGCCGCTCCCTCCGCGACCTCGAGGAGCTCGCCGCGACCTTCCCGTCCGCCGAGCCCTTCGCCGCCGACCTCACCGACTCCGCCGCCGCTGCCCGCGCCGCCGAGGCCCTCGACCTGCCCCACGGCCTGGCGGGTCTCGTCCATTGCGCCGGGATCCTGGTCCGGGGCCGCATCGAGGAGCTCACGGCCGAGGACTGGACCCGCTCCTTCACGGCCAATGTCACCGCGGTCGCCGACCTCACGCGCCTGCTGCTGCCCGCGCTGCGCACCGCCCGGGGAACGGTGGTCGCGATCAACTCCGGATCGGGGTACAACTCCGGCCCGGGCGGCAGCGCGTACGCGGCCTCGAAGTTCGCGCTGCGCGCGGTCACCGACGCCCTGCGCGCCGAGGAGCGCGAGCACGGCGTCCGGGTCAGCTCCGTCCACCCCGGGCGCACCGCTACGGACATGCAGCGTCAGCTGCGCAGCGACGAGGGCGGTGAGTACCGCGAAGAGGACTACATGCGGCCCGAGACCGTCGCGGCCACCGTCGCCCTGGCGCTGCGGCTGCCAGCCGACGCCAACATCGACGAGCTGTCCGTGCGCCCCCGCTGAGGACAGCAGTTGCCGCTCGGTCGATCGCGGAAGGATCGTGCGGTGCCGGTCCGGACGCCGAACCGCTCAGGCGTTCAGCCGGCCCGGCCCGGACACGGTCGGGTCACCGGCGATGCGGTAGCGCCACGGATACAGGCCCGGATCCGAGGCCTCCTCGCGCAGCCCGATCCGTGGTCCCGCCGCGAGCCGGGGATGGGGCATGAAAGGTTCTTCGCCCGGATGCTCGCCGTCGGCCCGGTCCGCCGGATCCACCCGCCCCAACAGGTGCACGCCGCTGCCGGGATCGCACAGGTCCAGCCCGTCGTCGGCGAAGGTGATCCCGCAGGCCACGGTGGCGCGACCCGGCCCGCGGGCGAGGTCCCGGTCGCTGCGGCACACGCCGGTGGCACGACGGCGGCGATACGCCTCCTCGACGCCGTCGACCACCTGGCCGGCGCGGATCAGGCACCCGGTCCCGGTGCCCTCGGCGTCGGCGACCACGTTCATGCACGAGTGCAGCCCCATGTGCCGGTACACGTACAGGTGCCCGGGCGGGCCGAACATGGTGGCATTGCGTGCGGTCCGGCCGCGGAAGGCATGGGAGCCGGGATCCTCCGCGCCGACGTAGGCCTCGACCTCGGTGATGCGCAGGGCGGTCCCGCGGCCGACGAGGACGCAGCCCAGCAGCAGCGGCGCCAGCTCCAGCACCGGCCGGTCGAAGAAGGAGCGGGGCAGAGGCGCCGGCGGACGCGTGGCGGTCACTTCATGAGCCGTTTGACGGCGCCCATGATCTCGTCCATCTTGCGATCCAGCTCCTCGGTGTCCCCGGAGTCGGCCGCGTCGTGGACGCAGTGGTGGATGTGGTCATCGACCAGACCGAGGGCGACCGACTGCAGGGCCTTGGTCACCGCGGAGACCTGGGTCAGTACGTCGATGCAGTAGGTGTCGTCCTCGACCATGCGGTGCAGTCCGCGCACCTGACCCTCGATGAGCTTCAGCCGGCGCAGGTAGGGCGCCTTGTTGCCGTGGTACCCGGGGTCGCCGTGGGTGCCGTGGTCGCCGGGCTCGGGGGAGGGGACCGCAGCGGCGTCGACGTCGGTGGCGTCAGCTTCGTCGGCGCCTGTCGGCTCCATCGGGGTGTCGTCGGGTGTCATCGCGGCTGCCTCTCGGGCTCGGTGCCGGTGCCGCCATGGTCCTCGAGGTGGTCCACCAGCGAGGCGGCGTAGCCGGTGTAGGTGTGCGGGGACAGTGCCAGCAGGCGGTCGCGCTCGGCCTCGGGCAGGCCCAGGGTGCCGATGAACTCGCGCATCCCCGCGCCGTCCACGCGGTGGCCGCGGGTGAGATCCTTCAGCCGCTCGTAGGGGTTGTCCATGCCGGTGGCGCCCTGGACGCCGAGGGTGCGCATCACCGACTGCACGGCCTCCCCGAGCACCTCCCAGTTGTCCTCGAGGTCGGCGGCCATCGCGTCGGCGTCGACATCCAGTCCGGCCAGGCCGCGGCGCAGGTTCGAGATCGCCAGCAAGGAGTGCCCCAGCGCCGGGCCCACGTTGCGCTGGGTGGTGGAGTCGGTGAGGTCGCGCTGCAGGCGCGAGGTCACCAGCGTCTGGGACAGCGAGTCCAGCAGGGCGCCGGAGATCTCGAGGTTCGCCTCGGCGTTCTCGAACCGGATCGGGTTGACCTTGTGCGGCATCGTGGAGGAGCCGGTGCCGCCCTGGGCCGAGAGCCGCTGGCGGAAGTAGCCCAGCGAGATGTAGGTCCAGATGTCGGTGGCGAGGTTGTGCAGGATCCGTCCGGCGCGGGCGATGTCCGCGTACAGCTCGGCCTGCCAGTCGTGGGATTCGATCTGCGTGGTCAGCGGGTTCCACGTCAGCCCCAGGTGCTCGACGAAGCTGCGGGAGACCTGCTCCCAGTCGGCCGACGGCACGGCGGTGGCGTGGGCGGCATAGGTGCCGGTGGCGCCGTTGATCTTGCCCAGGATCTCGTCGCCCTCGATCCGGCGGGCCTGGCGTTCCAGCCGGTGGGCGAACACCGCGATCTCCTTGCCCAGCGTGGTGGGGGTCGCGGGCTGGCCGTGGGTGCGCGAGAGCATCGCCACCTCGGCGGTCGACCGCGCCAGCTCGGCGAGATCGCCGATGACCCCGCGCAGCGCCGGCAGCCACACCTCGCGCACGGCGCCCTGGATCATCAGCGCGTAGGAGAGGTTGTTGACGTCCTCGCTGGTGCAGTAGATGTGCACCACCTCGGCGAGCGGCTCGAGGCTGGTGCCGGTCAGGCGGCGCTTGATGTAGTACTCGATCGCCTTGACGTCGTGGACCGTCTCGCGCTCGATCTCGGCGTGCTCGGCGATGCCCTCGGCACCGAAGTCCTCGGGGATGGCACGCAGCAGGGCGCGCTCGTCCTCGTCGAGGGAGCGCAGGCCGGGGATGACCCCGCCGTCCAGCAGGTGGATCATCCACTCGGTCTCGACCACCAGGCGGGCACGGTTCAGTGCGGCCTCGGAGAGGTGATCGACCAGGGGCGCGGCCTGGGCGCGGTAGCGGCCGTCGAGAGGGGTCAGGGCGATCGGCGGCGTGATGTCCGCGAAAGAGTGAGCCATGGGGTCATTCTCCCAGAGTCCGCGCGCACGGCTGCGGGATGTCTCGGCCACGGGAGCGCCTCGGCGAACGGGCGCCGGCGGGGCGGCCCCGGTGGTCAGTCACGCACCTCGTAGCGGCGGTCGTCCCGCTCGCCGAGTCCGGTGACCCCCTCGACGATGGCGGAGAGGATCCCGATGATCACGCCGGCCAGCAGGGCCCACCAGAAGGTGTCGAACGTGAGCGTGAGCCCGAGCAGTCCCGAGACCCAGCTCGCCAGCAGCAGCATCAGCGTGTTGATGACCAGCTGGAACAGACCCAGGGTCACGCAGGTGATGGGGAAGGCCAGGAACGAGAGGATCGGGCGCACGATCAGGTTCAGCAGCGCCACGATCAGCGCGATCGCGCCGATGGTGAGAATCTGCGTCAGCACCGTGGCGCTGTCGTCGCCCAGATGCATGCCGGGCAGGATCAGCGCCGTGACCCACAGCGCGAGGCCGGTGACGATGATGTGTCCGAGGAATCGCATGGGCCCCATTGTCCTCGCCCCGGCTGGGAACGCATCGGGGATATCCCTATTCCTACGGTGCCTCGGTTGCGACGTCGAACCGCACCTCGTCAGCGCAGATCGAGGTGATCGTGACCGTCCAGTCCTCGATCGCGTGGGCGTCCCCGACACTGCCGTCGAACTGCTCGGGGGCGGCGGAGGACGGGCCGGTGGCGGAGAGATAGAGGCGCGCCGAGGGTCCGTCCGAGGCGGCGTACCCCAGGGCGACCCTCAGCTCGGCGCCGTCCACTTCCGGGATCTCCTCGAAGCTGCGCTCGACCGAGGAGTCGACGGTGTAGTCGCCCTCCGTCGTGCAGGCGTCACCGAACTCCTCGTCGTCCCCCTCGACGTGCACGCCGGTGGGACCGGAGCCCTCGTTCGGTGTCGGGGCCGGCGAGGACTCCACAGGGCTGTCGTGCTCGAGGAGGGAGCAGCCGCTCAGGAGCGAAGCGGTGATCATCACGACGGCGGAGGTCAGGACTCGGCGATCACCCATCAATGCCTCCCGGCAGCAATCGAACGTCGACCCCGTGCTGGGCATCGATAGTGAGCATCTGGAAATCCCAGGATCGGCACTGTGCACCAATTCTCGCCGAACGCCCTTCCCGGCGCGATGGGGAGAGGTCCCCATGGGCTGCGGCCCGCCGAGGTCGGCTGACGTCTGGGGTGCTCGACAGGGCCCCGGAGCCGGGCGCGGACGTCACGGAACAGGCCGCCCGTTCGTCCTACCCTGAACGCATGTCCGCACCTCCCGACCCCGGCCGGTACCCCGAGCCCCCAGAGACCGTCCGCCTGCGCCCCGCGCTCGAGGCACTGCCCGCCTACGTCGCGGGCAAGCCCGCCGGAGACGACGGCCGGCGCCGCTTCAAGGCGTCCTCGAACGAGTCGCCCTTCCCGCCGCTGCCGGCCGTGCGGGACGCGGTCGTCGCCGCGATGGACGAGGCCAACCGGTACCCGGACATGGCCGCCTATGCACTGCGCGAGGCGCTCGGCGCCAAGCACGGCGTGGACCCGTCCCAGATCGCGCTGTCGACCGGCTCGGTGGCCGTCAGCGGCGACCTGGTGCGCGCCCTGGTGGGCGAGGGCGACGAGGTCGTCTACGCCTGGCGCTCCTTCGAGGCCTACCCGATCCTGGTCGGCTCCCACGGCGGCACCCCCGTCCAGGTGCCGCTGACGGCAGAGCACGAGCACGACCTCGAGTCGATGGCCGCCGCCGTCACCGACCGCACCCGCCTGGTGATCCTGTGCACCCCGAACAACCCCACCGGCCCCTCGCTGTCGACCGAACAGATCGAGGGCTTCCTCGCCCGCGTGCCCGAGCATGTCGTTGTCGCGATCGACGAGGCCTACCGCGAGTTCCACGACCCGGCGACCGTGGCGGGAACGGCCGGGATCTTCCGCCGCCACGGCAACGTGGTGCTGCTGCGCACCTTCTCCAAGATGCAGGGCCTGGCGGGGCTGCGCATCGGCTATGCCGTGGCTCACCCGCGCCTGGCCCGTGCGCTGGGCCAGGTCACCGTCCCGTTCGGCGCGAGCGCCCCGGCGCAGGTGGCGGCCCTGGCGAGCCTGCAGCCGGGCGTGCAGGCGGAGCTGGATCAGCGCGCGGCCTGGATCCGCGAGGAGCGCTCCCGCCTCGTCGCGGCGCTCGCCGGGCAGGGCTGGCAGCTGCCGAGGTCGCAGGGCAACTTCGTCTACTTCCCGCTGGGGGAGGACAGCCCCGCATTCGCCGCCTTCGCCGAGGAGCGCGGGCTGGTGCTGCGCGGCTACGGCACCGACGGGGTGCGCGCCACGATCTCCGAGCAGGAGGCCAACGACCTGCTCATCGAGGTCGCCGGGCAGTGGCGGCAGCGCTGAGGACCACGACGGTCCCGGCCGCCAGATCGTGCGGCCCCCGGCCGCTGCCGCGCAGACTCATCACGGCGAAGACACCGATGACGGCATAGGTGAGCGCGGCGAGCACGATCGCATCGCCTGATCCGTGGCAAGCGGAGGCCACGGCTCGGGTGTGCAGTCCGGCCACGGGTAGTGTCTGAGCCGAGGAAGCACGAGCCTCGCGAGCAGGAAAGAACGGTGATCATGGGCGCCCGCGCCGTCGACAGCAGCACACTCGGCGGCCCCCGCGCCTACGTCGTCTGGGGTGCGGCCCTGGTCGCCTACGCGATCGCGGTCCTGCAGCGCACCACGATGGGTGTCTCCGGGCTGGAGGCGACCGAGCGCTTCGGCACCTCCGCCACCATCGTCTCCACCTTCGTCGTCCTCCAGCTGCTGGTCTACGCCCTCGCCCAGGTCCCGGCCGGGCTGCTGCTGGACCGCTACGGCTCCCGCGTCACCCTCACCGCCGGAGCGGTGCTGATGGCCACCGGGCAGCTCGTGATCGCCCAGACCGACACCGTCGCCCTCGCGATCCTCGCCCGCGTGGTGGTGGGGGCCGGCGACGCGCTGACCTTCTCCAGCGCCGTGCGCCTGGTGCCCGCCTGGTTCCCCGCGGGCCGCGTCCCGATCCTCACCCAGCTCACCGGCATCCTCGGCCAGGTCGGGCAGATCGCCTCCGCGGTCCCCTTCGTGGCGGTGCTGACCGTCGCCGGCTGGAGCACGGCCTTCAGCGCCGCGGCCGGGGTGAGCGGCTGCGCGGCCCTGCTCGCCCTGCTCGTGGTGCGCGCGAGCCCGCCGGGGATCCCGCGCCCCCGCCAGAAGCAGAACCTCGCGCGGATCCCGCTGGTCATCGGCCGCATCATCCGCCACCCCGCCACGCAGCTCGGCTTCTGCACGCACTTCACGGCCGGGTTCACCGGCATCGCCTTCTCGATGATGTGGGGCTATCCGTACCTCACCGCCGGCGAGGGCCTCAGCCGGCCGGCGGCGTCTGCGGTGATGACGGTGCTGGTGGTGGTCTCCATCATCGGGGGACCGGTGATCGGAGCCCTGACCCAGCGCCACCCGCTGCGGCGCTCGTCCCTGGTGCTGCTGATCCTGGGCACGATCGCGGTACCGCTGACGGCCCTGGTGCTGTGGCCCGGTCCCGCCCCGATCTGGCTGCTGCTGGTGCTGGTGGCCGGCTTCTCCATCGGCGGGCCCGCCAGCTCCGTCGGCTTCGACTTCCCCCGCACCGATCTGGCCCGACACCGCCTCGGCACCGCCACCGGGATGGTGATCATGGGCGGCTTCTCCGGCGGCCTGATCGCCATCCTGCTGATCGGCATGATCCTCGACCTGCTGCGGCCCGACGGGAACTACGACCTGGCGGCGTTCCGCATCGCCTTCGCCGTCCAGATCCCGATGCTCCTGGTGGGCACCGCGGGCATGCTCATCACCCGGCGCAATCTCCGGCGCCGGATGGCTGCCCGCGGCGAGGTGGTGCCGCCATGGCGGGAAGTGTGGCGCAACGGCCGCTGGCGCCGGCTGTGACCGCTTGCCGCGGCTGAGCGCCGTGCCGTAGCGTTCCCTCCGACACTTAATTTCAAGGAGGAAGTATGTCTTTCAGTCTCGGCATCGTCGGGATCGGACAGTTCGGCAAGCACTTCGCAGAACTGTTCGCGGCCCATCCCGAGATCGACGAGCTGTACGCCGTCGACGCGATCCCGGAGCGGATCGACGCCGTCGAAGCCCGCGGCGTGCACTTCGCCGGACGCTTCGAGACCTTCGAGGACCTGCTGGCCTCCGACGTCGACGCGGTCGCGATCTTCACCCAGCGCTGGACCCATGGCGAGCACGCCCTGGCCGCGCTGCGCGCCGGCAAGCATGTCTACTCGGCGGTGCCGATGGCGATCGCGGAGGACGAGATCCGCCAGATCACCGAGGAGGTCCGGCGCACGGGCCTGGTCTACATGATGGGGGAGACCAGCCAGTACAACTCGGCAGTGGTCCTCGCCCGGCGGCTGCATCGCAGCGGAGTCTTCGGCGAGGTGTTCTACGCCGAGGGCGACTACGTCCACGACATGGACCTGGGCTTCTACGACGCCTACAAGTACTCCGGCGGCGAGGGCTGGAAGGCCACCGCCTCCTACCCGCCCCTGCTGTACCCCACCCACTCCATCGGCGGCATCCTCGGCGTGCTCGAGAACCACGCGGTCTCGGTCTCGGCGATCGGCCGGCCCGACACCCGCGGCGACGGCGTCTTCGACAAGGACGTCTCGATGTTCGACAACGACGTCTCCAACGCCTTCGCGCTGTTCGAGATGGACAACGGCGGCGCTTTCCGCACCAACGAGCTGCGGCGCGTGGGCTACCCCTCGCACCTGCGCGAGTCGCGCTTCCGCTTCTTCGGCGAGGCCTCCTCGTTCGAGGAGACGATCGACGTCACCTACTGGCACGACAAGGAGCGCGTGCTGGACGTGAGCGACGCGATCCGCACCGCGGCGACCATGAGCCTGGACGATCCCCGCCTGGCCGACGTCTCCCCGGCCCTGCGCGATGCCTTCGTCGCCGGATGCTCCCCGGCCCACCACCAGTCGCGGCTGCCCGAGCAGTTCCATGGCATGCCCAACGGGCACGAGGGCGCCCACCACTTCCTGGTCGACGACTTCGCGCGCGCCGTGGTCGACGGCATGCAGCCCGCCGTCAACGCCTGGCAGGCCGCCCGGTACACCCTGCCCGGCGTCATCGCTCACCAGTCGATGAACAACGGCGGCGAGCGGCTGCCGATCGCCGACCTCGGGGACTGCCCGCTGCCCGTGCAGGATCTCGACGCCGACCAGGAGCCTCTGGATGTCGCCGCCCTGGAGCGGCTGATCGAGAGCTGAGCGCGCACAATGGCTCCATGACGAGCACTCCGGCGGCCGGGCACTGGGACAGCGACGCTCTCGGCGTGCTGATGGCGCCGTTGACCGGCACCCAGCTGCCGGAGTGGATGGGCGAGGTGCTCGAGGCGGGCCTGGCCTCGGTGATCCTGTTCGGGCACAACACCCCGGACCCCGAGACCGCGGCCGCCCTGTCCCGGTCCGTCCACGCCCGCTCGGCGGACTGCGTGGTGGCGATCGACGAGGAGGGCGGGGACGTCACCCGCCTCCAGGCGGCCACCGGCTCCTCGCTGCCGACGGCCTGGGCGCTCGGCGAGGTCGACGATCCGGAGCTGACCCGCCACGCCGGCAGCGCCCTGGGCGACATCCTGGCCGCCTGCGACATCGACCTCGATCTGGCGCCGGTCCTGGACGTCTCCACCGACCCGGCCAACCCCGTCATCGGCACCCGAGCCTTCAGCGACGACCCGGACCGGGTCGCCGCCCACGCCCAGGCGTTCGCCGCAGGCCTGATCGAGTCCGGGCTCGGCACCTGCGCCAAGCACTTCCCCGGTCACGGCGCCACCGCCACGGACTCCCACACCGCCCTGCCCCTGATCGAGCTGGACCGCGAGGAGTTCACGCGCGATCATCTCGCGCCGTGGTCCATCGCGCCGTGGCTGGATGCCGTGATGACCGCGCACGTGCTGGTCCCCTCCCTCGGGGAAGGGCCCGCCTCGATCTCGTCCTGGTCGCGCCCCGAGCTGGACCGCGCCGTCAGCGGCACCTTCCACGGCCTCGTGATCACCGATGCCCTCGACATGGCCGCGGTGGCCGGCACCGTCGGCTACGGCGAGGCCGCGGTGCGCGCCGCCGAGGCCGGGGCCGACCTGCTGTGCCTGGGCACCTCCATCCGGCGCGACGACCGGCACATGCTGCGCGAGGCGCACGACGCCCTGGTGGCGGCCGTCGCCGACGGGCGGCTGAGCCGCGAGAGCCTGCATGCGCGGGCCGAGGGCACCCGGGCGCAGTGCCGCCGTCTGCGCACCCGCCGCCGATTCGTCCCCGCTCCCGAACTGCCCGCTGCGCTCGCTCACGCCGACGCACTGGGCTCCGACGCCGCCGCCCGCGCCGTCCGCGGCCGCCACGCCCACCTGGACCTGCGCCCAGTGCTGGTGGCGGACCTCCGTGCCCGCGCCGATCACGCCTCCGGGGCCCGGGCTCCGCAATTGATCCAGGCACTCGCCGAGCAGGGAGTGCAGGCCACCGTGCCGGACTATCCGGGCCAGGATGCCCAGAGCCACCAGCTGACCTCGGCTCCGCAGGTCCTCGCACTGACCCGGCTGCCCCGCAGCGACCCCGACGAGGGGGCGCGCCTCAGCGCACTGCTGGCGCGCCGGCCCGACGCGATCGTGGTCCACACCGGTGTGCCCGACGCCGCCCCGGACCATCGCCGCCTGGTCCTCGCCCACGGCGCCGGCCGCACCATGATGCGCGCCGCCGTCGACCTCCTGCTGCGCGGGCGGTGAGCACGCGACCTCAACTCACCCCTGGGGCCGCGACATCCGCTGTGACCAGCGGATCTTTATTCCCTACGGCACCGTAGGTTACGCTCCCCGGCGTGAGTGTGTTCGCAACGACCATCCCCTCCGTCGCGGAGCAGGAGCCGATGATCCAGCTCCTCGCGCCCGACGGCACCCGCACCCCCCACGACGAGATGGACGCCGTGCTCGCCGGCCACGGCGGCTCGGCGTCAGGCGGTGCCGCATCCGGCGACGGGGACGACCTGGCCACCCCGGAGCGCCTGCGCGGCTACTACCGCGACATGGTGATGATCCGCGCCGCCGACCTCGAGGCCACCAGCCTCCAGCGCCAGGGCCAGCTCGGGCTCTGGGCCAGCGCCCTGGGCCAGGAGGCCGCCCAGATCGGCGCCGGCCACGCCTCCCGCGAGCAGGACTACCTGGTGCCGACCTACCGCGAGCACGGCATCGCCTGGGCCCGCGGCATCGAGCCGTGGCGCCTGCTGGAGCTCTACCGCGGCATCAGCCACGGCGGCTGGGACCCCAACGAGCTGCGCACCCACCCGTACATGATCGTCCTCGGCGCGCAGGCCCCCCACGCGGTCGGCTACGCCATGGGCCTGCAGCGCGATGGCGTCGTCGGCACCGGGGACACCGCGACCGACACTTCGGTGCTCGCCCTGTTCGGTGACGGCGCCTCCAGCGAGGGCGAGGTCGCCGAGTCCTTCACCTTCGCCGCCTCGTTCCAGGCCCCGGTCGTCTTCTACACCCAGAACAACCAGTGGGCCATCTCCGTGCCCGCCGCGGTGCAGTCCCGAGTGCCGCTGGCCCAGCGCTCCCGCGGCTGGGGTATCCCCTCGGTGCGGGTCGACGGCAATGACGTGCTCGCCGTGCTCGCCACCGTCCGCTCCGCGATGGACGCCGCCCGGGCAGGGGAGGGGCCGCGCTTCATCGAGGCTGTCACCTACCGCATGGCAGCCCACACCACCAGCGACGATGCCTCCCGGTACCGCCCCGCCTCCGAGGAGGAGGAGTGGGCCGCGAAGGACCCGATCCTGCGGCTGCGCCGTCACCTCGAGCAGCTCGGCGAGATCGACGAGGACTTCATCGCCCGCTGCGACCAGGAGGCGCACGACCTCGCCATGCAGCTGCACCACCACATCCACGGCATGGAGGACCCGGACCCGGTGGGCATGTTCGACCACGCCTACGCCGAGCCCCACCCGATCGTCGACGCCGAGCGGGAGGCCTACCTCGAGTACATCTCCCAGTTCGAGGACGAGGGCGAGGACGGGGGTCCAGCAGGCGAGGGCGCGGATCAGACCGGAGGGGCGCACCGATGAGCAGCACGAACCTTCCGATCGCCAAGGCCATCACCGCCGGACTGCGCGACGCCATGCGCGCCGACGAGCGGGTGATGATGATGGGCGAGGACATCGGCATCCTGGGCGGCGTCTTCCGCGTCACCGACGGGCTGCACGCCGAATTCGGCTCCCAGCGCGTGGTGGACACCCCGCTGGCCGAGGCCGGCATCGTCGGCACCGCCGTCGGCCTCGCCGTGCGCGGCTACCGGCCGGTGCTCGAGATCCAGTTCGACGGGTTCGTCTACCCGGCGTTCAACCAGATCACCACGCAGGTCGCGAAGATGCACAACCGCACCCTGGGCCGGGTGAAGATGCCGATCGTCATCCGCATCCCCCACGGCGGCGGGATCGGCGCGGTCGAGCACCACTCCGAGAGCCCCGAGGCGCTGTTCGCCCCCACCGCCGGGCTGCGGATCCTGGCACCGGCGAACGCGCAGGACGCGTACTGGATGACGCGCCAGGCGATCGAGTGCGAGGACCCGGTGATCATGCTCGAGCCCAAGCGGCGCTACTGGGTCAAGGGCGACGTCGACCCCGACCATCGCCCCGAGCTGACCCCGTGGCAGGCCGCGGTGGTCCGCCCCGGGACCGACGCCACCCTGCTCGCCTGGGGACCGAGCATGCCGCTGGCCCTCGAGAGCGCCCAGGCCGCGGCCGAGGACGGGATCGAGCTCGAGGTGGTCGACGCCCGGTCGCTGTCCCCGATCGACGTCCCCACCATCGCCGCCTCGGTCAAGCGCACCGGGCGGCTGCTGATCGTGCACGAGGCCCCCGTGCTCGGCGGCCTCGGCGGCGAGATCGCCGCTCGCATCAGCGAGGAGTGCTTCTACCACCTCGAGGCGCCCGTGCTGCGCGTGGGCGGCTACCACCTGCCCTATCCGCCGGCGCGCATGGAGCACGCCTTCCTGCCCGACCTCGACCGGGTGCTCGACGGCGTGGACCGTCTGCTCGAGCACTGACGGCAGCGCCCGTCGCCCGCGTGAAAGGATTCCTGCCATGAGCTCGTCCTCGCAGTCCTCGTCCTCCGGGTCGTCCGCGGCCTCGTCCTCGATCGTCCGGATCCCCCTCACCGACCCCGGCGAGGGCCTGACCGAGGGCGAGATCATCGACATCAAGGTCGCCGTCGGCGACACCATCGCCATCAACGATCCCGTGGCCGAGGTGGAGACCGCCAAGAGCGCGGTCGAGCTGCCCAGTCATGTCTCCGGCACCGTCACCGCGATCCTGGTCTCGGTCGGCGACGAGGTCCCCGTCGGCACCGACCTGATCGAGGTCGACACCGCCGGCGGGCCGGCCCCGTCGGCACCGGGCGCGGACCAGGCTGCCGGGCAGCCCGCCCCGGCCGATGCGCCCGAGGCGGCCGCCGATGCCCCTGCTGCCGAGGCGGCCGCCGAGAGCGTGCAGACCGCGGCCGAAGTGGCACCCCAGCAGGAGCCTGCCGACGCGGCCGGAGGTGCCGGGGCCGCCGAGGGCGCTCCGGCGACGCCTGCCGAGGAGGAACCCAAGAACCTGGTCGGCTACGGTGCCTCCGCCTCCCCGCAGCGCCGTCGCCGCCGCCGCGCCGCCCAGCAGGACGAGGCGCAGGTGCCCATCGACCGCATCCTCGCCAAGCCGCCGGTGCGCAAGCTCGCCCGGGATCTCGGCATCGCCCTGGCCGACGTGTTCGCCACCGGGCCCGACGGGACGGTCACCCGCGCCGACGTGCTCGCCGCCCAGCAGCGCGCGATGTCCGGCGAGGGCCTCTCCGGGCACGACGGGCACTACTTCCCCGAAGAGTCCCCGCAGGTGCCCGAAGGGCTCGGCGGCGCCATGAAGTCCACCCGCGATCAGTCGTTCACGCAGGTCAGCAGCGACGAGCGCACCACTCGCGTGCCGATCCGCTCGGTGCGCAAGCGCACCGCCGAGGCGATGGTGGCCTCCGCCTTCACCGCCCCGCACGTGACCGTGTTCAACGAGATCGACATGACCCGGACCGCGCAGATCATCGCGGACCTCAAGAGCTCGAGGGAGTGGGCCGACGTCAAGGTCAGCCCCCTGGTCGTGGTCGCGAAAGCCCTGCTGGTGGCGATCCGCCGCAATCCCGAGGTCAACGCCTCGTGGGACGAGAAGAACCAGGAGATCGTCTACAAGCACTTCGTGAACCTGGGGATCGCCGCCGCCACCCCGCGCGGGCTCATCGTGCCCAACGTCAAGGACGCGCACCTGATGACGCTGCGCGAGCTGGCCGAGGCGATCGATGACCTGGCCAAGACCGCGCGAGCCGGGCGCACCTCCCTGTCGGACACTCGTGAGGGCACCATCACCATCACCAACTTCGGTGTGTTCGGGATCGATTCCGGCACCCCGATCCTGAACCCGGGGGAGTCGGTGATCCTCGGCGTCGGCGCCATCAAGGAGAAGCCCTGGATGGTCGACGGGCAGATCGTGCCGCGCAAGATCGCCCAGCTCGCCCTGAGCTTCGACCACCGCCTGATCGACGGCGCCCTCGGCGCCGAGCTGCTGCGCGACATCTCCGCCGTGCTGGAGGACCCCGCCCTGGGCCTGGTATGGGGTTGATCGACGACCGGCGAGCCCGGGGTCGTCGGCGAGCTTGCGAGTCGGCGGCACCGGGTGAGCGGGAGGAGATCAGCCGAGAGAGCGGAGCGCTGATCGAGCGGGAGGAGATCAGCCGAGAGAGCGGAGCGTCGAGCGACGAGCCCGCACCCTGGGACCGGGGCGCCCCGCGCGTCGGTACCCTGACCCGGTGACTTCGAGCCCTGATCCGCAGCCGCCCGCGTCGCGGCGCGATGACCCGCGGATGCAGACGGCGGAGATGGCGGCGCTGGGTTTCGAGGGCGCGGACGAGTGGGAGACCGAGTCCGAGACCATCGGGTCGGGCCCGGTGGACGTGCCCTGGGCGTGGTGGAAGATCGCGCTGATGGTCGCCGCAGGCGGTGCGCTGGGGTCGATGCTGCGCTTCGTCATCACGATCCTGGCGCCGACCGTCACCACCCCCACCCTGGTCGAGGTGCCCTGGGCGACGTTCTGGGTCAACGCGATCGGCTGCCTCGCCCTGGGGGCGCTGACGGGGGTGCTGGAAGTGCGCCGGGCCGGTCCGTGGGTCCAGCCGCTGCTGGGCACCGGACTGTGCGGCGGATTCACCACCATGTCCACCGTGGTCCTCGAGGGCTCTGCCATGATCGGCGCCGACTTCCCCCTCAAGGCCTTCGGCTACGCCCTGCTCACCGTGGTCGTGTGCCTGGGCGCGGTGGTGATCGGCATGCTCGCCGGGCGCCGCATCGCGCAGCGGATGGCTGAGAGCTCGAGAGGCCAGCGGGACTCGAGGGGCCAGCGGGGCACGAGAGATCAGGAGGGCTCGAGGGTCCGGCGCGGCTCGAGGCGCCAGCGAGGCCAGCGGCGCTCGCGCGCTCAGCGGGATGAGGCAGGGGCCGACGGGACCGCGTCCACGGACGAGGGGAGCGCCACATGAACGCCGGCACCTTCTTGCTGGGCATGCTGCTGGTCAGCCTCGGCGGGGCGGCAGGCTCCGTGCTGCGATGGGGCGTGCGGGAGTACGGACTGCGCTGGGCGGCCGGTCGCAGCAGCGGAGCCGAGGAACGGGTCCGGCCCTGGCTCACCTTCGCCGTCAACGTCGTGGCCTGCTTCCTGCTCGGCCTCATCGTCGCCCGGCTCGGCGCCGCCACCGGTCCCGCCGAACTCGCGTACCTGCTGCTCGCGGCCGGGGTCTGCGCCGGCCTCTCCACGCTCTCGACCGCCGCGGTCGACGTGGTCGATCTGATCCGCCGGGGCCGCATCGCCATGAGCGTCGCCTACTTCCTGCTGAGCATCGGCGCCGGTATGGCCGCCCTGTGGTCGGGCCTGGTGATCGCCTCGTGAGCACGCTCTCCGCACGGCGACCTGCTGCGCTGGTCGTCGCGATCCTCCTCGGTGCGCTCACCGTGCTGGCCGTGATCTCGGTCCTCGCGGCCGGTGCCGCCGGCGGCGGCAACCTCGTGCTGCGCGGCGCCGGGGCGATGGCACGCGCCGGAGCGCCGGTCTCCGCGATGCTCGCGGACCTCGCGGCGGCCGTGACCCTGGGTGGTGCCGTCGTCGCCGGCTGGCTGCTGCACGCGGAGGCCGACCGCGCCCGAGTCATGACCGCGGTCGCCGTCGCGGCCGGTATCACCACGCTCGCCCGAGGCACCTCCCTCGCCTTCTCCTACGCCGTGGCCACGGGGCAGGCCGTCGGGTCGGTGCGCTTCGGCTCCGACCTCGAGGTGTTCCTGGCCACCGACCTCGGCGTCTGGCTGGTCAGCGCCCTGGTGATCGCCGCGGCCGCCACGACGATCGCGGTCGCCGGCACCTCCCGCGGCATCGCCCGGACGGTTGCCGTCGCGGCCGGGCTGGTCGCCTTCGCCAGCGCGATGACCGGCCACGCCGGGGGCGGGCAGAACCACGAGGTGGCCACCTCCACGATGCTCATCCATCTGCTGGCCGTCGGGATCTGGCTGGGCGGACTGGCGGTGCTGCAGCTGCTGCCGTCCACCGCCCGGGACGATGCGACCGTGGTGCGCGGCTTCTCCCATCTGGCGCTGATCTGCTGGATCGCTCTGGCGGTCAGCGGGGTGTGGGCGCTGTCGGTGCGCATGAACGCTCCCTCGGAGGTTCTCACCAGCGCGTATGTGCAGCTGGGGCTGGCCAAGGCCGTCCTGCTGGTGGCCCTCGGCGGGCTCGGTGTCATCCAGCGCCGCCAGCTCGCCACGGGCTTCGCGGCCGAGGGCCCGGGGCACCGTGCGGCCGGCATCTATCGTCGGCTGGCCGTTCTCGAGCTCGCGCTGATGGGTCTGGCCGTGGCGATCGCCGCGGCCATGAGCTCCTCGCCGCCGCCGGCCGCCGAGGGCATCCCGCCGGCGGGCCCGGCCGGGATCCTCACCGGCTACCCCCTGCCTCCGGCCCCGGACCTGGGCACGGTCCTCACCGCGTGGCGCCCCGCACCGTTCGGCATGATGCTCGCCTGCGTGCTGCTGCTGGTGTGGTGGCGGCCGCGCGGCCCGCAGCGGACGCGGAGCGCGAGCATCCGTCTGGTGCTGGGAGCGGTCGTGCTGGTAGTGCTGACCAGCGGCCCGCTGACCGTGTACAGCAAGGTGCTGGTCTCCGCGCACCTGCTGCAGCACGTGCTGCTGCTGGCGGTCGCTGGCGTGCTGCTGGGCACCGCGCTGGCGGTTCCTGCCCGGATGCGGAGGGCACTCAGCGGCCGACATTGGCTCGCCGCGTTGGTGGCGGGCGCGCCGGTGGCCCTGCTCGCGGGCGTCTATGCCGGGCCGCTGCTGCGGATCGCCCTGGAAGGACACGCCGGACACCTGGTGCTGCAGGTTCTGGCACTGACCGGCGGTGCGGTGGTGACCTTCGCGGTGCGCAGCCTCGCGGGGGTCCGGGCAAGGATCCTCGTGATCGCCGTTCCGCTGGCGCTCGCGGTCGCCGGGGCAGTGGTGCTGCTCAGCACCGACACGCTGATCGCGGCGAGCTGGTTCGGGGCCACCGGGCGCCGGTGGTGGCCCGACGCCCTGGCCGATCAGCAGCGCGGCGGGATCGCTGTCGCGGTCGTGTCCCTCGCGGCCGCTGCCGTCGCGGCGCTCGCCGTGCGCCGTCCTGCGTCGCAGCGATCACGCTGACCCGCGGGGGTCACTCGAACAGGTCGCGCACCGTGCGCAGGCGGGCCAGCAGGGTCTCGCGGTCCGCCGCCGGCACCAGCTTCTCACCCTCCCCGCCCGAGGAGATCCCGGCCGAGCGGGCACGGACGCGGTTCGCGCCGAGCACGCCGCCGATCCGCCCGAGCAGACCGGCGTCGCCGGTGGCGCGGGCGGTGGCCACCGCGTTCTCCGAGCCGGCGCGCAGGCGCTGGAAGTCCTGGAGCGCGGGCGAGCCCTCGCGGGCGGCATGCAGCAGGTAGGCGGCGATATCGGCCTGCTGGACCAGGACCGGCAGCATCCCGCCGGGGCCGCGCTGCTGGCCGAGGACCACCAGGTCGTCGCGGCCACGGGGGAACACACCGAGGAACAGATCGAGGTCACCGCCGGCGGTGCGCGGCACGACGTCCTCGGGCAGGTGGCCCGCGCCGGATTCGTAGCCGGTCGCGAGCACGATCAGGTCCGGGGCGAAGTCGCCGTGGGCGGCGGGACCGCCATGACCGGCGAGGGTGAGGGTGCCGTTGTGGGCGATCCCGGCGATCTCGCCGACGGGAGTGATGCGGCCCTCACGCACGCGATCGAGCACCTCGTCGGAGACGATCACGGTGTCCTCCAGCAGCGGCGCGGCCGGGCGCGGGAGGCCGACGTCGGCCGGGTTGCCCACGCGGCGGCCGATCACGGCTTCGGCGATCTTCCCGTTCAGGGCTCCGAGCACGGCCGGCTCCCGGGCGGCGGCCACGTCGCCCGGGACGCCCCCGATGCGGCGAGGGACGACCCAGTGCCCGGTGCGCACCGACCAGCCGACCTCGAGGGCCCGGCGCGCGGCATCGACCGCGATGTCCGCCGCGGACTGCCCGGAGCCGACGACCAGCACCCGCTGGCCTTCCAGCCCGTCGGGCCCGGTCCAGTCCTTGGAGTGGATGACCTTGATGGAGGAGGGCACCTCGGCCGCCCAGGCGGGGCGGTGCGGGCGCTCGGAGATGCCGTGGGCGGAGATCACGGCGCGGTAGATCATGATCTCGCCGGTGGAGAGCTCGACCTGCCACACGTTGTCCTCGAAGGGGCGGGCGTAGCGCACCTCGACGCCGGGGCGGAAGTGCTCGGTCAGCTGGTGGCGGGCCGCGTAGGCGCGCAGGTACTTCGCCATGTGCGCCGGCCGCAGGTACTCGGGGAAGGAGACCGGCTGCAGCATGTCCTCGTACTGCGTGAACTCGCGCGAGGAGATCATCTCCATCGCCGGCCAGATCGGGGTGTCCTCGCGCTCCTCGTTCCAGATCCCGCCGACGTGCTTGGCGCGGTCGACCAGGTCGAAGGGGAGATCCAGCGCCTTCAGCGCCGCGGCGGCCGCCAGGCCGGCCGGGCCGGCGCCGATGACCAGCACCTTCTCGCGGGTGGGGATCTCGTCGTGGAGCTCGGGCATCGGGAAGAGCCTTCCGAGTCGGGTGGCGCGCGGCGACCGGGACGGACCCGGCCACCGGTCTCAGCGGCGGGCAGACGCTGGCCATCCTAGTCGTCCGCCGCGGGCGGCACGGCCGCGGCGGAGCGAGCGGAGGGGAGCCGGTGGGCCCGTGCTCACGGTTCGAGGGAGGCGGCCTTCTCCCGAGCCAGCAGCAGGGCCCCGGGCAGGCCCGTGGTGACGGCGCAGAAGGGGCGGCCGTCGGACTGCAGGCCCGTGACGACCTCGTCGTGGATCGGGCCCGGAGTGGCCAGCACCGAGCCGGCCAGCACCACGGGCAGGGCGGCCTCGGCGTCCAGGGCGCGCACGGTGTCCATGACGTGCCTGATCGCGGTGTCGAGGATGTCGCGGGCCGCCGGATCCTCGGGGACGGTCGCCGGCAGCTGCGCGAACCGGCCGAGGGCGGCGGGGGCACCGGCGGGCAGCTGCTCGTCCAGGGCCCGGATGAGGTCCTGGCGCGGATCACCGGTGGGGGAGGGCGGGACCAGCCCGTCCCGCAGATCCAGCTCGAGCATGTCGCCGACCTGCTCCGTCAGCAGCGTGCGACGGCCGCGGCCGTCGATGTCGGCGGCGACCGCCTGCAGGGTGCGCCGGCCCAGCCAGACGGCGGAACCGATGTCGCCGAGGAGCCAGCCCATCCCGTCGCGCCGGGCCACCGGCTCGCGACCGCGGAAGCGGACGGCGACCGCGCCCGTGCCGGCGAGCACGAGCAGTCCGTCATCGCCCACGTCCCCGGCGAGGAAGGCGGTGTGCAGGTCATCGGTGATCAGCACCCGATCCGAGGCGATGCCGAGGGCAGCCACGCGCTCGCCGACGGAGCGGCGCACGTCCTCGGCCCGGGCCGGTCCGGCACCGGAGATCCCCAGCGCGAGGGCGGCGACCTCCGGCGCGCGGCCGAGCTGCTGATGGCCGCGCTCCAGCACCTCGCGGATCGTGCCGGTGAGGTGGTCCAGGGCTTCCGCCCCGGACGAGCGCAGGTTCGCGCCCGGTCCCTCCGCCTCGGCGAGCACGTCGGGTCCCGGCGCGGAGGGATCGAGGCGAGCGAGGACGACACGCGATGTGGTCGCCCCGATGTCCCCGGCGATGACCGCGCGCGACGGTGCGGGGCCGGACGCTCCAGCAGCGGACGCTCCAGCGCCGGACGGTGCAGAGATGTCGGCGTCCATGGCGATGCTCCCTCGGTCGTTCCCCGCGCGGTCGGACCCCATCGTAGGGCGGCGTGCGGGGCCCGGTGCCCCCGGTGGACGTGCACCGACCGGTGCAGGGGCCTGGGCCGGTTCAGAGGTCCAGCCCGGCCTGGACCTCGCGCATCGCCTCGGCCGAGGCGTGCATCCGCGCCAGCTCCCGATCGTCCATCGGCACCTCGAGACGCCGGACGGCGCCCGCCCGGCCCACCACCGTCGGCATCGACATCGCGACGTCGTCCAGTCCGTGCCACCCCTCCAGCGGCATCGAGACCGGCAGCACCGCGTTCTCATCGCGCACGATGGCCTCGACGATGCGGGCCGCCGCCACGCCGATCGCGAGGTTGGTGGCGCCCTTGCCCTGGATCACCGTGTACGCGGCCCCGGCGACCTCGCGCTCGAGCTCCTCGAGCGCGGTGCGGTCCAGCGCAGGTCGCCCCTCGGCATCGAGCCAGCCCGTCAGCGGCACCTGGCCGATGCTGGCGGAGGACCACAGGCCGAACTCGCTGTCGCCGTGCTCGCCGACGATGGTGGCGTGCACGCTGCGGGAGGAGACCCCGAGCCGGGTGGCCAGCAGCCAGCGCAGCCGGGAGGTGTCCAGCACGGTTCCCGAGCTCATCACCCTCCCGCGGGGGAGGCCGGAGATGCGGGCCGCGGCCAGGGCCAGCACGTCGGCAGGGTTCGTCACCAGCACGTACACAGCATCCGGTGCCTGCTCGAGCAGCTGCGGCAGCAGGCTCTGCAGGATCGCGACATTGGTCCCGGTCAGCTCGAGGCGGGTCTGGCCGGGCTTCTGCCGGGCACCGGCTGTGATCACCACGACGTCGGCCCCGGCGACGACGGAGATGTCGTCCCCGCCGATCACCTCGGCCCCGGAGGCCAGCGAGCTGCCGTGGGCGAGATCGAGCACCTCCGCGTCGACCTTGGCGGTGTTCACGTCGTACAGGGCGATGGTGCGGGCCGAGCCGCGCAGCATGGCGGCGTAGGCGACGGAGGAGCCGACGGAACCGGCTCCGACGACGGCGAGCTTGGGGGCGGCCGAGGGTGGCGCGACGGCGGGGGCGACGGTGCTCATGGCACCAGTGTGGGTGCCGGGGCCCTCCGTGCACAGAGCGATCCGGGAGAAAGCTTCGCCGGGAAAAACAGTCGACGCCGTTCCCGCGCCGCTCTTAGACTCGCCCCGTGCGCATCTGATCAGCCCCGTCCATCGCCGCTTCCCGCGACCAGGAGCTGATCCATGCCCTCGCATCCCCGTCCCACCGCCCCGACCGATCGATCCGCCGCCGGGGCCGCCGCGCCCTCCGTCGCCGGAGCAGCCGCGTCCTCCGTCGCCGGGGCAGCCGCGTCCTCCGTCGCCGGAGCCGCGGCCGCGGACCCCGCCCTGCACCTGCGCGCCGAGGGGATCTCCTTCTCCTTTCCCGACCGGCGCGTGCTGACCGATATCAGTCTCGTGGTGCCCGCGGGACGCCCCACCGGCCTGCTCGGGGAGAACGGCAGCGGCAAGTCCACGCTGCTGCGCATCCTCGCCGGTGCCCTGCAGCCCGAGGGCGGAACCGTCTCAGCGCCCGGCCCCGTCGGCCTGCTCCACCAGGAGCTGCCGTTCCCGGGGTCCGCCACCCTCGCCGACGTCGTCGCCGATGCGCTGGCCCGTTCTCGCCGCCTGGAGCGCGAGCTCGCGCGGGCAGGGGAGGCGCTCGCCGGCGGGACCGGTGAGCCGGCCCCCGAGGCGGCCCGCCGATACGACCAGCTGCTGGCCGAGGCGACTCTGGCCGACGTGTGGAACGCCGACCGCCGCGCCGAGACGGTCCTGGCCGGTCTCCATCTCGACGGCCCGGGCCGGAGCACCCGACTCGACCGGATCAGCGGCGGCCAGCGGGAGCGGCTCGCCCTCGCCCATCTCCTCATCGCCCGCCCCACGACGTGGCTGCTGGACGAGCCCACCAATCATCTCGACGACGACGGGGCCGCGTTCCTGGCCTCCGCGATCCACGAGCATCCGGGGCCGGTGCTCATCGCCAGCCACGACCGGGCCTTCCTCGACCACGCCACGCTCGCCCAGCTCGACCTGGATCCCGCCGAGAGCCCCGTGGGCTCCCCGCCGGGCGGGCTGACGCTGTACACCGGGGGATTCTCCGACTACCTGCTGGCCCGTCTCGAGGCGCGGGAGCGGTGGGAGCACCGGTTCCGCGCTGAACAGGAGGAGCTGACCTCCCTGCGCCGGGCGGTCACGGATTCGGCGGAGGTCGGCCACGCGGGCCGGGGCCCGCGCACCGAGGCCAGGGCCGCCAAGAAGTTCTACGCCGACCGCAACGCCAAGACCGTCTCGCGGCGACTGCGGGAGGCCCGGGCCCGCCTCGAGCAGCTCGAGGCGGAGCAGGTGCGCAAGCCCCCGGCCGAGCTGCACTTCACCCACCTGCCGTCGGCCCTGCGGCGGGGTGGCGGGGGAGCGGACGGTGCCGTGCTGGTGACGGCGAGCCGGGCAGCGGTCTCCGGCCGCCTCGCGCCGACCTCGTTCAGCCTCGCCGCCGGTCAGCGGCTGCTGGTCACCGGGTCCAACGGGTCGGGGAAGTCGACTCTGCTGGACACGGTGACCGGGGCGCTCGAGCCGACGGCGGGCAGCATCGACCGGCCCCGCGGTCTGCGCATCGGTCACCTCGGGCAGGACGACGAGGCGATCCCGGGGCGCACCGTCGATGAGCACCTGCGCGCCGCAGCGACTGGCTCCGCCCAGCTTCCGCTCGAGGACGGCGCCGTGCCCGAGTTGTTCGGCCTGGTCCACCCCCGCGACCTCTCCCGGCCGCTCGATCAGCTCTCCCGCGGCCAGCTGCGCCGCGTGATGCTCGCAGCCCTCCTGCTGGATCCGCCCGAGCTGCTGGTGCTCGATGAGCCCACGAACCACCTGGCCCTGGTCACCGCCACCCGGTTCGAGCAGGCCCTGCAGGACTGGAACGGCACGGTGCTGATCGCCTCCCATGATCGCTGGCTGCGCAAGCGCTGGCAGGGCGAGGTGCTCGAGCTGGCATGACCCGCCCTGCGTGGTCGGCAGGGGGCATCGGCTGCGGCACCGTCGGTCTCCCACCGTCCGGCCGGTGGCGTCACACGAGTTCACGGAGGTCGGCGTCGCTCGCCGCGGTGCGTCACTGTGAACTCGACCCCGTTCTCAGGAGGAGCGCCATGACCGACACGTCCGCGACACCGCAGCAGTTCGAGACCCTCGCCATCCACGCCGGGCAGGAGCCGGATCCGGGCTCCGGGGCTCGCGCCCTGTCGATCCAGCAGACGACGAGCTTCGTCTTCCCCAGCGCGGAATCGGCCGCGGACCGCTTCGCCCTGGCCGAGGCCGCTCCGATCTACACCCGCATCACCAATCCCACCCAGGCAGCGGTCGAGGACCGGATCGCCGCGCTCGAGGGCGGCGCGGCCGGGCTCCTGGTCGCCTCCGGCCAGAGCGCGATCAGCCTGTCGATCCTCAATCTGGCCGGCGCCGGGGACTCCGTGGCCGTCTCCCCGAGCCTGTACGGCGGCTCGTTCAACCTCTTCAAGCACACCCTGTCCCGGCTCGGGATCACCCCGCAGTGGATCGAGGACCCCACCGACCCCGAGTCCTGGCGGGCCGCGGCCGACGAGACCACCCGGGCCTTCTTCGTCGAGTCCATCCCCAACCCCAAGCACGACCTGCCCGACCTGCGCGCGATCGCCGACGTCGCGCACGAGGTCGGTGTGCCGCTGGTGGTGGACAACACGGTGGCCACCCCCTTCCTGCTGCGGCCGCTCGAGCACGGGGCGGACGTCGTCGTCCATTCCGCCACCAAGTTCCTGGGCGGCCACGGCACCTCGATCGCCGGCGTCATCGTCGACGGTGACAGCTTCGACTTCACGGCCCACGCCGAGAAGTACCCGCAGTTCACCCAGCCCGACGAGTCCTACAAGGGGCTGGTCTTCTCCACGGTGCCCGCCGCCTTCGCCACCCGCGCCCGCACCAACCTGCTGCGCGACCTGGGGCCGGCCATCTCCCCGTTCAACGCCTTCCTCATCGGGCAGGGCCTGGAGACGCTGCCGCTGCGCATGGAGCGCCACCTGGCCAACACCCGCCGGGTCGCCGCCTTCCTCGAGGCCGACGAGCGGGTGTCCTCGGTGACCTGGGCGTCGCTGGAGTCCTCGCCCTACAAGGCGACGGCGGACACGTACCTCCCCAAGGGCGCCGGCAGCGTGCTGGGCTTCGTCCTGCCCGGCGGGGTCGAGGCCGGCCGGCGCTTCGTCGACGCCCTGACCCTGCACTCCCACGTCGCCAACATCGGTGACGTGCGCTCGCTGGTGATCCACCCGGCCTCGACCACCCACGCGCAGCTGAGCGAAGCCGAGCAGCGCGCCGCCGGCGTCGAACCCGGCTTCGTGCGGCTCAGCGTCGGCATCGAGCACATCGACGACATCCTCGCCGACCTCGAGCAGGGACTGGCCGCCGTCTCCGCGTGAGCCGGCAGGGGCGGAGCACGACTGCGGCCGTTGTGCCGCCGGCCAGGCGAGCTGGATACGCTGGGCACATCATGAGCAACCAGCCCGCGCCCCTGCCGTCCGTCCCGCTCGATCGCTGGCCACCGGTGTGGACCCCGAGCGCCGTGATCTTCGACTGCGACGGGCTGCTGGTGGACACCGAAGGCCGCTGGGTGCTGCTGCAGGAGGACTACCTCGCCCGGCACGGCGCGGCGCTGGACCCGGAGGCGCGGCGCGCCCTGACCGGCCGGGCCGCCGAGATCGTCGTCCTCGCCATCGCCGAGGCCGTCGGCAAGGATCCCCAGCTGGTGGGCCGCGAGCTCCTCGAGGAGCATCGCAGCACCATCGGGGAGAAGCTCACCCCGCTGCCCGGGGCGCTCGAGACGCTGCGAACCATCGCCGGCGTGAAGCCGGTCGCCGTGGCCTCCAACTCCCCGCGGGAGATGCTGGAGGTCAAGCTGGCCGAGCTCGGCATCGCCGACGTCGTGGACGTCTCGATCGCCATCGAGGACGTCGCCGCCCCCAAGCCCTCCCCGGAGATGTACCTCGCCGCGGCGCGCGCCCTGGGGGCCGATCCCGCCGACTGCCTCGGATTCGAGGACTCGGAGACCGGGGCCGAGGCGGCACTGGCCGCCGGGCTGCAGCTGATCGCGGTCCCCTCGATCCCCGGGCAGGATCCGCGGGCCCCGCGCCGGCTCAGCTCCCTGACCGACGCGGTGCTGGCCGACTGGATCGCCGGCTGGGGGAGCACCCGATGAGCGTCGCGGCCCCGGCCCGGTTCACGGAGGCCTTCGGGGACTGGACTCCGCGGGCGGTCGTCTTCGACTGCGACGGACTGCTGCTGGACACCGAGAGGGTCTGGCAGCGCGCTCAGGACAGTGTCGTGGCCGGGGTGCAGGCGACGCTGAAGGACGAGGACCACGCCGAGCTGCACGGCTCGACCATCCAGGTCGCCGCGGCCCTGATCGCCCGCAGGGCCCGCGCCGAGGAGCAGCGGGTCCTGGACGATCTGCACCGGGAGTTCGAGCGCGAACTGGCCGGCGCGATCCGCGTGATGCCGGGCGCCGAGGAGATCGTGCGGCGGGCCGGGGCCCGCGTCCCGCTGGGATGCGCCTCGAACTCCTGGCTCGAGGCGCTCGAGCACAAGCTCACCCTCGGCGGGCTCCGAGAGCACTTCGCCGTGCTCGAGGCCTCCGACACCGTCGAACGCGGCAAGCCCGCCCCGGACATGTACGCCGCGGCGGCCCGCGCTCTCGGCGTCGCGCCGGGGGACACGCTCGCTCTCGAGGATTCCGGCACCGGCGCACGCGCCGCCCGTGACGCCGGTCTGCGTCTGATCGCGGTGCCCACTTCGGGGCACCCTGCGCCTCCGGCTGACCTGGTGCTCGAGGACTTGACCGACCCCGACCTGGCCGCATGGATCGAGACCTGGTGACCATGAGGCGAAGTCCACGCATGTCACGCCGACTGGCCACTGCCCATCGACGCGGTGTTCACTGGTCCCCATGACCACACCCTCCGACCCCTCTGCGCCGCTGACCGCCCGCGCCCACGGCTCCCCGTTGCGCGGCCGCGGCTGGCTGAACACCGGTGGCGCCGAACTCGACCTGGAGGCCCTGCGCGGCAAGATCGTGCTGCTGGACTTCTGGACGTTCTGCTGCGTGAACTGCCTGCACGTGCTCGATGAGCTGCGGCCGCTGGAGGAGAAGTGGGCCGACGAGCTCGTCGTGGTCGGCGTCCACTCCCCGAAGTTCGAGTTCGAGAAGGACCCCGACGCGCTCGCCGCGAACATCGAGCGCTACGAGGTCGATCACCCCGTCATCGACGATCCCGAGCTGGAGACGTGGACCGAGTACGGTGCCCGCGCCTGGCCGACCCTGATGGTCCTGGACACCCAGGGCCGCATCGCGGGGAACCTCTCCGGCGAGGGCCATGCCGCGAACCTCGACGCGCTCATCGAGCGGCTCGTCGGCGAGGGCGAGGCCGACGGCTCGCTGCGCCGCGGACCGGCCCCCACCGTGATCGCCGAACGGCCCCAGCAGACCCTGCGCTTCCCCTCCAAGCTCACCACCCTGCCCGATGGCCGTCTGGTCGTCTCCGACGCCGGCCAGCACCGTCTGGTGGTCTTCCAGAACGACGGCGTGACCGTCGACGAGATCATCGGCACCGGTCACCGCGGGCACGTGGACGGGGAGGGGGAGCGCGCTCAGTTCGCCGAGCCCAACGGCGTCCTCGCCCTGCCCGACGAGGTCGCCGCCGAGGTCGGCTACGACCTGCTGGTGGCCGATACCGCCGGCCACACGCTGCGCGGCGTGAAGGTCGGCCAGGACCGACTGCTGCGCTCACGGACCGCCACCGAGGTGCACACCGTCGCCGGCTCCGGAGCGCAGTGGATGCAGGGCGAGCCCCTGCCCCGCGGCGAGGGCGATGCCCGTGGGTATGCCCTCTCGACCCCGTGGGACCTGACCTGGTCGCACGTGCTCTCCCGCGCCGTGATCGCCATGGCCGGCATCCACCAGATATGGACCTTCGACCCCGTCACCGGGGCTCTGATGGTGCTCGCCGGCACCACGCAGGAGGGCCTCGTGGACGGCCCCGCCGTCACCTCCTGGTGGGCACAGCCCTCCGGGGTCGACGAGCTGCCCGACGGTCGTCTCGTCGTCGCCGATGCCGAGAGCTCGGCGGTGCGGACGCTGGACCCGCACACGATGCTCGTGAGCACCCTCGTCGGCGAGGGGCTGTTCGACTTCGGCCATGTCGACGGCCCCGCCGGTCCGGACGGCGTCGCCCGTCTCCAGCACCCGCTGGGCGTGACCGCCCTGCCCGACGGCCGGATCGCCGTGGCGGACACCTACAACGGCGCCATCCGCCTCATCGAGGAGCATTCCGGGGAGGTCGACGCCGACGGGGAGGAGACCCCGCCCGTCGCCGCCGTGACCGTCGTGACGGTCGCCACCGACCTCAAGGAGCCGTCCGACGCGATCGTCGGCCCCCCGGTCGACGGCATCGGCCAGCTGATCGTCGTCGAGTCCGGCGCCCACCGCGTCACCTGGGTCCCCGTGGCCAAGGCCGCCGAGCGGGTCATCGACGAGGGCGCCCAGCGCTCCGAACGCCCGGTGACCGAGATGGGTCCGGGCCCGATCACGCTCCGTGTGCTGTTCACCCCGCCCGAGGGCCACAAGCTCGACGACTCCCTCGGGCCCTCCACCCAGGTCACCGTGTCCACCACGCCGTCCGCCATGCTGACCAGCGGCGGAGGGGTCGACACGCCCCTGGAGCGCACGATCGAGCTGGATCCCGCCTACGGTGAGGGCGTTCTGCACGTCAATGCGCGCGCCGCATCCTGCGATGCCGACCCCGCCGTCGAGTTCCCCGCCTGCCACATGCACCAGCAGGACTGGGGAGTCCCGATCCGGATCGTCGAGGGCGCACCCACCCACCTGGATCTGTCCCTGCTCGCCTGAGTCGCCACAGGCCGACTCCACCGAGCCCCGTCGTCGGAAGCATCTCTCTTGGATCTGATCACGCAATTCCCCCTGGGCGACGACATCGCCGTGACCCTGCTGGTGCTGGGGGTGCTCTCCCTGGTCGCCCTGGTGGCCGGAGCCGTCGTCCCCAGCCGCCTGCGCCGCGACGAGGACAGCCCCGAGGTCGACGCCGGGCTCGGACGTCGCCTGGGCGTGCATCTGGCCTCGTCCGGCTCGATCATCCTGTGGGTCGGCGTGCCCGCCGTGGTGCTGCTCTACCTGGTCCCGGGCTCGACGGATGACCGCATCCTGCGCTCGGTGATGATGCTGGTGGGTCTTCTGCTCGGCCCGCTCGCCGCCTGGCGCGGCCTCGCGATCCAGCTCGCCGCGCTCGGGGTCGATGCGGAGCGACGCCCCGCGCTGATCAACCGCCTCGGCGCCCTGACGGTCACGGGCGCGCTCGCGCTGGCGATCCTGCCGGTCGCCATCGTCGTGTGGTTCACCCACGCCAGCGGCTCGGCCGCGCTGATGGCCCTGGCCGGGGGCGCCGCGATCTCGGCGTTCGCGATCCGGGTGGCTGCCGCGCCGCTGGACACCGCCGCCTCCGCCTCCGCGATCCTCGTGGGGACCGACGAGCACGAGATCGCCGCCGACGACACCGACAACCTCGGCGCACCCCATCTGCGCACCTCCCGCATGTTCCGCCGCGGGGCCGCTCTCAGCGCCGACCTGGTGGCTCTGGCCACCGCGGGCGCCGCCGTCGGCGTCATCCTCGGCGTGCCCGTGCTGGCCGCCGAGGGCATCCTGGTGGTGCTGCTCGCCCTCGGAGTGGCGATGCTCGCCGCCGGTGCGAGCGCCGTCATCCCGCACCTGGGCGGGCCCGGCCGCGAGCGCAGCGCTCTCCAGCTGGGCGGGCTGATCCCCGCCGTGCTCGGCGGCGCCGGCACCGTCGTCGCCGCTGCCCTGTGGCTGCCCTCGCAGTACAAGGACCTGCGATTCGTCCAGGCCGGCATGGAGAACTTCACCGACCAGGCCGTGGCCGGGCCCGACCCGCTGCCGCGCGAGCAGCTCGAGCCGCAGATCGAAGAGGCCGTGGGCGACATGGGCCAGTGGGTCTCCCAGACCGACGACTCCCGGGACGCGGGAGCCTTCCTCGACGTGCTGACCCTGTACACGGTCTCCCCGAGCGCCGTGGTCGCCGCGGCCCTGGGCCTCGGCGTGCTCGCCGCGCTCGCCGTGGTGGTCCTCCTCGGCGGCACCGGCCACCGGTTCGGGGGCACCGTGCTGCGCGCGGCCCGCACCAGCCGCACCGGTGGGGCGCTCGGCGTCACCGCGGGCCTGGGCTCGACCGCCCTGGTCGCCGCCGGCTCCCTCGCCCTGATGCTGATCGTCGGCGCCGTGCTCAACGTGCTCAGCGCCGGCGTGCCCGGCCTCGCTCTCGCTCTGCTGGCCTACGCCGGGCTCGGCGCCCTGGTGGTGGCCGCGGGGTACGCCGGTTCGCTGATCGCGCCGACCCTGGTGGACCGCCCCGAGGCCGAGCGCGGCCTGCGCGATGCCGGCGCCACCTCCGCCACCGGGCCGCGCGGCGTGCTGCTGCTGGCAGGCTGCCTCACCGGCCTGGCGGCGCTGGGTCCCATCGTCACCGCGCTCCAGGTCGCCCCGCGTGCGGCGACCGTGTGGGAGGACCGCACCCTGCACGCCCTCACCCCGCTCTCCCTGCCGCTGCTGGGCGGAGTCGGACTGGGCGCGGTCACCGTGCTGCTCGTGACCGCGTCGCTGCTGGACGGCGCCCGCCGGCTCGGCGCGAACGCGGTCGTCGAGACCCGAGCCTCGATCCTCGAGAACCGCAGCGGGGTGGCTCTGCCCGACATGCCCGAGATGGTCCGGCGCGCCGTGCTGACCCCGGTCGTGCTGATCGTGCTGATGCCGCTCGTCGCCGGGTTCGGACTGGGCGCCGCCGCGCTGCCGGGCCTCGTGGTCGGTGTGGTCCTGACCGCCACCGGACTGGGCCTGTGGTCGCTGGGCTCCGCATCCACCATGGACAGCGCAGCGGCGGTGATCGGCCAGGGCCGCTACGGCGGGCCGGGCTCGTGGGGGCATTCCGGGGCTCTCGGCGGCGCCGTGCTGACCGGCACCCTGCGCGCCGCGGTCGGCTCTGTGGCCCTGCCGCTGCTGCTGGCCACGTCCGTGCTCTCCGCGCTCGCGGTCAGCTCCGTGGTGAGCATGAGCACCGACGGCACCAGCCCCTACCTGCGCTGGGGCATCGCCGTGATCGCGCTGATCATCGTGCTGACCTGCTGGGTGATCGCTGCGACCGCTCCGGAGGTCGACCTCGAGGACGGGGAGGGCGAGATCTCCCGCCCGCTGTTCGCCCGCGACGAGGAGGAGGCTACGGACACCCTGGACGCGATGGACTGGGAGGACGACGCCGAGAACGTCGACCAGGTCCCGGTGGCCGCCGCGCCCGCCCGTTCCAAGCGCAGCAAGCGCCGCAAGGGCAGTGGGAAGGCCTCCGCAGGCACCGGGGAGAAGAACAGGAGCTCGGACTCGGCCTTCGACTGAGCCACGTCCCGATGATGACGGTGGCGGCGGCCCCCTCGGGGTCCGCCGCCACCGTCATGTGTCGGCGCCGAGGCCCCGCAGCACGAACTGCTCCAGAGCGGGCCGCGAGAACCGGCGCGCGGCAGAGCCCACCAGCAGCGCGTTGATGATCCGCACGGTGGCATCGACATCGAGATCCGCCGCGAAGTCACCCTGGTCCACACCCTCGCGCACGATCCCGCGCAGCACGTCCTCGATCATCAGTACGTGCTCGCGCATGCGCGCCGCGGTCTCCTCGCTCAGCGACGTCGCGCCCGCCGAATGGGGCATGTGGAACGAGACCGTCAGCTCGAGCTGGGTGCGCACATACGCGACCGCCGCATCACGCGGGGAGGCGGAGTCGCTCACCCCCGCCCGCAGCTGCGCGATGTAGTCGGCGGTCTCATGGATCGCGTACTCCACCAGCAGGGTCTCGCGGTCCGGGAAGTGGTTGTACATCGCGGTGCGGCCGACTCCGGCCGCACCGGCGATCTTCGAGAGCGTGATCGATTCGAAGTCCTGGGTCTCCAGCAGCTCGGCGAGTGCGGCGAATATCTTCTCGCGGGTGCGTTCGCGGTGCTCCTCGAGCGACCCTCCGATGATCTTGGGCATGACGCATTCTTACACCCCGACAGATCCCGGGGGCCAGACCATCGGCCGGCCGCGTGCGCTGGTCATGCCGCTACCGCGCCGGGAGGTGCGATGAGACGGACCCGTTCCTGGATCCGTTCAGGGAATGATCGCGTCGACGTAGCCGCCGTCGACGCGCACCGTGCCGCCGGTGGTGGCGGAGGCCAGCGGCGAGGCGAGGTAGACGACCATGTTGGCGATCTCCTCGGGTTCGATGAGTCGCTGGATCAGGGACTGCGGGCGGTATTCGCGCATGAACCGGCGCTGGGCCTCGTCCCACGGCAGCTCATCACCGACGAGGGAGCGCGCGAACTCCTCGACGCCCTCGGTGTGGGTGGGCCCGGCCATGACGGCGTTGACGGTCACGCCCGAGCCGGCGGCCGTCTTCGCGAAGCCGCGCGAGGCGCCCAGCAGAGCCGTCTTCGAGGTGCCGTAGTGGATCATCTCGGCGGGGATCGCGAGGGAGGAGTCGGAGGCGATGCTGAGCACGCGCCCCCAGCCGCGGTCCATCATCGCCGGCAGCAGCATCCGCGTCAGGCGGATCGCGGAGAGGACGTTGACCTCGAAGTACCGCCGCCACTGCTCGTCATCGATCTCGAGCGCGTCCATGGACTCGAAGATGCCGAGATTGTTGACGAGGATGTCGACCTCTCCGGCGGATTCGGCCAGCTCCTGCGCACCGTCCGACGTGGCGGCATCCGCGACCACGCCCCGGGCCGACCCCGGACCGCCATGTTCCTGGATCCGCGCCACGGCGCGCTCGAGGGAATCCGGAGTGCGGCCGTTGACGACCACCTGGGCGCCGGCCCGGGCGAGCCCGTCGGCGATCGCGAGGCCGATCCCGCCGGACGAGGCCGTCACCAGTGCAGTCCTGCCGCTGAGGTCGATGTGCATATCTGCGCCTCCCACGTTCCGAGTTGTCTCTCGAGTCGTACGGGGCCATCACATCACGCGATGCGGCCGACGGGGGAGGTGAGCAGCGGTGCTCGGCCTGATGGCCGGTGGGACGGGCCGCGCCTCGCCGGCGGGCAGCCGTGCCCGGCCGGCGGGGAACACATGAGAGCGGGTGACGGGAATCGAACCCGCGCTGTCAGCTTGGGAAGCTGAAGTTCTACCATTGAACTACACCCGCGAATCGCCGCGACCGGCATCGTGTCCCCGTCGGGGATCATCGCCGCCTCAGCGAACGCACGCCAGCATAACCCGTCCGCCGCGGTGCTCGCGAACCGGGAGGACAGACCGTGACCGGCCTGACGCACCCGCGAGGGCGGCCCGGGGGCGCCCGGTGCTGCGAGGGCGCCCGTCGGCGCGGAGACGCCCGTCGGCCGGCGGGGGGTCCGCTGGGACACGGTGCCGTCTCCGGTGCGCGGCGGTTAGGCTGACGCCGTGCTGTTGAGCGATCGTGATATCCGGGGCCAGATCGAGGCCGGGCGAGTACGCCTGGATCCTTTCGACGACGCCATGATCCAGCCGGCGTCCGTGGACGTGCGGATAGACCGCTACTTCCGATTGTTCGACAACCACAAGTACGCGATGATCGACCCCGCCGTGGAGCAGGCCGAGCTCACCCGGGAGGTCGCGGTCGCCCCCGAGGAGCCGTACATGCTGCACCCGGGGGAGTTCGTCCTGGCTTCCACCTATGAGCAGATCACGCTGCCGGAGGACGTCGCCGCCCGGCTGGAGGGCAAGAGCTCGCTAGGTCGCCTGGGCCTGCTCACGCATTCGACCGCCGGGTTCATCGACCCGGGCTTCCAGGGGCACATCACCCTGGAGCTGTCGAATATGGCCACGCTGCCGGTGGCGCTGTGGCCCGGCATGAAGATCGGTCAGCTGTGCTTCTTCCGCCTCTCCAGTCCGTCGGAGCGGCCCTACGGCAGTGCGGGCAACCTCAACCGGTACCTCGGCCAGCGGGGCCCCACCCCGTCGCGCTCGGCCCGGAACTTCCACCGCACCCGGATCTCCGTGGAGGAGGACCAGTGAGCGACGCCGGCGTTCCCGACGCGGACCGCACCGGTCACCGCCTCCAGCTTCCCCGCGACACCGTTGCAGCGGATGTGCTGGCCATGGTGCGCAACGTGCGCCCGCACGCCGAGCTCGACGAGGACGGTGTCATCGACCTCGGCGAGGACGTCCGCCTGCTGCCGGACCGTTCGCCGCGCGGCGCGGGCCGCTGGACCGTGGACACCCCGCGGGTGCGTGAGGATCCGGTGCCCGACGGGTTCAGCGATTCCCACGGCTACGGGCGGGCGTTCCCGGACGGCCTGCCGTTCGGCGTGGAGCGCCGGGCTCTGGACCTGGCCTGGTCGCTGGGTCGCCGGCTGTTCGGGGCGGTGGTCACCGACGGCGGCGTCCGCCTCGAGCCGCACCCCTTCCACGTGCGGGACCTGACCGTGGTCAGCCCCCATGCCCTGGCACCGGAGTCCCTCGCCCAGCTGCTGGCGCCGCTGGAGCCGGAGGCCGAGCTCGACGAGGTGCCCGAGGAGACCCCGCGCAGCGGCTACAGCCTCACGATCCCGCTGCCGGCCGGCGATGAGATCGCCGTGCGGGTGGGCCGCAGCTCGCGGCCCACGGCGCTGGCCGCCCTCGGCTGGCTGGACGACGCGGTCGACTACGCGCTGGTGCATCTGCCCGCTGACGACGGGGAGGACGAGATCGAGATCCCCGACGCCGAGACGGCGGAGCGCTGGTCCCTCGCCTACCGGCGCATCGGGCTGATCGCCGGTCTGCTGACCGAGACCGTCGGCGGCTACGTCGTGGACCTCGAGGGCTTCCTCGTCGACCCCGCGGACCTGGCCTGACCCGACCCGGAACGCGGCCGGCACGACCGGTCGCCGGCCCGTGGATCGACCGGCTCCCTCGACCTCAGGAGCGGGCGGGCTCCGTGAACGCGGCGGGCGCCTTCCCGGCGGCGCCGAGCCGGATCGGCAGGAAGGCGACCAGGCCCACCGTCATCACCAGCACGATCCCCAGGATGCCGGTGCGGGTGTCCTGGAAGATCGCGACCGTGGCGGCGAACGCGGCGGTCCCCAGGAACCCGAGGGCCCGGCCGGTGGTCGCGTACAGGCCGAAGTTCTCGGTCTCGCGGCCGGGCCGGGACAGGCGCGTCAGCAGGTTCCGCGAGGCGGACTGCACCGGGCCGACGAACAGGCAGATGGCCAGGCCGGCCACCCAGAACACCAGCGTCGAGCCGAAGAACAGCACCACCAGGCCCAGCACGATGATCCCGAGGCAGCCGGCGATGATCACCGGCCGCGGGCCGACGCGGTCGTCGACCCGCCCGCCGAGGAAGACGCCGCAGCCGGCCACCAGGTTCGCGGCGATGCCGAAGACGATGATGCCGACGGTGTCGAAGCCGTAGGCGTTGGCCGCGAGCACCCCGGCGATGGAGAACACGGCCCCCAGGCCGTCACGGTAGATCGCGGAGGCCACCAGGTACTGCAGCATCACCGGCTCCTCGCGGAATGCGCGGAGCACGCGACGCACGATGCTCGCGTACCCCTGCAGGGGCGTCCACCTCTGGCCGGGGGCGGAGGCACGGTGCGCGGGCGCCCAGATCATCAGCGGCAGCGTGCCGATCAGGATCCAGGCCGCGACGAACAGCGGGATCGCCCGCAGGTTCCAGCCCTCGTCCCCGGTGATCCCCAGCAGGCCGGTGCCGGGCATCACGAACAGCACCAGCACCAGCCCCAGGCACACGATCGAGCCCCAATAGCCCACGGCCCACGCGGTGCCGGAGACGCGGCCGCGGTTGTCCGGGGTGGAGATCTCCGGCAGCACGGAGTTGACGAACACCCCGGCGAGCTCGCTGAAGACCACGGCCAGCGCGATCAGCACCGCACCCAGCGTCAGGAAGTCCGAATCCAGGGCCACCAGCGGCATCAGCGCGATCGTGGCCACCGTGGCCAGGGTGGTGATGCGCAGCAGCGCGTTGCGGGCGCCGCCGCTGTCGGCGAGATTGCCCAGCAGCGGTGCGAGCAGGGCGATCGCCACGGCCCCGATCGACTGCCAGGTGGTGAGGACCTGGGACCCGTGGTCCTGAGCGGCCTTGACCGCCTCCTCGCCGACGGCGCCCTCCGCGGCGACCGCGCTGGCGACATAGGTGGCGAAGACGAAGGTGAGGATCACGGAGCTGAAGGCGGACATCCCGCCGTCCCACAGCGCGAAGGAGACGACCGAGCGACGGAGGGAGCGAGGGGCGGTGTCCGGCGCGACCGGGTCGCGGTCGGGCGGAGTGGTGACCATGCACTCACTCTACGGAGCCGGCGGCGGGCGTGAGCGCAGGTCCGCCGTCGACTCTCGGAGAACTCTGAACGCGCTCCCGTAGAATGCCGGGAGCCCCTCTTCCGCGCACACGATGGACGGAGACTGCGTGTACACGATGCTCCTGGCCTATCTGGTGGCCGCCCTTCTCGGGCCGGGGCTGGTGCGGGCGATGGGGCGCGGAGCCTTCTTCCTCCTGGCCGCGGTGCCGGGCGCCTCGGCGGTGTGGCTGGCCACGATCGACCCGGCCGCCCTTCCCGAGGCGCCGCTGGACGCGTCGGTGCCCTGGGTTCCGGCACTCGGCATCGACCTCGCCTTCCGCCTGGACCCGCTGAGCTGGGTGATGGCGATGATCGCCACCGGCATCGGAGCGCTGGTACTGCTCTACTGCGCGCGGTACTTCCAGGACAACGAGCCGGGACTGGGCCGATTCGCGGGAGTGCTCACGGCGTTCGCGGGCGCGATGGTGGCCCTGGTGCTGGCCGACGACGTGCTGGTCCTCTACACGTTCTGGGAGCTGACCACCGTCTTCTCCTACCTGCTGATCGGTCACTATCAGGACAAGCAGGCCTCGCGCCGGGCGGCGCTGAACGCCCTGATCTCCACCACCGCGGGCGGTCTGGCGATGCTCGTGGGGCTGCTGATGCTCGCCGCCGCGGCCGGGTCGCTGCGGATCTCGACCATCGTGGCCGCGCCGATCTGGGCCGACGCGGGGCCGGGCCTCGCCCTGGCCGTGCTGCTGATCCTGGCGGGGGCCGCGACCAAATCGGCACTGGTGCCCACGCACTTCTGGCTGCCCGGAGCGATGGCGGCGCCCACGCCGGTCTCCGCATATCTGCATGCGGCGGCCATGGTCAAGGCCGGCATCTATCTGATCGTGCGGCTGGGTCCGGCACTGACCCACCTGGAGGCGATCAGCGTCCTGATCGCCGTGCTCGGGGCCGCCACCATGCTGCTCGGCGGCTGGCGCGCGCTGCGCCAGACCGACCTCAAACTGCTGCTGGCCTACGGCACCGTCTCCCAGCTCGGCTTCCTCTCGGCCGTGGCAGGCCTGGCCACTCACGACGCGCTGCTGGCGGCGATGGGCATGCTGGTGGCCCACGCCGTGTTCAAGGCGCCGCTGTTCATGGTCGTCGGGATCATCGACAAGAAGTTCGGCAGCCGCGACCTGCGGATCCTCTCAGGGGTGTGGAGGGTCGCGCCGGTGGTCGCCCTGATCGGCGTGGTCTCCGCCGCGTCGATGGCTGCGGTGCCGCCGCTGTTCGGCTTCGTCGCCAAGGAGGCGCTGTACGCCGCGCTCTGGGAGGGCGGGGGCTGGCGTCGGCTGCTGCTGGCCGCCCTGGTCGCCGGTTCCATCCTGACCGTCGCGTACTCCTGGCGCTTCGTGGCCGGTGCCTTCGGGGTCGCTCCGGGCGCCCCACCGGTCCAGCGCGCGAGGATCCCGGCGCTGTTCTGGCTGCCGCCCGCGGTCGTCGCCCTGGGATCCGTCGCGCTGGCGGCGGCCTCGGGACGGGTCGAGGAGATCGTCGCCGCGGTGGCCGCCGCTGTGCCCGCGGCCGGGGAGACCGTGCACCTGGCGGTGGTGCCGTCCCCGGGGGTGCCCCTGCTGGCCTCGGTGCTCACCCTCGGCCTCGGGGTGGTGCTGTGCGTGGCCGCCAGGCCTTTCGCGAGGTTCCAGAAGCAGGTCTCCCCGCAGCGCTGGGCCGGGGAGGAGGCGCTGGACCGGATCGACGCCGAGCGCGGGTTCCGACGGCTGCTGCGCAAGATCGACTCCCTCTCGGTCGCCGTCACCCCGCTGTTCCAGAGGGGCTCGCTGCCCTACACCCTGGGCACGATGCTGCTGGTGCTGATCGCAGTGGTCGTGCCCGTGGCGATCACGCTGACTCCGGTGCCGACGAATCTGGTGCTGTTCCACCACCCCCTCGAACTGATCGTGCTGCCGGTCGCGGCGCTCGCCGCCGTGGGGGCGGCCCGTTCCCGTCGTCGCCTGCGGGCGGTGTTCCTGATCTCCGTGACCGGGTACGCGGTGGCGATGCTGTTCCTGGTCGCCGGCGCCCCGGACGTCGCCACCACGCAGGTCCTGGTCGAGACCGCGATGACGGTGGTGCTGGTGCTCGTGCTGCGCCGGCTGCCGATCCACTTCTCCCGCCGGCCCCTGCGGATCGGGGCGTGGGGACGCTGGGCCATCGCGGTCACGACCGCGGTGGTGCTGTGCGGGGCGACCCTCTACGGCGCCGCCGCCCGCTCCGGCCCGGCGCTCGGGCCGGGCCTGATCGAGGCCGCCTACGAGATCGGCGGGGGCCACAACGCCGTCAACGTGGCGCTGGTGGACGCCCGCGTGTGGGACACCATGGGCGAGATCGCGGTGCTGCTCGTGGTCGCCACCGGAGTCGCCTCGCTGGTCTTCGTCACCCGGCGGGAACCGTCCATCTCCCGGGTGCGGGACCTGGACCCGCGCGCCTCCATCTGGCGGCGCCGCTCCGATGCCGCCCTCCCGCAGAACGCGCTGGACTTCGACGCCCGCCCGGACGACGTCGCCGGGGGTAACCGCTGGCGCACCTGGCTCTCGGCCGGCCTCACCCTGGCCCCCGAGCGGCGGATGGTGATCCTCGAGGTGGTCACCCGCATCGCCTTCCCGCTGATGATGATGTTCTCGCTGTACCTGCTGATGGCCGGCCACAACCATCCCGGCGGCGGGTTCGCCGGCGGCCTGGTGGCGGGCCTCGCCCTGGCCCTGCGCTACCTGGCCGGCGGCCGCTACGAGCTCTCCGAGGCGGCACCGGTCCAGGCCGGCTTCGTCCTGGGCAGCGGGATGGTGCTGGCCGTGGCCGCCGGGGCGCTGCCCGTGCTGCTGGGCGGGAGCGTCTTCGCCACGGCGACGCCCGTGCTCGAGGTGCCGCTGCTGGGCGAGGTCCACCTGCCCAGCGCCCTCCTGTTCGACACCGGGGTGTACCTGGTGGTGGTCGGGGTGATGCTCGACTTCCTGCGCTCCCTGGGCGCCCAGATCGATCAGCAGCAGGAGGCCGAGTCCGATGCCGGTTAGCCTCACTCTGCTGCTGATCGCCGGGGTGCTCATCGCCTGCGGCGTCTACCTTGTGCTCGAGCGCACCCTGACCCGCGTGGTGCTGGGCTTCGTGCTGCTGGGCAACGGCGTGAACGTGCTGTTCATCGTCGCCGCCGGCGAACCCGGCCGGCCCCCGTTCCAGGGCAGCGGCGAGGCGGAGACCATGACGGACCCGCTGCCGTTCGCGATGGTGCTTACCGCGATCGTGATCTCCCTGGGGATGACGGCCTTCGGGGTGGCCCTGGCCTACCGGGCCTGGCAGCTGTTCGGCCACGACGAGGTGCCCGACGACGTCGAGGACCGCCGCGTGCTGCGGCGCAGCCGCCGACGCGCGGAGGGGAGCGAGGACCTGCCGTGGTCCCAGGTGCTCTCCGAGGAATCCCGGCGCGGTGCGCTCATGCACTCCCAGGGCTTCGCCCCCTCCGGCGGGGATCCGTTGGGCTCGGACCTCACCGGGGCCCAGGACGTCCCGCAGGATCACACCGAGGCCGACGAGGGCGAATCACGGGCGCCCCGGCCGGCCGTGCGCCGTCGGGGCCCGCGCCGCGCGCACCACGCGGCCGACGCCCCGGGGGCGGGCCCGGCGACGGACCCGGAGTCGGACCTCGGCCACGGGACGGGCGCTGATCCCGGAGCCGCCCCCGGCACAGGCCCGGGCACCGACCCCGGCACAGACCCCGGCACAGACCCCCGCACAGGCCCGGACGCTGCCTCGAGGCCCCACGCGCCGGGCCGCGAGCACACCGACGGAGAGGAGGAGTGAGCATGGAACTGCTCCTCGCGCTGCCGGTGATGCTGCCCCTGGGCGGTGCCGCCGTGACCCTTCTGCTGCGCCACCACGCCCGCGTCCAGCTGTGGCTGACGATCCTCACGCTGGTCGCCATCCTCGTCGTCTCCCTGGTGATGGGCTACCACGTCACCCAGGACGGCGTGCTCGTCCTCCAGATCGGCAACTGGACGCCGCAGCTGGGCATCGTCCTGGTCGCCGACCGGCTGACCGCCCTGATGCTGCTGGTCTCCAGCTTCGTCACCCTCGCCGTGCTCGTGTACTCCAGCGCGCAGGCCGTCAGCGAGAACTCCGGCCGCACCCCGGTGGCGATCTACCACCCCACCTACCTGGGCCTGGTCGCCGGGGTGTCCATGGCGTTCCTCGCGGGAGACCTGTTCAACCTCTACGTCGGCTTCGAGGTGCTGCTGGCGGCGAGCTTCGTGCTGCTGACCCTGGGCGGTTCGGCCAGCCGCACCCGCGCCGCGACCACGTACGTGATCGTCTCCCTGCTCAGCTCGGTGATCTTCCTGGCGGCGATCGCCGCGGTGTACGCCGCGGCCGGCACCGTGAACATGGCCGAGCTCGCGGTGCGCCTGGACGTGCTGGACTTCGGGACCCGCATGATCCTGGAGCTGATGCTGCTGGTCGCGTTCGCGATCAAGGCCGCGATCTTTCCCCTCAGCGCCTGGCTGCCGGACTCGTACCCGACGGCGCCCGCGCCCGTGACCGCCGTGTTCGCCGGGTTGCTCACGAAGGTGGGCATCTACGCGATCGTGCGCCTGGAGACGCTGCTGTTCCCCGCCTCCCAGATCCAGAACCTGCTGCTGGCCGCGGCCGGGCTCACCCTGCTCGTCGGCATCCTCGGCGCCGTGGCCCAGACCGACCTCAAACGCGTGCTGTCCTTCACGCTGGTCTCCCACATGGGCTTCATGCTCTTCGGCATCGGGATGAGCACCCTGATGGGGATGGGGGCGGCGATCTACTACATCGCCCACCACATCACCGTCCAGTCCACGCTGTTCCTGGCGGCGGGACTGATCGAGCACCGCGGTGGGACGACGAACCTGGTCAGGCTGGGCGGGCTGGCGCGGCTGGCCCCGCTGATCGCGGTGCTGTTCTTCGTCCCGGCCATGAACCTCGCCGGCATCCCGCCGCTGTCCGGATTCCTCGGCAAGGCCGGGCTGATCCAGGCCGGCCTCGACTACGGGGCCCCCGGGCAGATCCTCGTGGCCATCAGCGTGGTCACCAGCCTGCTGACTCTGTACGCGATCGCGAAGATCTGGAACCGTGCGTTCTGGCAGGAGCCGGGGGAGGAGGTCCTCTCCCGCGAGGTGCGCACGCCGCGCGTGATGACCGGCGCGACGGCGGCACTGGTGGGCTTCTCGCTGCTGCTGACGGTGCTGGCGGGGCCGCTGATGGACTACTCGACCGAGGCGGCGCGCACGGTGCTCTCGAGGGCCCCGTACGTCGGGGCCGTGCTCGGGGACGAGGCCGCGAGCGACCTGGTCTACCGGATCGACGACGAGGGCCGGAAGGTGGAGGAGCGATGACCGGACGCCTGCGCGACCTGCTCGGCTCCTGGCTGTGGATCCTCATCTCCGTGGCGCTGTGGTGCCTGCTGTGGGGCGGTTTCGGCCTGCAGAACGTCCTCGGCGGCCTGCTGGCCGCGGTGCTGGTGTTCGCCTTGTTCCCGATGCCGCCGACCGGGCACGAGCTGACCCTGCGCCCGCTGCGCTTCGCCTACTTCGTGCTGCGCTTCCTGGCGGATCTGTGCGTCTCCGCGGTCGAGGTGGGCTGGTACGCGGTCCGGCCCCAGCCTCCGCCGCCGAGCTCGGTGATCGCCGTGACGATGGCCTCGCGCTCGGACTTCTTCCTCACCGCCACCGGCGTGCTGTGCACTCTGATCCCGGGCTCGGTGGTGGTCGAGGCGCAGCGCGCGACCGGCATGTTGTTCCTTCACACCATCGGGGCCGGCACGCCCGAGGAGGTCGAGCGGGCCCGTCGCACCGTGCGCGCGCAGGAAGCACGGCTGCTGCGGGCCGTCGGCCGCCGCCAGGTGCTCGAGGATGCGGGGCTGCGATGAGTCCCTTCGATCTGATCCTCGTCATCTATGGGGCGATCCTGTCCCTGACCGCGCTGAGCGTCGTCTACCGCATGATCGTCGGCCCCACCATCCTCGATCGCGCCGTCTCCACGGATTCCCTGGTCGTGCTGGTCGTGATCGGCATGGCCGTGTATACGGCACATGTCCGGGCGGCCTGGGCGGGACCGGCCATGCTGGCCCTGACCGGGCTCGCCCTGATCGGCACCGTCACCTTCGCCCGCTTCGTCGCGCGCGAGGAGCCCATGCAGGGCACGCGGCGCCGCCACCAGGAGGAGCCGCACACCGACACGGGCCCGCTCGATGCCATCCACGTCGATCACCGCGATGGAGCCTCCGGCCGTCCCGTCGGCTCTCAGGGCGCGGCCGACGGCCCCCAGGGCGTCGGCGCCACGGACTCCGCCGGCTCGCTCGGCGCGGACGCCGAGGGATCCGTCAGCTCGCTCAGCACCATCCCGGAGGTGGCATCGCCGGCGAACACGTTCGATCTCGAGGACGGTCAGGACGCCGCCCTGGAGGTGGGCGAGGCCGAGCGCGGGTTCGAAGCGGAGGACGGTTTCGGCCTCGAGGACGGGCCAGGCCCGCAGCGCGGCGCCGGGACCGAGGACGGGGCTCTCGCCGACGACGAGGACTGGGGTTTCGGAGCAGACCGGTCGCAGGGGGAGGGACGATGACCATCGTGGAGACCATCGCCGCCGTGCTGATCGGCGCCGGACTGGTGCTGGCCGTGCTGGCCGCGATCGGGCTGAACCGGTTCGACGGCGTGCTCATGCGCCTGCACGCCGCCTCCAAGCCGCAGACCCTGGGCCTGATCCTCGTCTTCTCGGGGGCCGCCCTGGTGTCGCGGTCCTGGTCGCTGGCCGCCTTCTTGCTGGTGGTGCTGCTCGCGCAGATGCTCACGGTGCCCGTGGCGAGCGTGATGGTCGGTCGTGCCGCCTTCCGCCGCGGCTTCGTGCGCGGCGGGGACTACGCGATCGACGAGCTCAGCCCGCGCCTGGCCTCCCCGTCGGACGAGGACGACGACGAGGACGGATTCCTCGACGAGGCCGGCGACGACCACGAGAGCATGGCCGACGGGGGACGCTTCCCCGAGAACGTCGGCGTCTCCACGGCGGACGCGGTCACCGACCGCAACTGGCAGGAGCCCGAAGCCGGTGCGGAGGACGTCGAGGACTCCGAGGTCATCGACGTCGACCTCGAGGACGAGACCGAGCGGGAGGCCGTGGAGGTCGCCGAGCGCGACCGCCGTCGCTGAGCGCGTCCGACGTCGCTGAGCGCGACCGTCGCCATCGGGCGACCGGGCTCCGTCGTCGACGCAGCGCGATCCGGGCTCTCGCCGGCCGGACGAGCTCAGAAGAGCCCGACGGACTCCCCGGTCTCGGTGACGCCCATCCGCAGCGCGGCCGGTTCCTTGGGCAGCCCGGGCATGGTCATGATCGATCCGGTCAGCGCGACCACGAACCCGGCCCCGATCTTCGGCACCAGATCGCGCACGTGCAGCACATGGCCGGTGGGCGCCCCGAGCAGGGTGGGATCGTCGGAGAGGGAGTACTGGGTCTTGGCGACGCACACCGGCAGGGTGTCCCAGCCGTTGCGCTGGAGCATCTTCAGCTGCGCCGGGGCGCGGTCCTCGAAGACGACGTCGTCGGCCCCGTAGATCTCGCTGGCCAGGGTGCGCAGCGAGGCTTCGATGCCGTCGGCCGGATCGTAGAGCGGGCGGAAGCCCGTCTCATCCGTCCCGGTCGTGTCGCCGCGGGCCGCGTCGATCGCAGCGAGCACCTCGTCGGCCACGGCGAGACCGCCCTCACCGCCGCGGGCCCACACCTCCGACAGCGCCGCGTGGAAGCCCTGCTGCCGGGCCCAGTCCAGGACGGCCTCCAGCTCGGCCTCGGTGTCGGTGGGGAAGCGGTTCAGTGCGACGACGGGCTCCAGGCCGAACTTCCGGAGGTTCTCGACGTGGCGGGCGAGGTTCGAGGTGCCCGCCAGGGCCGCCTCGATGTTCTCGGTGGCGAGGTCATCCTTGGCCACACCGCCGTGAATCTTCAGCGCCCGCACCGTGGCCACGACCACCACGGCGTCGGGCGTCAGGTCACCCAGGCGGGCTTTGATGTCCAGGAACTTCTCGGCGCCCAGATCCGAGCCGAAGCCGGCCTCGGTCACCGTGATCTCGGACAGCGACAGCGCCAGCCGGGTTGCGGCCAGGGAGTTGCAGCCGTGGGCGATGTTCGCGAAGGGACCTCCGTGCACCAGTGCCGGGGTGCCGCCGAGGGTCTGGACCAGGTTCGGCAGCAGGGCGTCCTTGAGCAGCATGGTGATGGCGCCGGCCACCCCGAGGTCGGCGACGGTGACCGGCGCCCGGCCCCTGGTGAAGCCCACCACGATCCGGCTGATGCGCGCTTCGAGGTCCGCGAGATCGGTGGCCAGGCAGAGGATCGCCATGATCTCGGAGGCGACGACGATGTCGAAGCCGTCCTCGCGCGGCACGCCCTGGCTGGGGCCGCCGAGGCCCACCACGATCTCTCGCAGCGCGCGGTCGTTGACGTCCACGACCCGCTTCCACTGGATGCGGCGCGGGTCGAGGTCCAGCTCGTTGCCCTGCTGGATGTGGTTGTCCACGAGGGCGGCCAGTGTGTTGTTGGCGATCTGGATCGCGTGGAAGTCGCCAGTGAAGTGGAGATTGATGTCCTCCATCGGCACCACCTGCGAGTAGCCGCCGCCGGTGGCGCCGCCCTTGATGCCCATGATCGGTCCCAGCGCCGGCTCGCGCAGCGCGACCATCGTCTGGAGCCCCTTCAGGGAGAACGCATCGGCGAGGCCGACGGTCGTGGTCGATTTGCCCTCGCCGGCCGGGGTGGGGGACATGGCCGAGACCAGCACCAGCTTCGGGGAGCGCGCCGCCTCGGGGCCGGGGGCGCTCATCCGGCGGATGTCGACCTTGGCCTTGTTCGTGCCGTAGGGAACGAGAGCCTCGTCGGGGATCCCGGCCCGCGCGGCGATCTCGGTGATGGGTTGCAGGGTCGCAGCTTGTGCGATCTGGAGATCCGGGTTCTCGGCAGACATCGTTGTCGTCCTCCCAGCAGGTTCGGCGTGCCCGGGATCGTGCCCGGTTGCTCAGCCCAACTGTACGGGCGGTGCTCCCCGTGCGTCACGAGATCCCGGGGGCTGGGTAGGGTGTCTCCTCATGAGCGATGCGAGCGACTGGGTCACGGTGACCCGCGAGGACGGCGAGACGGTCGGCTACCTCGAGCCGCTCACCGACGACTACGACGTCGTCCAGCCTCGCAGCCTGCTCGGACACTGCCTCGGCGAGCCCGTGGAGTTCGTCGCGGGCGAGGAGCTCGTCGAGCAGCAGGGACTGTGGGAACTCGCCGAACAGTGGGTGCTGGACGCGGACACCGACGACGAGATCACTGGGCTGACGATCGTCGAGCTCTCCCCGCGCGGCGTGGTGCTGGCCGACTACCTCGCGACCAAGGGCCTGATGGGCACCGACAGCCTGCACGTGCGGTGGCCCGACACGGAGCGGCGCCTGCGGCGGCAGTGACCCGCGAGTGACGCTCAGACGTAGCGACGGACTGCCTCTCGGATCGCTTCCGCATGCGCGTAGATCTCGTCGAGGGAATCGATGGCATGGCGAGTTTCGACCTTCGACTCATCGAGAAGTCCGAGATACTTCTGCTTGGTGTTGAAGTGGAGCCGGGCGATCGGGCGCCGATTGTTGTCGTCGATGAGGATCGCGAAGTACGACTTCTGGTCGCGGTGGACGATGCGTTGAGGCTTTACCTCGCTGCAGGCGATGGCTTTGACGATCTGATAGCCCTCGAGCTCCTCAAGGGTGGTCTCGATCTCGGTATCCCGCGACAGGTCGCTCTCTGCCACGGGCTCGGAGGACACCTCAGCAGTGGTGTGCTCGGTGACCGGCGCTACAACGCCCGCCCCGAGCGCTGTCTTGAGCCGATCATTGACCTGCTCCGTGAGGAATTGCTTCGAAGCTTTCGCGACGAGGCCTGTGAACTGTTCCCGTACCTTGGCCGTGAACATGCCGTCGTACACGCGCGTCGTGAAGAAGCGAACCCAATCATCCGTGGGATCGCGAAACTGCGAAGCGATCTCTCGCCTCAGTGCGCCGACATACTTCAGCTCTTCGGCAGCGTTGATGATGGAGTCCAGGTCGAAGCTCTCCTTGCTGAGCTTCTGGATCTCGGGGATCAACGTCTCATCGATGTCCAGCAGATCAAGCACGAGGAAGGGCTTCGCGTCCATCTTGTTCGGAGCGTCTAGATCCGTATAGAAGTGCCAGACCACGCCGTTGGTGAGCACTGCGAGGCGGGCGTTGGTCGTTGCGAAGTAGCGGAACAGCTGAGAAGCGTGCTCAAGAGTGAGGGCACCCAAAGAGGCCTTGCACTCGATGAGGATCTGCACCTCGCCGTCGCGGACGATCGCATAGTCGATCTTCTCGCCACGCTTCGTGCCCACATCGGCCGTGAACTCCGGGACGACTTCCAGCGGATTGAAGACGTCGTAGCCCAGGATCGTGGCGATGAACGGCATGACGAAAGCGTTCTTGGTCGCCTCCTCAGTGCCGATCGCGTCAGCTTGGTTCCGTACCTTCGTAGCTAACGCCTCGAGACGCTCATGAAACTCCATGGCCATTCCTCTCCCTGATAAACCGGACTCCCGTAGTTGCCGGTGCGCATCCGATCATATGGGGACGGACCGACAAACACGGCCAAAACGGTCGCGTGGGCATCGTGGCGCACGTGCGAACTTGGGGTCCCGCCATGATGTAACGGGGCCTGCCCGGCGGGCTGCCTGTTCAGAGGTCGGCGACGCGATCGCGCAGGATCGCGACCCCTTCGCCGGACAGTTCATCCAGCGCGCTCGGACGTCCGGCCATCGCGAGAACCAGCGCGAGGGAGTTCCCCGTGACCATGGGGCCGTCCCCGGTGCGCAGCTGCCCGTCGTTCGATTCGAGACGCAGCCCCTTGGTGAGCGTTCGGCTGTTGACGGCGAAATCCGTGCGGGCGAAGAAGGCGGCGACCGCTTCGACCGCCTCCCGGGAGGGGAGGAGGTGTAGGCCCAGCGGGCGGGCGATGTCCTGAGAGTGCACGACGACCTCGCCGAGTGCTCCCTGCTGCGACCCCAGCGGCGCGGCGGTCGTGGTGCTCGCGCGGCGGAAAGTGGCGAGAGTCTCGGTCGGGGTCGCGCCCCGATGCTTCTCGAGCAGCCGCCGATTGTGACGGTCCGTGTCGAACCGGGAGGCGACCATGTTCGCCAGCCAGGGGACGGTGGAGGTGCGGGCCGCGGCGGTGAGGTGGGCCAGGACGTCCTCGACCGTCCATCTGTCGCACAGCGAGGGGGTGTTCCAGGCGTCGTCAGGCAGGTCGGAGAGCGATTCCGCGAGAGCGGCTCGTTCAGCGTGGATGAGGGGCCAGAGGCCGCGGTTGCTCACGCTGGTCACGCTATGGCTACTCCGTGCCCTGCACAAGGGTGCGCATGCCGGCAGAGGCTCGCGATCCCAAAGTGAACCAAGGCGGTGTACATAATCTAGTTAGTGTGGTTCGCTGGCTCGGTCCGGTTGGTCAGCTTCGACGGTTCCCTTCGGGGACAAGGTGGGCAGGATGCGCAAACTTCTGGTTCTTGCGGCGGTAGGGCTGCTGGCCCAACTCGTCGACGGATCGCTCGGAATGGCCTATGGCGTCACGTCCTCGACCATGCTGCTGGCAGTGGGGATCGCCCCGGCCGCTGCCTCGGCGGCGGTGCACTTCTCGGAGATCGGCACGTCGCTGGTCTCCGGGATCTCGCACCACAAGCTGGGCAACGTCGACTGGCGGACGGTGGCGATCCTCGCCGGCCCCGGATTCGTCGGCGCCTTCGCCGGTGCCACGTTCCTCTCCAGCCTGGACGGAGCAGTCGCGAAGCCGTGGGTCGCGGGCCTGCTGCTCCTGCTGGGTCTCTACGTGCTCTGGCGCTTCCTCGTCCTCGGCGGGCGCCGGCCTGTCTTCAAGGCCCGCCCGGGGTCGGGGATGCTGGTTCCGATGGGCCTGGTCGGCGGCACCCTGGACGCGGTCGGGGGTGGCGGATGGGGGCCGGTGGGGACCACCACGCTGCTGTCCTCGGGGCGTCTGGAGCCGCGCAAGGTGATCGGCTCCATCGACACCAGCGAGTTCCTGGTCGCCGTCGGCGGCTCGCTCGGCTTCCTCATCGCGCTCGGCTCGCAGGGGATCGAATGGGCGATCGCCGGCGCCCTGCTCGCCGGCGGTGTGATCGCCGCCCCCATCGCCGCCTGGCTGGTGCGGATCCTCCCTGCGCGGGTCATCGGCGTCGCAGCCGGCGGGCTCATAGTGCTCACGAACGTCCGCACCATCGCCGGCACCCTCGGGATCACGGGCAGTGCGGCCACGGTGCTCACCGTGGCCGTCGCTGCCGCATGGCTCCTCGCCATCGCGTGGGCCGTGCGCCAGGAGCGCACCGCCAGAGCTGCGGAGGCCGCCGAGGCGGGGCTGATCGCAGCATGATCCGTCGGCTCTGCGAAACTGGGCGCTATGAGGGTCTCCACCAAGTCCGACTACGCGCTGCGCGCGCTGATCGAGATGGCCTCGGGGGATCCGAGCCGGGGTCCGCTCAGCGCTGAGGTGCTCGGGAACGACCAGGACATCCCTCGCGGGTTCCTGCTGACCATCCTCGGAGACCTCCGACGGGCAGGACTCGTGCAGTCACAGCGCGGCCCGGCCGGCGGATGGCGGCTGGCCAAGCCGGCGGACGAAGTCAGCGTCGCGGACGTGATCCGGGCTGTCGACGGACCGCTGGTGTCGGTGTACGACCAGCGCCCCGAAGCCGTGGCCTACAACGGGAACGCGGCACCCCTGCAGCGGGTGTGGATCTCGGCCAGGCATGCACTGCGGAGCGTCTTCGAGCACGTGTCCATCCAGCAGCTGGCCGACGACGACCTGCCCGACGAGGTCACCCGGCGCACCGAGGACGAAGACGCCTGGCGATCGCACTGACGGCGGCGGCCCCTTCGGCCTGGACGGCCGCGCTGATCGTGACCCGTCGGCCTGGACGACAGAAGGGACGATCCGCAGATCGTCCCTTCCTGTGGTGGCTCCGACCGGCGTCGATCCGGTGACCTTTCGATTTTCAGTCGAACGCTCTACCAACTGAGCTACAGAGCCGTGACCGCCGAAGCGGCCGAGGACAAGGTTAACAGGCCTCGAGGGGTGGACCCAACCCGGGCTGCGCGGTGAGAGCGACGCCACGGGCAGGGCCGCAGGTCCCGACGGCCGAGGCTGGGGCGGCAGAGGACGTGGAGGCATTCGCGTCGCGCCCGCACCCGCGCCCCGGCCCGTCGGGCACGAGGGATCCCTCAGGTCAGGAGACCTTGATGATCGCCTTGCCGAAGTTGTCCCCGCGTAGCATCCCGACGAAGGCGTCGGGGGCGTTGTCGAGGCCCTCGGTGATGTCCTCGGTGTAGGTGACCTCGCCGGAGGCGACCCACTGCGTCATGTCCCGCAGGAAGTCGGAGAACATCGAGCTGACGAACTCGCGCTGGATGAAGCCGCGCAGGGTGAGGCTCTTGGACAGCACGGCGCCCATCAGCTGCCCGCTGCGATCGGGGCCCTCGGGCAGCGAGGTGGCGTTGTAGTTCGCGGCCAGCCCGCACACGGGGACGCGGGCGAACTCGTTCAGCTGCGGCAGCACGGCATCCCACACGGGCCCGCCGACGTTCTCGAAGTACACGTCGATGCCGTCCGGCGCGGCCTGCTCGAGGCGGCCGGGAAGATCCGGTGCGCGGTGGTCCAGCGCCTCGTCGAAGCCGAGCTCACGCAGATGGGCGATCTTGCGCTCCCCGCCGGCGATGCCGACGGCCCGGGCGCCCTGGAGCTTGGCGATCTGGCCGACGGCGGAGCCGACCGGGCCGGTGGCGGCGGCGACCGCGACGGTCTCACCCGGCTGCGGCTTGCCGATGGCCAGCAGGCCTGCGTAGGCGGTGAACCCCGGCATGCCGAGCACGCCGAGCGCAGTGGTGACCGGGGCAGCGTCGGGATCCAGCCGGCGCAGCCGCTCGGCGGGCTCGAGGCTGTACTCCTGCCACCCGCCGTAGGACAGGACGATCTCTCCCGCGGTGAACTCCTCGGCCCCGGATTCGACCACCTCGGAGACGGTGCCGCCGACGACGACGTCCCCGACCTCCATCGGGGCCGCATAGGACTTGGCATCGCTCATGCGGCCGCGCACGTAGGGGTCCAGCGAGATGTAGCGCGTCCGCAGCAGCACCTGGCCCGGGCCGGGGGAAGGGACGGCGACTGCGTCATGGAGGAAGTCGCTTCCGGTGGGTTCTCCGTGGGGCCTCGAACCGAGGCGGATGCGGTGGTTCAGTGCTGTCGTGCTCATTATGCGAGCGTATGCCCGCAGGTCGGGGAGATGTCCAGGTGTGAGGAGGCGATCTCGGACACGACGAAGGCCCCGGAACCATGTTCCGGGGCCTTCGTGAGGGGCGACCCTGACCGGGCTTGAACCGGCGACCTCCGCCGTGACAGGGCGGCACTCTAACCAACTGAGCTACAGGGCCTTGGTGTTCGATCCGCTCGGCGGATCGACCTGGATAACTCTACCGGACCTTCGCGGCGCTCACAGCCACTTTGGCTGTGAGCCGTCTCGCACCTGCCGCCCGAGGGGCGGCCGACGTGGTCGGCTCCGACAGTATGCCGGGTCAGACGGTCCGCTGAGTAGAGTCTCTGGGCATGACCCACGACACCGCCGAGTCCACGCCCCCGCAGCGCCTCCGCTGGTCATCGCCATCGTGGCGATCATCTTCGGCGTGATCGGCCTCGTGTCGACAGGGCGTCGCCGCACGGCAGCGATCGTCGGGACGACCTTGGGCGTCTCCCACGTGGTCGTAGCGGGGCTCGGACTGGTGGGGATCATGATCGTCGGCGCAACGCTCAGCTGACGATCGAGAGCCAGTTGACGCTCGAGGGCGGCGCGCTGTCCTCGCGCGTCCGGTCCCACTGCGATGTGATGTTCTGCCCGAGAGACTCCGATGGCCTCCGGACTGGAGTCCGAAGGCCATGGTCGAGTTCTTCAGAGCAGGTCAGAGGAGTACCCCCAACGGGATTCGAACCCGTGTCGCCGGCGTGAAAGGCCGGTGTCCTAGGCCGCTGGACGATGGGGGCCCGGACAGCGAAAACTGCCCGCCGCAGAGCATACCTGCCCGTCGCGCATGCCGCGCGCGCACTGCCGGTCGATGCGGCGTATCCGACATCCGCCTCGAGCGCTCTCACGTCCCGCCCCGCTTTCCGTGCTCATTCCTTCCGCGCTTCCTGCGCACCTCTCCTCCGCCCGTGACGGTTGCATGTCGGTCTGCCCATCAGGCGCTGGGCGTGAGCGTGGTTCGATGGCTCCATGATCACGATCAGCCGCGAGGAGTTCGAGGAAGCGGTCGACGACGCCCTGGACTCCCTGCCCGAGGAGGTCGCCCGCTCCATCGCCGAGGCGAATGTGGCGATTCTGGTCGAGGAGGAGCCCAGCCACGAGCACTCCGCCGGCACCGAGCTGCTGGGTCTGTACGAGGGCATCCCGCTGGACAAGCGCAGCGTCTTCGACGGCTTCGCCCAGCCCGACCGGATCTTCATCTTCCGCGGCCCGCTGCAGCGCACCGCCCTCTCCCGCGAGCACCTCGTGGAACAGATCGCCGTGACGGTGCTGCACGAGCTCGGCCACCTCTTCGGCATCAGCGACGCGCGCCTGCACGAGCTCGGCTGGGGCTGAACGGCCGCTCAGCCCTCGACGGCGGGGTCCACGTCGAGATCGCTGAGGCCCGCCTCGTGGGCGATGATCGCGATCTGGACGCGATTGGTGCAGTCGAGCTTGGCGAAGATCTTCGAGACGTGCGCCTTGACCGTCGCCTCGCTCATGAACAGGCGCATCCCGATCTGCGCGTTCGACAGCCCCGCGCCCACGGCGCCGAGCACCTCCGTCTCGCGCTCGGTGAGCTGGTCCAGCCCGGGGTGGCGCTCCTGGCGGGAGCCGGGATTGGCGTCGGAGAAGTGGGAGAGCATCCGGCGGGTGATGGTGGGGGAGAGCATGGCGTCACCGCCGGCGACCACGTGCACCGCCCGGGCCAGCTCCTGAGGCGGGGTGTCCTTCAGCAGGAAGCCGCCCGCCCCGGCCTCGAGCGCCTGGAACACGTACTCGTCCATGTCGAACGTGGTCAGCATGATGATCTTCGGCGGGTCCGGCAGGGCCGAGACCGCTTTGGTGGCGGCGATGCCGTCCATGCCGGGCATGCGCACGTCCATCAGCAGCACGTCGGGCCGATGCTTGTGCACCAGCGGCACCGCCTCGGAACCGTCCGCGGCCTGGCCGAAGATCTCGAGCGTGGGATCGGCCCCCAGGATCATCGCCAGCCCGGCGCGCACCAGGGAATCGTCGTCGATCAGTCCCACGCGCGTCACGTTGTCGTCGGCCACGGGATCACCGCCCTCACTTCGAAGCGTCCATCATCGGTGGGCCCCGACGTGATCGTCCCACCCGCATGGGCCACGCGGGTCTCGATGCCCGACAGTCCCATCCGGGCCCCGGGCAGATCAGTCGTGAACCCCTTGGGCAATACATTACTGACCTCGATGATCAGCTCCGTGCCGGGCTCGCCGATCAGGGCGACCCGGGCCTTGGTGTGCAGGGCGTGCTTGTGGATGTTCGTCAGCCCCTCCTGCACGACCCGGTACGCGGTGCGCGCCAGCGGATCGGGGACGGGATCGTCGATGAAGTCGAACAGATCCACCGTGATCCCCGCATCCTTCGAGGTCTCCACCAGGCGCCGCACGTCCTCCCACGTCGGCTGCGGCATCAACGGGGCTTCCTCGCCGTCGCTGCGCAGCACGCCCAGCACCTCCCGCAGCTCCGACAGCGCGGTGGTCGCCGTCTGCCGGATCAGCGCGGCCGACTGCTCGACCTGCGCCCGCTCCAGGTTCGAGTTGACCTCGAGCGCCCCGGCCTGCAGGGCGACCAGCGAGATCTTGTGGGCGACGATGTCGTGCATCTCCCGGGCGATGCGGGTGCGCTCGGCGCGGCGGGCCTGCTCCTCCGCCGCGGCCTGGCCCGTCTCCGCCTGCTCGGCGCGCTTGTGCAGCTGCGCCAGCAGCATGCGTCGCGTGGAGATGTACATCCCGGTCGCGGCCGCCGCGGCGACCACGAGCACCGTCAGGACCAGGCCCATGACCGTCCCCGTCGTCGAGATCGCAGGACCCTGCAGCGCCGCCACCGGCACCGCCCCCGAGGCCACCGCGAGCACCGAGACCAGGAAGGTGCGCAGGCGGCTGGTGCTGCGGGTGGCATAGGCGTAGGTGACGATGATCAGGATGGCCAGCGACCATGACAGGGAGTTCAGCGCGAGCACCAGCGGCAGCAGCCACGGCCAGTGACGGTGCCGGAACATCAGTGCCCCCGCGAGCAGAGCGGCGAGCCCGGCCCGCCACCACTCGCCGGGGCTGGTCGCCGTGAGCACCAGCAGGACCACTTCGATCCCCACCACGGCGAGGACCAGCGCTTCCTGCCAGATCCGGCGCACGGGCGCTCCCAGTTCCTCCACGTCGACACTGTATCGGCGCGCGAACTGCCTGCGGCGTCCCGACCCCCGTTGCCGGACCCATCCAGCCGGAGGTCGAGCCGCGCATCGACGGAGGTCGTAGCACGGCCGACGGGAACCACTGAGGATCCCGACGTTCGTCATCGAGCGCCTGACCGCCGGTCGCTGTCGCGAGCAGACCGCCGGGGAGGAGGCTCGGGACCATGACGACGAACACCGGCCCCCGTGACGAGACCCCCAGCGGCGACAACGGCACCCGCGACCCCTCCGCGCCCACCCTCACCGCCGGCAGCGCAGCCCTCGAGGTGCGCGCCGTGACCAAGCGCTACGGCGGCCGTGCCGCCGTGGACGATCTCAGCTTCGTCTGCCACCCCGGCACCATCACCGGCTTCCTCGGTCCCAACGGTGCCGGGAAGTCCACCACCCTGCGGATCCTCACCGGCCTCGCCGAGCCCGACGCCGGCCAGGCCCTCGTCGGCGGCGCGGACTACCGCAGCCTCGACCACCCCGCGCGCATCATCGGCGTGATGCTCGATGCGCGCGCCCTGCACAGCGGCCGCACCGGGCTGGAGACCCTGCGCCTCGCGGCGCGCACCATCGGCATGCCGCCGGCCCGGGCCGACGAGGTCCTCGAGATGGTCGGGCTTGCCGACGCCGGCGCCAAGCGCGTGGGCGGCTACTCCTACGGCATGCGCCAGCGCCTCGGCATCGGCGTCGCCCTCATCGGCGACCCCGCCGTGCTCGTGCTCGACGAGCCCGCCAACGGCCTGGACCCCGAGGGGATCCGCTGGATGCGTCGCCTGTTGCGCTCCTTCGCCGATGCCGGCGGCACGGTGCTGCTGTCCAGCCACCAGCTGCGCGAGGTCCAGGCCACCGTCGACCGGCTGGTGGTGATCGCCGGCGGCCGGCTGGTGAAGGAGGGCACACTCGAGGACCTCACCGCCGGCGGCGGCACCCACGTGCGGGCCCTGGACCCGGCGGCGCTGATCACTGCCCTGGACAAGCACGGCATCGCCTACGAGCACCGCCCCGGAGAGATGCTCGAGGTCAGCCTCGCCCCGGAGGACGTCGGCCGCCTCGCCCTGCGTGAGCAGATCGTGTTGACCTCCCTCGGTGCGGCCGACGGCGGCGGCCTCGAGGAGATCTTCTTCGCCCTGACCGGGCAGACCGAGCCGGAGGCCGCCGACGGGGGCTCATCGCTCGCCCAGCCCATAGAGCCCGCGTCGGTCTGACTCCGCGCGCCCCCACCGAGGGACCGCGGCCGCTTTCCCTCACGGGCGCCCGCGCTCGATCCTGAGCGTGACGCCCTGCCCGTGACCTTCATCGACTCTTCCGAGGAGACCCCCATGCGCCCCCTGCTCGACATCCGCGCCTATCTCGATACTCGCGCCGCCGCCATCATGGTGGCCATCAGCCTCATCCTCGTCGCCGCGTTCGCCGGTCTCGGCGGGCTCCTCCAGCCCGCGCTGCTGCCCGTGAACACCTCCGACTTCGAGAACACCGTCATCGTCCTGACCCTGCCGCTGACGCTGATCATCCCGATTATCGCGGTCCTGATCACCGCAGGGGAGTGGTCCGACGGCTCCATCCAGGTCACTCTCCTCCAGCGCCCCGGGCGCCTCGCGGTGCTGGCCTCGAAGACGCTCGCCGCGATCGTGGTGGTCGGTGTGCTGGTGGCGATCTCCCTCGCGCTCGCAGCCCTGGCCACCTGGATCGGCGGCGAGATGCTCGGCGACGGCGCGAGCTTCGACTCGCTGGACGGCGTGCTGAGCACGCAGCTGCCCGTGATCGCCGTGACCCTGCTGTTCTCCCTGGCCATGGGCCTGGCCCTGCAATCGACCGTGCTCGGCCTGATCGCCGCGATCGGGTTCCCCTTCGTGGTCGGCACCGCCTCCGCCGTCGGAGTCCTGACCGGCTCCGAGTTCCTCACCGACCTGGTACGCGCATTCGACCTGCAGACCGCCGCCACGGCCTTCGGGAACGGCGAGGCGACAGCCTTCGAACTGATCCCGCTGGTGCTGCTGGTGATCCTCCCGGCCGCGTTCGGGATCTGGCGCTGGTCTCACCGCGAAGTCGGATGACCCTCGGCGAGCCGACGGAGACGGAACGTCGCAGCCTGACACCCCGGACCGGAAGCTAGGACGGCAATGGACCCGGCCCGAGCCGGGTGGCGCGGCCCGAGCGGGACCCGGCGAGGCCTAGGATGGCCGGGCCCCGCTCCTCGCGCGCATCCGACCCGCGGCCGGGTCCGATCGTCGGATGAGCGCTCCGGGGCTGCACTCCTCGGCGGCCCCGTCGCCCCGGTCCCGTCCGTCCTCAGACAAGGAAACACCGCATGACCTTCGCAGGCCTGTCGCCTCGTCCGTTCGCCCGCATCACCGCAGCGGCGGCAGCGGCGGTCCTGCTGATGGCGGGGTGCACCCAGGACGACGTCGGCCCCGACCGGAGCACCGGCTCGGCCAGCGACGGCGGCGGCGCCACCCAGCACGCCCCCGCCGGAGAGGCGGATCTGCCCCTGACGGAGATCGGGACCTCGGCCGCCCAGGACCTCGGCACGGACTTCGCCACCGACCCCGCCTACGCCGAGTACTACGAGCAGTCCATCGAGTGGGGCGAGTGCGAGGACGTCGCGAACCCGGACGCCGAGTGCGGGACCATCACCGTCCCCCTGGCATGGAACGATCCGTCGGCCGGGGACATCGAGATCGCCGTCGCCCGTATCGCGGCCACCGGCGAGGCCACCGGATCCCTGGTGGTCAACCCGGGCGGCCCGGGCGCCTCCGGCGTCAACTTCCTGGAATCGGCGCCGTACTTGATCTCTCCCGAGGTCAGCTCCTCCTACGACCTCGTCGGCTTCGACCCCCGCGGCGTCGCCCGCTCGGCCGGCATCGAATGCCTCAGCGACGAGGAGACCGACGAGTACCGCTCGGTCACCGCCGAGGCGGGGACCCCGGAGGCCGACCAGCTCGCCGAGGAGTGGAACACCCGTCTGGCCGACGCCTGCGAGCAGAACTCGGGGGACGTGCTGGCCTACCTCGACACCTACTCCGCGGCCCGCGACATGGACGTGCTGCGCGCAGCACTGGACTCGGAGCAGCTGGACTACCTCGGCTACTCCTACGGCACCTACCTCGGGGCCACCTACGCCGATCTCTACGCCGATCGGGTCGGCAAGTTCGTCCTGGACGGCGCCATGGATCCCACGATCACGATGGACGAGCTCTCCGCCGGGCAGGCCGAGGGCTTCGAGCAGGCCACCGAGGCGTTCCTGCAGGATTGCCTGGACAGCGCCGATTCGTGCCCGTTCTCCGGGGACCCCGCGGCCGCCAAGGACGAGCTGATCTCGTTCTTCGAGTCCGTCGATGACGAGCCGCTGGAGACCGACGATCCCCAGCGGCCGCTGACGGGCGCGCTCGCGCGATCGGCCGTGATGTCGATGCTGTACAGCGACCAGTCCTGGACGGAGGGTCGCGAGGCGCTGACCGCCGCCATGGCGGGGGACGGGCAGCCGCTGCTGGCCATCGCGGACCGCTCCGCCGAGCGCCTGCCCGACGGCACCTACCGCACCAACTCGACCTACGCGATCACCGCCGTGAACTGCCTGGACCATCCCGGCATCGCCGACGAGCAGTGGCAGGACCAGGAGGCTGAACGACTCGCGGAGGAGTTCCCGACCTTCGGGCCGACCATGGGCAACGACAACTCGCCGTGCGCCCAGTGGCCGGAGCCCGCGCTTCGCGAGCCCGCGCCGATCGCCGCGGAGAGCGCCGGCCCCATCGTGGTGATCGGCACCACGGGCGATCCGGCCACCCCGTACAAGTGGGCCGAGAGCCTCGCCGACCAGCTCGACAGCGCGAGCCTGCTGACCTTCGAGGGCAACGGCCACACCGCCTACGGACGCTCCGGCGGCTGCATCGAGGAGCAGGTGGACGCCTACCTCCTCGAGGACACGGTCCCGGAGGACGGGCTGACCTGCTGAGCGTGACGCGGATCGCGGCCGATCGCTTTGCGCCCGCCGCTGCGAGTCCCGTACAGTGATGCGGTCCGCCATGTGACCGGCGGGAACGCCGCCTTAGCTCAGTCGGTAGAGCGATTCACTCGTAATGAATAGGTCGCCGGTTCGATTCCGGCAGGCGGCTCGGGAGAGGCCCTCTGACCAGCGCACCAGCTGGACAGGGGGCCTCTGCTCTGCCCGAACCGCGAGCGCTCCGCCCGTTCGTGCTGTTCCTCTCCCCACGAAGTGCGCGCCGCGCGCTCCCGCTCGCAGTGTCGCCGGAGCCGAACCGCATAGGGTCGTCCCGACACCCCGCCGAGTCACAGGAGCACCCATGGACCGCGACAGCCTGACCACGTTCATCGCGAGCACGATCGCCGGCCCCTCGGGCCGGCACGACGCCAGCGACTTCGATCTCGACGCCATCGCCGACGACCTCCAGCAGCTGGCCGAGAGCAAGAACCTAGACAGCGTCGAGGACCTCCGCACCGCTGACTTCTGGGCCGCCGTGGAGAAGCACCGCCACCAGTCCTGACGCGACGCCAGCTCTGACGCGACGCCGGCTCTGACGCCGCGCCCGCCTGGCGCGACGCCGGCTCTGATACCGCGCCCGCGTCCGCCGAGCGGCACCGATCCTGGACGCGTGCGTTTTTTTGGACAAGTCCAGAAAACGCGCTAGGGTGGGCGTCATGCCGAACGCCGACCGCGCCCCCGCTCTGCGGAACGCCGGTCTGCGCGTGACCGCCCCGAGGCTGGCGACCCTGGAGGTCGTCGCCGAACACCCCCACGCCGATGCCGACTCCGTCGCCCATGCCGTCCGGGAGCGCCTGGGAGCGGTCTCCCGCCAGGCCGTGTACGACGTCCTGCACGCCCTGACCGAGGTCGAGCTGCTGCGACGTGTCCCCGTCGCGGGCCGCAGCGCCCGCTACGAGCTGCACGAGCACGACAACCACCACCACCTCGAATGCCGCGTCTGCGGGCGCCTCGAGGACGTCCCGTGCGCCATCGGCGAGGCCCCCTGCTTGCTGCCCCACGACGACCTCGGCTTCGAGATCGAGGTCGCCGAGGTCGTCTACCGCGGGGTGTGCGCCGCGTGTCGCGACGAGGCCGCCACGTCCGCCGCCGCGACCGGTGCGTCGGCATCCTCCACCGCTGCCGCCGCTCAGCTCGACTCGCCCGATTCGTCCTCGCCCTGATCGCTCCGGCCCTGCCGGTGCGAGACGGGCCGTCGTCTGTCCGCCTTTCGTGACAACTTGTCAGTACCCATCACCAACCCAGGAGAAGTACATGAACGACTTCGACCCAACAAAGAAGAGCACCACGGAGTCCGGTGCTCCGCGCGAGTCCGACGCGCACTCGCTGAGCGTCGGGGCCGACGGCCCGCTGCTGCTCCACGACGTCGCCCTGGTCGAGAAGCTGGCCCGCTTCGACCGCGAGCGCGTCCCGGAGCGCAGCCCCCACGCGAAGGGCTCTGGCGCCTTCGGTGAGCTCGAGGTGACCGAGGACGTCTCGAAGTACACCAAGGCGGACCTCTTCCAGCCCGGCCGCAAGACCCCGCTGCTGCTGCGCTTCTCCACCGTCGCCGGCGAGCTGGGCTCGCCCGACACCTGGCGCGACGTGCGCGGCTTCGCGCTGAAGTTCTACACGCAGGAGGGCAACTACGACCTGGTCGGGAACAACACCCCGATCTTCTTCCTGCGCGACCCGATGAAGTTCCCCGACTTCATCCACTCCCAGAAGCGCACCCCGGCTTCGGGCCTGCGCGACAACACCATGCAGTGGGACTTCTGGACCAACTCCCCCGAGAGCGCCCACCAGGTCACCTACCTCATGGGTGACCGCGGCCTGCCCAAGACCTGGCGCCACATGAACGGCTACGGCTCGCACACCTACATGTGGGTCAACGCCGACGGCGAGAAGTTCTGGGTCAAGTACCACTTCCACACCGACCAGGGGATGGAGTTCCTCTCCAACGAGGAGGCCGACCGCCTCGCCGGCACCGACGGCGACTACCACCGCCGGGATCTCTTCGAGTCCATCGCGGGCGGGAACTTCCCCAGCTGGACCGTCTCGGTGCAGGTGATCCCGTACGAGGACGCGAAGCACTACCGCTTCAACATCTTCGACCTGACCAAGACGGTCTCCCACGAGGACTACCCGCTGATCAAGGTCGGCACGATGACCCTGAACCGCAACCCGGTCAACCACTTCGCCCAGGTCGAGCAGGCCGCGTTCAGCCCCTCGAACACGGTGCCCGGCATCGGCCTGTCCCCGGACAAGATGCTGCTGGGCCGCTCGTTCTCCTACCCGGACGCGCAGCGCCACCGCATCGGCACCAACTTCAACCAGCTGCCGGTGAACCAGCCGATCGTGCCCACGAACTCCTACGACAAGGAAGGGTTCATGGAGTTCCTGCACAGCGGGGACGCGCCGGTGTACGCACCGAACTCCTACGGCCGCGCCTACCAGGACACCCAGGGCCCCTCGGAGAACGGCTGGGAGGCCGACGGGGAGATGGTGCGCGCCGCCTACACCCTGCACGCCGAGGACGACGACTTCGGACAGGCCGGCACGCTGGTGCGGGAGGTCTTCGACGACGCCGCCCGTGATCGCCTGGTCGAGACCGTCTCCGGTGCCCTGAGCACCGTCGAGGAGCCGGTCCTGTCCAAGGCCCTGCAGTACTGGAAGAACATCGACACCACCATCGGCGAGCGGATCGAGCTGGCCGTCGGCACCGCCAAGGCGGATCAGCAGCCCGGCGGGGACCCGCTGGAGGCCTGAGCCACCGGAACCGGGTCCAGCGTGCGGCCCGGCCGCGGACGAGAGGAAGCGGCCCGTCCCTCACACGTGGGGGACGGGCCGCTTCTGTACGTCGTCGGTGGCTCGCGCTGTCGCGGTCTGTCCGCGGGTCTGGCGCCGGCCGGCGTCGCTCACACCACGAGGACCTCGCTGGGGGCGGACAGCAGCAGCTTCTGCACGGTCAGGCCCAGCAGGTGGCGGGCCAGGTCCTTCTGGCGCCGGATGCCCAGGACCAGCAGTTCGGCCTTCTCCTCCTCGACCACCGTCAGCAGCACCTCGGCGATGTCCTCCTCGGTGTGCTCCTGGCGGATCTCCACGCGCACGGGAGCCTGCCGCAGCTGGTCACGAGCGATCTCCAGCTGCTGGTCGTCGGCGTGGCGGGGGTCTTCGGTGACCCCTTCGCGCACGACGTTGACCACGATCAGCGGGCCGCCTCGCAGCTCCGCCTGCTCACGTGCAGCTGCCAGCGCCTTGAATCCCACGTCGGTGGGGATGAATCCGACGACGACTGCCATCTGTTCTCCTGAGGTGCGGTCCGAGCCCGGCCCGCGCCCGGTCAGCGCGCGCCTGCCCCCGATCCTACGGGCTCGGCCCGAGCTCCCGGCACGAGGGGCCTGACCGGGTGGACGGCCGGGAACGTCGTGGTCGTGATCGAAGCGGCCCGGACGATCCTCAGAACTCGGAACGGGCCGAGGACGTCGGTTCGGGGGAGCGCCGCTGGCCCGAGAGCTTCTGGATCTCGTCCATGATCCGCGCGTTCATCACGCGTCGTCGGACCCCCTTGGACAGACTGGGATCGACGTCGGCGATGTCCAGCGGCTCTCCCACGCGCACGCTGACGGTGCCGCGTTCGGGGATCGCCGTGGTGAACAGATGCTGGGTGCCCTTCAGCCCGACGGGGATGACGGGGCAGCCCGATTCCAGCGCGAGCCAGGCGGCGCCCTGCTTGCCCGGATGCAGCAGCCCGTCCTTGGAGCGTGCTCCTTCGGGGTAGATCCCGAAACCGGAGCCCTCGCGGAGGATCTCCAGAGCCGCTTGCAGCGCGCCCTTGCCGGACGAGAGCGCCTCGCGATCCACCGGCACGGCGCCGACGGCATCGAAGAACCAGCGCAGGACGCTGCCCTTGATCCCTTGATGGGCCCAGAGCGTGTCCTTGGCCACGAAGCGCACCTGCCGGGGGAAGACCACCGGGATGACGAAGCTGTCGATGTTGGCCAGGTGGTTCGAGGCGATGATGAAGCCGCCCTCGCGCGGCACGTTCTCCATCCCCGTGACCCGGGGGTTCCATGCGAGCCGCACGAGCGGCCTGACGACCGTGCGAGCACCGAAGTAGAAGCGGCTGGCCACGTAGTCCTCCTGAGACGTCTGAGATCGCCGTCTACGATATCCCCGCCGGCCGTGGCCGGGTTGCCGCCGCCGGATGCTGTCGGCCCGGATGATGTGCAGGTCGCGCCGGTGAAGCCGCTGACTTCGGGTCCGGCTCGGTGTGGTAGAACAGGCGTGCGTCACGCGCCGATTCCGGAGGCGCGATGAGGCAGTAGGGCGGTCGCTGCGTCCGCTGCGCGCATGCGGTGGGCGCTGCCGATCTCCGCCGATCCCGAGGAGCCTGTCGATGCCGAAGACCTTGAACGTCGCCGTGATTGGCGCCGGAACGATGGCGCAGGCCGTGCACCTTCCGGTGCTGCGGCGGCGCTGGGACCGGTTCACCGTCGCCGCCCTGGTCGACCACTCGCCGCGTCGGCGCCGGGAGGCCTCCGACGTGTGGGGCATCGGTGAGGACAAGCGCTACGAGTCGGTCGGCGATCTCATCGCAGCGGTGCGCGCCAAGACGCTCTCGCTCGATGCGGCCGTCCTGGCGACCGACGGTCTCCACGTCGAGGACCTGCTGCAGCTGATGCGCCGCGGGATCCCCGTGCTGGTCGAGCCCCCGCTGGGGTTCTCCGCCGAGGAGGTGGCCAAGGTCGCCGATTTCGAGCGGATGACCGGCCGGCGCCTGGTGATGATGGCCTACCCGCAGCAGTACGACGAATCCGTCGCGCGCATGTCGGAGCAGATCGCCACCAAGGACCTGCGGATGGTCGATCACGAAGTGCTGATGCCGGCCAGCCAGCCGCTGTTCGGCGGAGCGCACGTGACGAGCTCCTCCTACGACCTGCCCTCCGATGTGCGCTCGCAGCGCCGCTCCGATCTCCAGGCCGCCGTCGTCGCCGGCTCCGGCGAGGGCGCCACCCAGCGCGACCGCGACCTGTATGTGAAGGGCCTGCTGACCGGGGTGGCCCACCAGATGGCCGTGATGGAGGCGGTGTACGGGCCGATCACCCGCGTGACGGCGGTGCGCCACTGGCCCAAGGGCGTCATCCCCGGCTCCCTCGAGATCCTCGGCGAGCTCGAAGGCGGAGCGCATGTGCGCCTGGTGTGGCATTACCTGCCCTTCGCGCCCGAGTACTCCGAGCACATCAAGGTGCTCTCCGCGCGTCGCCGCATGGAGGTCGAGCTTCCCGCTCCCTCGCATGGCGACCGCCGCTCCAGTGTCGCTTTGCGGGAGAAGAAGGGCGGCGCCGTCCATGAGACGGCGACCGTGGCCACGAAGGGCAGCGTCGAAGCCATGTGGGAGGCGTTCCACAGCTTCGTCGAGAAGGGCGTCCGGCCCGTCTCCGGCGCCGAGGAGGCACGCAACCAGGTCACGCTCCTGCGGGAGGTGCTCTCCACGATCGTGGTCGCCGACGGTCGCAGCCTCGATCCCGCCCCCGACGCGGCCGACGACGAACAGGGGAGCGACAGCGAGGCCGAGAGCGCTGATCCGTCTGCCTCCGGGCCGCTCGACTCCGAACCGGCTGCGGAGACGCTGGAACAGGAGCCGGCGACGGCCGCCGACGTGGCGGGAGCGCCGGACGGCGAACCGCCGGCCCTGGAACCGGAATCGCAGCCGGCACCGGAGACGCTCGAGCAGGAGCCGGCCACCCCGTCGCCCCACAGCAGCCCGGCGGACCAGGGTCCGACGGAGCAGCGACAGCCCGTCGTCCCCGCCGCCGCGAGCGATCCGAGCGGACTCCCGGAGCCCACCAACCCCACCGAGCCGATCGACTATCCCGACGCGGAGCCAGGTGCCGCGCCGCGGACGGGCCGTGACGTCGTGGACGTGTGGAATCTCCGATCGGACGGTCTGGACGAATCGACCTGGCCTCCCGAGCCGCACAGGACCTCCGATGCACAGCGCGAGGGCGACGATTCGGCGGGCGGCTCGGCGGCGCAGGCCGCGTCGCACGAGGGCGCCGGCGACGACGAGGCCGCGTCCCCGCAGGGCTCCGAGACGACCGGCACCGACCCGTCGGCGGAGTCGACGGCTGGCGAGTACCGCAACCGCCCCTCCTGAGGACTCGCCACCGTCCCTCCTGAGGAACTGCGTGTGCGGCGCGCTGCCGCCGCGGACGTGCCGCAGGGCGCCATGACGCCCCGGGCGGCAGAGGCCCGGACGGCTCACGAGGCGACACGCCGGTGCGGCGAAGGCTGTCCGCATGAAGCCGGTCGCGACACGCCCGGGCATCGCATGGTGCCCCGTAGGGGCGCGCCGATACTGCGCCGAGAAAGCAGTACGACGTCCCGTCGAGGCACGCCGACGACACGCCGACGCCACGCCGGCGACACGCCGGCGACACGCCGCGACGCGCCCGGACACGCCGGGGATCCGGAACACATCTGCGCCCGATCCGGGCTCGCCGGGGACCCTCGCTCAGCAGCGCCGTCCACCGCGATCGCGGTCTGTCCGACCCCCTGTCCACACTGTGATGTGCACGCATCCTCGGTCTTCTCCTCGGTCTTCGTGCGTGGCTCGCGATTCGCGTCCCCAGCTGCCCCGAGCCATCCACATCCCGTCCCCACCGCTTTGTGTATGACAATCTTGTAACTCAGTACATCTTGTGGTCGTTCCTCTCGGGCACCACTAGGTGTAGTGTTGGTACTGTCGCAGCGATCCGGCCCTCCCGGGGACCGTCCGCCACATCGAAAGCTCTGATGAGGCGGCGGTGGGGAGCCTCCGGAGGCCTGTGACGTGGTCCATCGGACCTCCCCGGAACATCTGCACACACCACGCTCCTCGCGCTCTCGGCGCGGCGCTCGAGAAAGGCCCCTTCCCTTGGACATCACCGTGTACTCCAAGCCCCTCTGCGTGCAGTGCGACGCGACCAAGCGCGCCCTGAACAAGGCCGGCGTCGCCTACGACGTCGTCGACATCACCGAGGACGCCGAGGCGCTGGCGCGCATCAAGTCCATGGGCTACGCGCAGGCTCCCGTGGTCATCACGGAGCAGGATCACTGGTCCGGCTTCCGTCCCGACAAGATCAAGGCGATCGCGGGCGCCGGCTCGCAGCGTTCGGCCGCCGCGATCTGAGCTGTCACCAGGAGGCGTCGGCGTGACGAAGCTCGTCTACTTCTCCTCGGTCTCGGGCAACACTCACCGCTTCGTCGAGAAGCTCGGGATGCCGGCCCGGCGCATCCCGCTCTACGCCCAGGAGGAGCACCTCGTCGCCGATGAGGAGTTCGTCCTGGTGGTCCCGACCTACGGCGGGGGCAACGGCCGCGGTGCCGTCCCCAAGCAGGTCATCAAGTTCCTCAACGATGAACGCAACCGGAGCCTCATCCGTGGCGTGATCGGTGGCGGCAACACCAACTTCGGGGACGCGTACTGCGCGGCAGGGGATGTCATCTCCGCCAAGTGCCGCGTCCCGCACATGTACAGATTCGAACTGTTCGGTACCCCTCGCGACGTGCAGCGGGTCCACGACGGATTGGAAGAGTTTTGGCGACACTGACCGAGATGCCCCCACTCGAGCACAACAGGCAGCTCGACTACCACGCCCTGAACGCGATGCTGAACCTCTACGGAGCGGACGGCCAGATCCAGTTCGACAAGGATCGCCTCGCGGCGCGGGAGTACTTCCTGCAGCACGTGAACCCCAATACGGTGTTCTTCCACTCGCTGCGCGAGAAGCTCGACTACCTGGTCGAGAACAAGTACTACGAGCCCGAGCTGCTGGAGAAGTACGACTTCTCCTTCATCGAGTCGCTGTCGGAGCAGGCCTTCGCCAAGAAGTTCCGCTTCCCGACGTTCCTGGGCGCGTTCAAGTACTACACCTCGTACACGCTGAAGACGTTCGACGGCAAGCGGTACCTGGAGCGCTTCGAGGACCGCGTGGTGATGGTGGCCCTCACCCTCGCCGAGGGCGATGAGCAGCTGGCCCGCAACCTCGTCGACGAGATCCTCGACGGCCGCTTCCAGCCGGCCACCCCCACCTTCCTCAACGCCGGCAAGGCACAGCGCGGTGAGCTGGTCTCCTGCTTCCTGCTGCGCATCGAGGACAACATGGAGTCGATCGGTCGTTCGATCAACTCTGCGCTGCAGCTGTCCAAGCGCGGCGGCGGCGTGGCACTGCTGCTGAGCAACGTGCGCGAGTACGGCGCACCGATCAAGCACATCGAGAACCAGTCCAGCGGCGTCATCCCCGTGATGAAGCTGCTGGAGGACTCCTTCTCCTACGCGAACCAGCTGGGGGCGCGTCAGGGCGCCGGTGCGGTGTACCTCAACGCCCACCACCCGGACATCCTGCGCTTCCTGGACACCAAGCGCGAGAACGCCGACGAGAAGATCCGCATCAAGACTCTCTCGCTCGGCGTGGTCATCCCTGACATCACCTTCGAGCTCGCGAAGAAGAACGAGCCGATGTACCTGTTCTCCCCGTACGACGTGGAGCGCGAGTTCGGCAAGCCGTTCGCCGACGTGAACGTCTCCGATCACTACCGCGAGATGGTCGACAACCCGAACATCTCCAAGAAGAAGATCAAGGCGCGCGACTTCTTCCAGATCCTGGCGGAGATCCAGTTCGAGTCCGGCTACCCGTACATCATGTTCGAGGACACCGCGAACCGGGCGAACCCGATCCCGGGCAAGATCACCCACTCGAATCTGTGCTCGGAGATCCTGCAGGTCTCGACCCCGTCGTCGATGAACACGGACCTGAGCTACGACGAGCTGGGCCGGGACATCTCCTGCAACCTCGGTTCGCTGAACATCGCCAAGACGATGGATTCCGACGACTTCTCGCGCACCATCGAGACCGCGATCCGCGGCCTCACCTCGGTCTCGGACCACTCCGACATCGAGTCGGTGCCGACGATCGCCGAGGGCAATCGCGCCTCGCACGCCATCGGTCTGGGCCAGATGAACCTCCACGGCTACCTCGCCCGCGAGTCCATCTTCTACGGCTCCGACGAGGGCCTGGACTTCACGAACATGTACTTCTACGCGGTCACCTACAACGCCATCAAGGCGTCGAACAAGATCGCCAAGGAGCGCGGCGAGGTCTTCTACGACTTCGAGAACTCGAAGTACGGCACCGGCGAGTACTTCGACAAGTACATCGAGCAGACGTGGGAGCCGCGCACCGAGAAGGTCCGCAGCCTGTTCGCGAACTCCAGCGTGCACCTGCCCACGCCGGAGGACTGGAAGCAGCTGCGCGACGAGGTCCAGAAGCACGGCATGTACAACGCCTACCTGCAGGCGGTGCCGCCGACCGGCTCCATCTCCTACATCAACCACTCGACCAGCTCGATCCACCCGATCGTCTCCAAGATCGAGATCCGCAAGGAAGGCAAGATCGGCCGCGTCTACTACCCGGCGCCGTACATGACCAACGACAACCTCGAGTACTACGAGGATGCGTACGAGATCGGGTACGAGAAGATCATCGACACCTACGCCGAGGCCACGCAGCACGTGGACCAGGGTCTGTCGCTGACGCTGTTCTTCCCGGACACCGCGACCACGCGCGATATCAACAAGGCGCAGATCTACGCCTGGCGCAAGGGCATCAAGTCCCTCTACTACATCCGCCTGCGGCAGATGGCGATCGAGGGCACCGAGGTCGAGGGCTGCGTCAGCTGCATGCTGTGAGCCGCTGACCCGGTATCAGAAGGGCGGGCACCATGACGCATGGTGCCCGCGCTTCTGCGCACGCGCGGGACCGGGTCGGTACGCGCTGTGGGGCGATCAGGTAGTCGATGTGCGGCGACCGCGGATCACCGCCCGGCGCATTCGGCCTGCATCTTGCTGGTGGCATCCTCGAGCAGTTCGACGTCGAGGGCGGAAATGCCCTGCTGGACCTCGGTGCCGATCTCCCGCAGCTGCTCGTCGCCGTCCGGCTCCGAGCCGGCCGCGGTGAAGTGGCTGCCGGCAGCCAACAGTTCCCACACGAGTGGGTCATCGAGGGCCAGCGAGTCCTCATCGATCGGGAGCTGGCCCGAGATCCGGTCGAGTGTCGCGCAGGCCTCGGCGAGGTTCGGGTCCGAGGGGCCGCCCACCCCGCCGCGGCCGAGCAGGAAGCCACCGATTCCTCCCACGCCGAGCCCGAGCAGTCCCACCACGACCGCAGTGGCGAGCAGGGCCAGCACTATTCCTGTCGGGCGTCGGTGCGACGTGCCTGAGTGATCGGGCGGACCAGATGTCGGTGACGGGCCGGACGGTCCGGATGGTTGCGTGGCATCAGGAGACGGGGAGTGGGAAGCCATGCCCTGACGCTATCGACCCGCCCTGACCGAGGGAAGGCACTGGGGGACTCGCCGCTTTCGCGCACCACGCACGAGCGCCGTGCGCGAGACCGGCTTGGCACCGGCTCCCGCGTGGTCATCCGTGACGTCAGAGCGAATCCTGATTGAACCGAGTTCGGCATGTGGGACGCTTGCGATATATGGTGAACGGACGCTGGCGCCGATGAGCCGCCCCGGAGGACGAGTGCCGGGACCACCGCACGAGCGAAGGAGCTCCTCCATGACCACGACGACCTCGACCGGAGCACCGGCGCCGATCCCCTCAGGCCGTCGGGGTGAGACCGCGGCGGGCTCGCATCGTCTCCAGGTCGTCATCGCGGCGAATCTGCCCGAAGAACTGTGTCGCACGATCGAAGAGTCCGAACCCCGGGTCGACGTGGTCAGAGACCATGCGTTGCATCCCGCACGGCGCAGCGCCGCCGAGTGGTACGGGGACCCCGAGCAGCAGCGCACCGCACAGGAGCAGCAGGCGTACCAGTCGATGGTCGATTCCGCCGATGTGCTCTTCGGCCTGCCTGATGGAGACCCCGCTGCTCTGGCGCGCACCGTCCGTGCCAATCCTGACCTGCGCTGGGTCCAGACGATGGCTGCCGGCGGGGGAGCGCAGCTGAGGGCGGCCGGATTGAACGACGAGGAGTTGGAGCGGCTGACCGTCACAACTGCGGCAGGCGTGCACGGTGACCCGCTCGCGGAGTTCGCGCTTTTCGGTGTGCTCGCCGGCGCCAAGACTCTGCCTCGACTCCAGCAGCTCCAGCAGCGCCACGAGTGGGGCGGCCGGCTGCAGATGCGCCACCTCAGTGAGATGACGGTTCTGATCGTCGGCCTGGGAGGCATCGGCGCGGCGTGCGCGAAGAAGTTCTCCGCTCTGGGGGCCAGGGTGCTCGGAACGACTCGCAGTGGTGACGCCGTCGACGGCGTCGACGAGCTCGTCCCCATCGATCAGCTGGCCCGAGCCGCCCGTGATGTCGACGCGATCATCGTGACCCTGCCGGGCACGGACCGCACCGCGGGCCTGATCGACGAGAGAGTTCTCGGCGGGGTGCGCGAGGGCACGATTCTCGTCAATGTCGGCCGCGGCACCGTTGTGGACGAGCCGGCCCTGCTCACAGCACTCGACGCCGGCCGGATCGGATTCGCCGCCCTGGACGTCACCGCGACCGAGCCGCTGCCCGCCGACAGTCCTCTGTGGGAACATCCCCACGTTCTGCTCAGTCCCCATACCGCGGCGCTGAGCGCGAAGGAGGACAGCCGGATCGTCAGGCTGTTCACCGACAACCTGCACCGCTATCTCGACGGGCGCCCGCTGCGCAACGTCGTGGACACCGTCGAGTTCTACTGAGCCATGCCCGAACCCAAGGATCCCGCTCCGGCCGTGTCGCGCGCCCTGCGTCTCCTCGAGGTGCTCAGCGAGGCCCAGGGGGAGCCGATGTCCCTGGCCGCTCTGTCCCGGGCGGTCGGTATCGCGAAGTCCTCCGCCTCGAACATCTGCGCTGTGCTCGAAGACGGGCGGATGATACATCGCGCCGACGGCGGGTATCGGCTGGGCATGCGCACCGCCGAGCTCGGCGGTGCATTCGCCGCCCAGTTCAACCAGGTCCGTGAGTTCTTCGGCGTGGTCGAGTCGATGCCCGAACTCGCCCACGAGGTCGTGCAGATCGCTGTCCTGGACGGGACCGACGCTCTGTACCTCGCACGGCACGAAGGTCGGCGGGAACGGCTCGGAACCCCCATCGGCTCGCGTCTTCCTCTGGTGTACACGGCGGCAGGCAATGCGCTGCTGATGGCCCTGGCGGATGACGAGGTCGAGGACATCCTCAGGGCCGAGCACTTCGCACCGAAGACCCCGAGGTCGGTCCGCGCGCCACAGGAGGCCTGGGAGAAGATCCGTGCCGCTCGGGAACGGGGCTTCGCCGTGGATCGAGGGGAATCGCTCGATGCCGTGTACGGAGTGGCCGCCCCACTGCCGGCGTGGCGTCCCGGCGATCCGCAGATGGCCCTCGGTGTCGCTCTGCCGCGGGAGGAGACCGACTACACGACCGTCGAACGCGTCGGGGCCGCCGTCGTCGACGCGGCGAGGCAGCTGACGAACCCCCTCGCAGCCCGGCCCTGAGACGGGCGGTAACGCGGCTCCGACAGCACGCGCACTCGCGGTGAGCTACCACTGCGTTCAATAGGTTGCACGTAGTTCAGAATGCGGTACGGTGGGCTCGTCGCGTCGGCCTCTCGGGTCGCGCGGCCCGCCCGCATCTGCAGCTGCATCGAAGGAGATGCCATGAGCTCACCGACGAGCGATCCCGATCCCGCGACCGTCGCATCCGGGCGTACCGGCAGCCTCGACCCGGACACCGAGCGCGAGTACACCGCGAACCTCCGCCGCGCCACCCTCTCCTCGAGCGTGGGCAGCGCCTTGGAGTACTTCGATTTCGCGATGTACGGCCTGATGACGGCTCTGGTCTTCGACCGACTGTTCTTCTCCGACGAGAATCCCGCCATCGCGACGATCGCGGCTTTCGGCATCTATGGCGTCGGCTTCGTCGCCCGTCCCTTCGGGGGTCTCTTCTTCGGCACCATCGGCGACCGGATCGGGCGCAAATGGGTCCTGGTGACCACCATCCTGCTGATGGGCGGTGCATCCACCCTCATCGGTGTGCTGCCGACCTTCGAGCAGGCCGGTCTGCTCGCGCCGCTGCTGCTGATCGTCCTGCGGCTGGCCCAGGGCTTCGGTGCAGGCGCCGAGCAGGCCGGAGCCACCGTACTGATGGCCGAGTACGCTCCCGTCCGCCGACGCGGATTCCTCGCCTCGTTGCCCTTCATCGGCATCCAGGCCGGCACCCTCCTGGCCAGCTTGACCTTCTTCGCGCTCACCCGGCTGATGCCCGAGGACGCTTTCCTCAGCTGGGGTTGGCGCCTGCCGTTCCTCGCGTCGTTCCTGCTCATCCTCATCGCCCTGTTCATTCGGGCGAAGCTGGCCGAGACCCCCACCTTCGTCACGCTCGAGAAGCACGAGCAGGTCGCGGACAAGCCGTTGCGCGAGATCTTCACGCGCGGACGCGCATCCGTGGTGGTCGGCATAGGCCTGAGGATGGCGGAGAACGGCGGGTCCTACATGTTTCAGTCGGTGGCACTGGCGTTCGTCACCTCCGCCGCCATCGGACTCGATCGCGGCATCGTCACGTGGGGCGTGACTCTCGGAAGTCTGCTCGGCCTGGTGTCTGTCCCGCTCAGCGGCCACCTCTCCGACCGTCTCGGCCGTGTCGCCGTCTACCGATTCGGTGCGGTGTTCATGCTTGTCTTCAGCATCCCGGCCTGGTGGCTGCTCTCGCTGGGGAGCCATGTTCTTGCCATCGCCGTGATCGCCGTCGGGTTGGGCGTTGCCGTCAACACGATGCTCGGCCCGCAATGCGCGATGCTTCCCGAGCTGTTCGGCAACAAGCATCGATACCTGGGAGTGGCGATGGCGCGGGAACTCTCCGCGGTGCTCGCCGGAGGCCTCGCCGGAGTTCTCGGTGCCGCACTGATGGCCTGGACCGACAACAACTGGATGGTTCTCGCGCTCTACATGGCCACGCTCGCCGCGATCACCACGGCATCGACCTTCCTCGTCCCCGAGACCCGCGGTCGCGATCTGCTGCGCATCGAGGACGCCCTGCGGCTGTCCGATACCGAGACCGGCAGCGAGTGGCCGACCACGGACGGAGAGCGGCCGAACCGTTCCAGCACGCCGGCGCGTTAGAAGGGCTCCGGCGCGTCAGGTCGTTGCCTTCCGTGGGCGCCGTGTCTCGTGCCTGCCGTAGGTCATGCGGCGCAGCAGAGCTTCGGCGGGACCGCGGCGCCCCTGGGAGTCCAGCAGCGCTGCGAGGGGCAGCGAGACCAGCCAGACCGCGAGGGCGATGGCGACGGCCGGGGCCGTGCTCAGCTGCGCGCCGAGGCCGAACCCCCAGCCGGCCATGATCGGGGCCAACAGCAGCGACTGGAACAGGTAGAACGTCAGCGACCGCTGGCCGACGGCGCTCAGGGCGCATACCAGGGGCCCGGGCCGGGCCTCCGTGACCGGCATCTCGGTCGCCGCTGGAACGCCGTAGGCGCGCTGGGCCGGGGTCTGTTCCGCCGTCGCGCCGGAACGGGACGCCGGACCCTCCGCACTGAGCGCCGCGGCTGGGAGCCCGTGCCTCTCCAGCCGCGCCGCGAGCAGGCCGAACGCGGCCGCGTAGCCGACGCCGCAGGCCATGCCCGAGACCGAGGTGATCCCGACGAAGCCCCAGGCGACCGCCTCCGGCATGGGCAGCACACCCACGTACGTCAGAGCGTCCGGCAGTCCGCCCAGCCAGCCGATGGCGATGCCGCCGATCGCGACGCGACGCAGCAGCCGGACGTGGCGCCACGGCTCGTCGAGCACCCGGTGACGGGCGGCGATCCACCCCAGCAGGATCATCAGCGGCGGGCCCATGAAAACGGCCGGCACGAGCGCGAACAGCCACATCCCGGTGCGCGTCAGGATCGAGATCAGGTACGGCTGCCCGTAGGCCAGGTCCCGGATGAAACCCATTCCGAAGCCGGCCATTCCCGCCTCCATCTCCGCGAGCGCCTCCGGCGGGGCGAGGAAGGCCAGCACCAGCGCGCTGACGGCGGAGAAGAGCGCATACAGCACCATGATCGAGGTCAGCACGATCAGCCAGATGGTGAGGGTGCGGGTGCGCCGGCCGAAGAAGATCCACACCAGCAGCAGGGCGGCGACCGCGTATGCCCCCAGGATGTCCCCGTAGAACAGCAGCGCCGCATGCAGGAAGCCCAGCAGCAGCATCGCCCAGTGCCGGCGCCGCATCATGATCCGGACGACGCCGGCTTCCATGCCGCGGTCGATGCGGGAGCGGTAGAACTGCACCATGCCGTAGCCGAACAGGAACGCGAACAGCGGCATCGCCCGGTGGTCGACGGCGACGGTCATGACGAACTGCACCGCGGAATCGAGCGGGCCCGTCGCCGGGACGTGGGGGCTCATGCCGACGGACCCCTCATGGCCCCACAGGTACCAGGAGACGTTGGCCATCGCGATCAGGGCGAGCATCAGGCCCCGGGAGATGTCCGGGGCCAGGGAACGGCGTGGGCGGGACGGGGCGGCAGGGGAGCGGGGAACCGTGGGCGAGCTGGTCACGTCGGCGCCTTTCGGGTCGGCGAGGCAGAGCGGTGGATCCGGTCGATGCGCCGTCGCACCCGAGGTGCAGCGTCGTCCTCTGAGGTGCGGCGTCGTCTCTTGCGAACCTAGCCGCGCCCGCAGCCGCTGTCGCGGGACGAAAGTCGGCTTTGTGTCACGGGTGTCGATGAGGCGCGCCGCCATGGTGCTCAAGGCCCGGAGGCGGCCCGCGCACCGCAGCGGAGGGCTTGCTCACGCCGAGGAAGGGGAACATCGCGGCGTTCGCCGCTGCCCCGGCGGAGGGTGTCGATTCCCACCGCGCCGGAGGGCCGTCGGTGCGCCGCCGGGAGGGCCCCACTGCCTACACTGGCGAGCACTGACTCTCCCCGATTCTTCTGACAGTGAGGCTGCGGTGAACGACCACCTGAAGACGACGGTCCAGGCCATCAACTGGAACCGGATCCCGGACCCGAAGGACCAGGAGGTCTGGGACCGCCTGACCGGAAACTTCTGGCTGCCCGAGAAGGTGCCGCTGTCCAACGACATCCAGTCCTGGAACCGGCTGCCCGATCACGAGAAGACGCTGACCATGCGGGTCTTCACCGGGCTGACCCTGCTGGACACCGTGCAGGGGACCGTCGGCGCCGTCTCCCTGATTCCCGATGCGATCACCCAGCACGAGGAGGCGGTGTACACCAACATCGCCTTCATGGAGTCGGTGCACGCGAAGTCCTACTCCCAGATCTTCTCGACGCTGTCGGACACCAAGCAGATCGACGAGGCCTTCCGCTGGAGCGAGTTCAACGAGCCGCTGCAGAAGAAGGCGCGGATCGTCATGGACTACTACCAGGGCGATGACGCGGAGAAGCGGAAGGTCGCCTCCACGCTGCTGGAGTCCTTCCTGTTCTACTCCGGCTTCTACCTGCCGATGCACTACTCCAGCCACGGCGAGCTGACCAACACCGCCGACATCATCCGCCTGATCATCCGTGACGAGGCCGTCCACGGCTACTACATCGGGTACAAGTTCCAGAAGGCCATGGAGCAGGCCTCCCCGGAGCGCCGCGCGGAGCTCAAGGACTACACGATGTCCCTCCTGCTCGAGCTGTACGAGAACGAGGAGGAGTACACCGAGGATCTCTACGACCCGGTGGGCTGGACCGAGGAGGTCAAGACCTTCTTGCGGTACAACGCCAACAAGGCGCTGATGAACCTCGGCTACGAGTCGCTGTTCCCGCAGGACTCCACGGAGGTCAACCCCGCGATCCTCGCCGCCCTGTCCCCGAACGCCGACGAGAACCACGACTTCTTCTCCGGCTCCGGCTCCAGCTACGTCATGGGCAAGGCCGTCGAGACCGAGGACGACGACTGGGACTTCTGAGGCTCTGACCCCGGGACAGGCGTGCTCCCCGGACCCCGCCCGAAGGCGCCGGACGTGAATGTCCGGCGCCCTCGGCGTATTGACCCGCGCCCGATGGGCGACTCGCCGGTGCAGCATCATGCGGCCGACGAGAACGCCGATGCGATCCTGCGCAGGCGCGTCGCCGAGCTGACCGATGCCTCCGAGGCCGACGTCCTCGTGGGACGCGCCTGCCCGCGCTGCGGCTCCTCCCGGCACGGGCGGCCCTGGGCCCGCGTGCCCGGGCGCGGCGACGAGGTCTCGGTGAGCCTCTCCCGCGCCGGCCCGCACCTGGTCACGGCGGTCACCACTGAGGGTGCCGTCGGCGTCGACATCGAGTCGGTGGCCGCGGTCGACGCCGGGTGGGATCCGGGCCTGGTGCTGCACCCCGACGAGGCAGGCCTCGATGCCGGCCCGGCGCAGCGCGCGGCGCTGTGGTGCGGCAAGGAGGCGCGAACCGAGCGGTTAAGGACTGCATGCCAGCAGTCGCCCTGGTCACGGAGCGATCTCGGCGCCCCCGGGGGCGCGCTGCTCACTGCGCCTTCCCCTGGAGCGAGCACCCTCCTATCGTGACGGGTACCACAGTGAATCCCGCGTCGAGGAGGAAACATGTCGGAGCAAGAAGCTGGCCAGGTCACCGGGACGAAGGACAAGCACTACAACCTGGTGTGGTTCCTGGAGTCCTGCCTGAACAACGCGTTGCGCATGGAGACCTACGTCAAGGACGCGGAGCGGGACGGTGACACCGAACTCGCCGAGCTCTTCTCCAAAGCGCAGCACGAGAGCACCAAGGGAGCTGAGCAGGCCAAGTCCCTGCTCGCCTCACGACTGGCCTCGCAGTGACACGGAGGGCCGCGGACCGGCGGCCCGCCGCGGCGCGCACTGCACTGCGCACTCCGGATTATTCGGCGACGAGGCGCTGACCGGCCGTGCCCAAGCGGCACGACGTCGTGATCGAGCTCTCGCCATACCGCCTGGTCGTCCGCGTGACCTGCGGTTTCGCGGCGATCTGGTCGTCAGTCGCCGTGCGGGGCCAGAATGTGTGCGTAACACCCCGTCCCCTTCCCCTCAACGAATGGAGAACGTGTCATGGGACTTATCGGACTGATCATCTCGTGGATCATCATCGGCGCGATCATCGGCCTCCTCGCCCGCGCGATCATGCCGGGCAAGCAGGCCATGGGGCTGGGGATGACGATCGTCCTCGGCGTCATCGGTGCGATCGTCGGCGGCTTCATCGGCGGCCTGTTCGGTGGTAACGGGATCGGCGGGATCATGGACAACCCGTGGAGCATCGGCACCATCCTGCTGTCCATCGTCGGCGCGATCATCGTGATGGCGATCTACGGCTTCGCGACCAAGAACCGCGCCTGACCTCAGGCCACTAGCGTCCGCACCACGACGGCGCCGTCCCGGGACTCCCGGGGCGGCGCCGTCGGCATGTGCGGGGGCAGGTCATCGCCCACGCCGTGGGTATCGCCGGTGACGGGTGTCGATAATCTGATGACATGCGGCGACGGCACCGCCTCACGGAGCTCGAGCAGCGTGAGCACCTCGCGCTGCGCTTCGGGCTGATCCTGCGGCGCGACTTCGGTCCGCTCGCGGTGCGCGACCGTGCCTCGAGCGAGGTCCGACGGGCACTGGCCGTGCCCTACTACTCACTGCTGCACCACGCCAACGTGGTCCCGCGGGCGGCGACGGCGCAGCGCGGGAGGCTGATCGGCAGCATCGCGGTGCAGGTCGATGCCGCCGGCCTCTCGGCGCGAGCCGTCTCCGCGCGCGCCGAACAGATCGCGCGGGTGCTGATCGCGGAGTACGACGCTCACGGCGTCATCTTCGCAGTCCGTGCCACCACCTGGGACAGCCCCGCAGGGGCTGGGCGCGTCGAGCTCGACCTCGCCAGCAGCGCGGACGTCCCCTCCCAGCACGCCGTCACGGGAGGGGACCTGACCCCGGTGCTGACGGCCATGCTGGAGGCCGTGCGCCCGGCGGGAATCGAGCTGGCCGTGGTCCGCGACCCGTTCGATGTGCGGGAGCAGCCCGCCTCATCATGGCGATGGGTGTTCCCGATCCGCTCCGGCGAGGCCGTCGAGGAGTTTCATGACCTGCACCGGGAGATGTCCTTCGCTGTGCTCAGCCGGCTGGTCACCGCGCAGCCGCGCGATCTGCGTCCGCTCAAATCGGTTCCCGCGCACTACGTCGATCTTCCCGGCGGGCAATGACCCCGCTGAGTGCCGGCCACGTGCCGGTCCACCGGCAGGGGCGTGCGAGCGGGTGCTCGCTCCGCGGCCCGATCGACGTCTCACTCCACCTCGCGCGAGATCGGTACGTCCGTCAGTCGATCCCCGGTGGCGCGGACGTCGATGCGGCCGGAGGACCAGCGTGCGGTGTCCGCTGCCAGGGCCTCGAGGTGGGACGGCTCGAGGAGCACCTGCACGGTCGCGGCCCGCGCGGAGTAGACGGTGGGCTCGACATGCGCGCCGTGCGCGGCGGCCCACTGGCGCACCGCATTCTCGGCGGCCCCGATCTCGGCGAGCGGGACGTCCAGCTCGGCGACGGTGAGCTGGGTGCGGCGCAGCACCGTGCCCTCGGAGACCGCCTGCTCCACGGCGGCGGTGTAGGCCCGCATCAGGCCGCCGGCCCCCAGTTTCACGCCGCCGAAGTAGCGGGTGACGATCGCCAGCGTGTCGACCAGGCCAGCATGCAGGAGTGACTGGAGCATCGGCATGCCCGCCGTGCCGGACGGTTCGCCGTCATCGCTGGAGCGGTTCACCTCGGCGGCGTCGCCCGGGGCGCCGATCACGAGAGCGGTGCAGTGGTGGCGGGCGTCGGGGTGGTCGCGTCGGGCGGCCCGGATGCGGTCCTCGGCCTGGTGGAGGTCCTCGACCCGGTGCAGTCGGGTGAGGAAGCGGGAACGCTTCTCGACCAGTTCCGTCTCCACATCGGCGGCGAGAACGAGCGGATCGGGCATGGAGCCGAGTCTAGGGCGACGGTAGTCTGCTCGAGGTTGCAGCTCGATTCCCAGGAGGATCCCCATGACCGTCCCGAACTCCGCTCCCGTGCCCCCGCCGGGCTCGATGGGCCAGCAGCACCCAGGGTCCGGCTCCGGTCGGAAGAAGTTCGGCAGGGTGCCGAACATCCTTGTCATCGTCGGCGCGATCATCCTGGTGCTCAGCATCGCCCTCGGCATCACCCTCACGGTGCTCGGCATCACCAGGACAGCCGGCGGGCTGGGTGACATCGAGGTGTTCGACAGCGGCAGCGGCTCGGTCACCGCGGAGGCCGGTGACGATATCCAGTTCTACGCCGAGGAGGGCACCCAGATCCCCACGTGCGAGGTGATGGGCCCCTCGCCCGAGGCGATCGGCGAGGGCACGCATCAGACGAGCAGCACCACCAAGGGGGGGAGGACCTGGGCGTCCTTCGACTCGATCACGGCGAACGAGGCGGGGGAGTACTCCTTCGACTGCGGCGGCACGCCTGTCGCCGTCGGCCCGCCGGTCTCCATCGGTGGGATCTTCGGGGCCGTCGGAGGCGTCCTGCTGGGCCTGGGCGGCGGTTTCCTCGGATTCGTGCTGGTCGTGATCGGCGTGATCCTGCTGATCATCCGTCGTCGTGCCTCGTGAGCGCCCCTGATCCCCGCGGTCCAGCAGAGGCGCGGTGACGGCAGGCAGATCCGCTGCCGCCCGCGACGTCAAGGGCTGAGGGACGCGACAGGGCCCGGCAGGATCGTGATGATCCTGCCGGGCCCTGTCGTGCTCAGGAGCGCCTCGAGTGCGCCCTTGTCGTCCTACGGCCTCGAGTGGACCGCGGACGGAGGAGCCCGCCTCAGGCGTCCTCGGTCACCAGCGGGTAGACGCCGTTCTCGTCGTGGATCTCGCGGCCGGTGACCGGCGGGTTGAACACGCACACGCACTTGATCTCGGTGCGGGGACGCACGATGTGCTTGTCGTGGTCGTTGAGCAGGTAGAGGCTGCCCGGCGCCAGCTGGTGCTTCTCGCCGGTGGCCAGATCCTCGATCTCCCCCTCTCCCTGGGTGATGAAGACGGCCTCGATGTGGTTGGCGTACCAGAAGTAGCTCTCGGTCCCGGCATAGAGCGTGGTCTCGTGCACGGAGAAGCCGACGCCCTCCTTCGCCAGGATGATGCGCTTGCTGCGCCAGTTCTCGGACTTGATGTCCGCGTCGGTGTCGGTGACCTCATCGAGGGTGCGAACGAGCATGGGGGAATTCCTCTCCGTGGATGAACGGGGTCCTGCGGTCCCCGAGCGGGCGCTCAGGGAGACGTCGGCCCGCCCCGGAGCTGGAGCGGGCCGACGGGGGTGGGGTGCTCAGGCGGTCAGCGCCTCGGCGACGGCCTGGTCGATGATGTCCAGTCCCTGGCGGAGCTGCTCCTCGGGGATCGTGAGCGCCGGCAGCAGCTTGACGACCTCGTCGTCGGGCCCGGAGGTCTCCACCAGCAGACCGAGCTCGAAAGCACGGTCGGTGACCTTGCCGGCCAGCTCGCCGCTGGGCATCCCCAGGCCGCGGGCGAGGCCGCGGCCCTTGACGATGAGCTCGTGGTCCTCGAAGCGGGCGGCCAGCTGGTTGAAGCGGCTCTCGATGTAGGCGCCCTTCTTGATGGTCTCCTTCTGGAGCTCGTCGTCGCTCCAGAACAGCTCGATCGCCTTGGTGGCGGTCGCGAAGGCCGGGCCGATGCCACGGAAGGTGCCGTTGTGCTCGCCGGGCTCCCAGATGTCCAGCTCGGGCTTGATCAGCGTCAGCGCCATCGGCAGGCCGTAGCCGCTGATGGACTTCGAGAGCGTGACCATGTCGGGCTTGATGCCGGCCTCCTCGAAGGAGAAGAAGCCGCCGGTGCGGCCGCAGCCCATCTGGATGTCGTCGACGATCAGCAGGATCTCGTGCTTCGCGCACAGATCGGCGAGGCCGCGCAGCCATTCAGCGCGGGCGGCGTTGATGCCGCCCTCGCCCTGGACGGACTCGACGATGACGGCGGCGGGCTTGTTCAGGCCGCTGCCGCCGTCGGTGAGCAGACGCTCGAGGTACATGAAGTCCGGGACGACCTGGCCGAAGTAGTCATCGAACGGCATCGGGGTGGCGTGGACCAGGGGGATGCCGGCGCCGCCGCGCTTCATCGAGTTGCCGGTCACCGACAGCGCACCGAGCGTCATCCCGTGGAAGCCGTTGGTGAAGTTCACGACGGACTCGCGCCCGGTCACCTTGCGGGCCAGCTTCAGAGCGGCCTCGACGGCGTTGGCGCCGCCCGGGCCGGGGAAGGCCATCACGTAGTCGAGGTCGCGCGGCTCGAGGATCTGCGACTTGAAGGTCTCCAGGAACTGGCGGCGCACGTCGGTGAACATGTCCAGGCCGTGGACGACGCGGTCCTCGAGGAAATGGTCGATGACGACCTTCTTCAGCTCGGGGTGGTTGTGGCCGTAGTTCAGGGCGCCGGCGCCGGCGAAGAAGTCGATGTACTCCCGGCCGTCCTCGGCGGTCAGCGTGCTGCCGGTGGCGTGGGTGAACGTGGTGGGCCAGCTGCGGGAGTAGCTGCGGACCTGGGACTCGAGCTCAATGGCATTGGTGGGTGCGGTCGTCGTCATGTGGTGCCTTCTCCCTGATGGATGGGTGCGGATGGTCTGTGGGGTCCTGTGGGCGCACGGAGACGCCCGTCTCGACGGGTGGGGTGTGGGAAGCGCAGCGCATTCATGCGCCGGGGCGCAGGTCTCCGATCACGTGGAGCAGTTCGGCGCCGTGGCCCTCGTCGGGGAAGTGGCTCTCCTCGAACAGCGGCTCGATCGTGTGGCTGGCGCCATGGCGCTCGGCGAGGGAGGCGAACAGGCGCTGGGAGGCGCTGTTGTCCTCGGTGATGGTGGTCTCCAGTGCGGTCACCGACGGAAGATCCTCCAGCAGCGCCTCCAGCAGCCGGGCTGCCACGCGCTGGCCTCGCATCGACTCGTCGACGGCGATCTGCCAGATGAACAGCCGCTGAGGGGCGTCCGGGCGGAGGTATCCGAGAACGAAGCCGACGACCTCTCCCTCGTGCAGAGCTACCCGGGAGGTCGCCGCGAAGTCACGGGCGAGCAGCAGGTAGGCGTAGGAGGTGTTCAGGTCGAGAGATCCGCTGTCCCGGGCAACGCGCCAGATGTCGGCGCCATGGCTCTGAGCAGGCGCAGTGATCGTGAGGTCGGCGGCGGGGGAGCTGGATCGGGTCGTGCGTCGGTTCGAGTCGGAGTGGTTTTCGATCGTCGTCAACGGGCCCATAACGATCCCCAACGCTATCGAGAACGCCGACGGATGTGGACCCCGGGCCCTCGCGGAGAGGCCTCCGCTCGGAGTGTCGTAACGAAAACGTGACCGCCGACGTGCTGCTCGTCGGATTGTCGGACAAGGCCGTCCTATACGTGCCGACCTGCGCAAACGGGGTCGCGGTCGGCACGATGGCGGCCGGGGGCGAGAACTCTCTGTGTTGTGCGTCACGGGTGCCCGGATCGCGGACTCCCGCGCGCGCAGACATGAGTGAGCCACGGCGGCCGCATCACGCCGAATCGCGACGGACCTGGAGGGGCACTGGGTACCGTCATGGACATGACTCCTCTGGAATCACTCAATGAATGGCTGGGAAACGCCGAGGGCTGGCTGTGGACCTGGGCAGGGATGCCCGTGGTCGTCGTGCTCGCCCTGTACTTCACGATCCGCTCCCGGGGAGTGCAGTTCCGGATGATCCCGGCGATGTTCGGCGCGATCACGCAGAAGGCGCAGCGTGAGCAGCGCGGGGCGGGCCGCAACCGCATCGTGAGGACCAAGTCCCTCAGCGCGTTCCAGGCCTTCAGCGTCTCCGCGGCAGCGCGCGTGGGCACCGGCAACATCTCCGGCGTGGCCGGGGCGATCTTCCTGGGCGGGCCGGGCGCCGTGCTGTGGATGTGGGTGATGTGCCTGCTCACCAGCGCTGCCAGCTTCATCGAATCCACCCTCGCCCAGCTGTGGAAGTCCCGTGCCGAGGACACCTACAAGGGCGGGCCGGCCTTCTACATCCAGCGGGGGCTGGGCAGCCGCGGCTTCGGGCTGTTCTTCGCGGTCCTGTTCATCTTCTGCTTCGCCTTCGCCTTCACCTCGCTGCAGGCCAACACCATCGTCGACGCGTTCAGCGGTGCGGTTGCGATCTACGCGGATCCTGCGGGGATGCCGTGGATGCCTGTCGTGCTCGGTGTGGTGCTGGCCGTCCTCACCGGTGTGATCGTATTCGGCGGGATGCGCCGGGTGGCCCGGGTGGCCCAGAACATGGTGCCGCTGATGGCGCTGATCTACCTGGTCATCGGCATCCTCATCGTCGGCCTGAACCTCGGTGAGCTGCCGCGTGTGGTCGGCCAGATCGTCACGGAGGCGTTCAGCCCGCAGGCCGCGATCGGTGGCGGCATCGGTGCCGCGATCGTCAACGGCGTCCAGCGCGGGATGCTCTCGAACGAGGCGGGCATGGGCTCGGTGCCGAACGTGGCCGCCACCGCCTCGGTCAGCCACCCGGTCAAGCAGGGCCTGGTCCAGACCCTCGGGGTCTACTTCGACACGATCCTGATCTGCTCGATCACCGCGTTCATCGTGCTGGTGGCCTTCCCCGACGTCTCCGCCGGCGGTGAGGGACTGGTGATGGTGCAGGAGTCGATGACCGCCAACCTCGGTGGGTGGGCCGCGATCCTGCTGGCGGCGATCATGTTCCTGCTCGCCTTCACCTCCGTGCTGGGGAACTTCTCCTACGGCGAGGCGAACATGCACTTCATCACCAGCAAGCGCGGCTGGCATATCGCCTTCGGCCTCGCCGTGGTCGCCCTCGTGTTCATCGGTTCGGTGATCTCGGTGGACCTGGCCTGGTCCATCGCCGGGGTCAGCATGGTCTTCATCGCGATCATCAACCTCATCGTGATCGCCCTTCTCGCCCCGACCGCCATGAAGCTGCTGCGCCACTACAACGAGCAGCTGGCACAGGGCCACGACCCGATCTTCCTCGCCTCGGACCTGCCCGAGATCAAGAACATCGAGGTCTGGGAAGGCGTGGACGTCAGCGACTACCAGGACAGCAGGCGCAACGCCGGAGTCTGACCGGCGGGCCCGGCGACGACGGGAACGGCGCACGGCGGACGCCAGGTGACGGGTACGACCGGTCACCTGGCGTCCGCTTCGTCCTGCGCGCGCCGTTAAGATGGGTTGGCCCGCCACGCGGGCACGGGCCTGTAGCTCAGTTGGTAGAGCATCGGACTTTTAATCCGCGGGTCGAGGGTTCGATCCCCTCCGGGCCCACTGGTCAGCGCAGCGGCTGGGTCGAGGTGCGAGAGCGCCCACTCTTCCGAAGCCGGGCGTAGCCATGCAGGGGACCCGGACGGTGTTGCCAGGCCGCGCACAGCCCCCGGTGGTGCCATCGGGGGATGAAGCTGAGTCGACTCCTCCACTCCGCACGAACTGCCCTGCGCAGCGAGAAGGGCCGCCGGGCAGCCACGCGTGCCACGGACACGGTCGCCGACACCGCGCGGCGCGCGTCGCCGCGTCACAGCGCGAAGATCGACCAGGCACAGCAGAGCGCCAGGAAGTACCTCGACCGCCAGTGAAAACAGGCACGCGCCCCTGATCCGACCCGGGAAGGTCGTATCGGGGGCGCTGTCATGCAGCCAGCGGCGTCGAGCTCGGCGGTCGGCGTCAGCGCGTCGCGCGCACGGCGTCGACCACCTGCTGGCACGCGGCCAGGCCCGCCCACTCGTCGTCGTCCGCGCCGGCGTAGACCAGGCACAGCGGTCCGTCATAGCCGGCGCCCAGCACCGCCTGCAGCACGCGGCGGTAGTCCTCGGTATCCAGGGTGCCTTCAGCGGTGGTGGGGCACTTGGCGTGGGAGGTCTCGGCGAGGCCGCCGATGCTCGCCAGCTGCGCCTCGCGATCGGGCATCTTCCAGTTGTCCAGATCCACCAGCAGGCCGATGGAGCCTCCCGCCGCATCCAGCAGCGCGTGGACGTCTTCGGCCGAGGCCAGCAGGTCCTTCCAGTTCTCGGTGACCACTCGCACCGGGGAGCCGGCGGCCAGCCGGGCCAGGCGCTCGCCGCTGGCGGCGATGAGCTCGGGCGTGGGGGAGGACTCTCCCGCGCACACGCGGCCTCGCTTCGCGCCGAGGACGGCGGCGTCCTCGAGCCAGCCGGCGATCCAGGCCTCGTGGGCGTCGGCGTCGGTGGGGTGGACGGGGTCGCCGGAGTCCACCAGCAGGGCATCCAGCGTCACGTCGGCCTCGGCGAGGGCGCCGCGTAGCTCTTCGAGGTAGGAGCGGTCTCGGCGGGGCAGGTGGAAATGGCACAGCTGCACGGTGCCGACTCCGTGGGCGGCGAGCTCGCGCGGCAGGTCCAGCATGTCCACGGCGCCGGGCGCAGCGGCCGTCGGCGTCATGGCGGAGGAGCCGGGCGGGTTGGCGTGTTCGGCGATGAATCCGCCGAGCGTGCGGTGCAGCGACCAGGCGTGCACGGCCATCGGCGTTTCCGGAGCGGGGGAATCGGCGGCCGGGTCATCGGCGGGGGCGGTGTTCTGGGCAACAGTGCTCATGGCGCCAATGTATCGGCCCCGTGCCTTCCGCATGTACGACCGGCCGACGCGACGGATGGCGATGGGCCGCCGCTCTCCGGCGCAGCATCGACCCACTCAGAGCAGCACGAGAACTCCGCCCAGCGCTCCGACCGTGACCGCAGCCGCGCCGAGCACGACCGCCCAGGGGGAGAGCGTGCTGCGACGAACCGTCATGGTGGTGGCGTAGATCGAGGCCATGCTCGATACCAGCAGAACGGCGGCCACGACGACCAGGACGAAGCCGAGTGCTCTCACAGGGCGGCCTCGGCGCGGGGAGCGATCGTCATGGACGTGATCATCCCATGACGCCGAGACGGGCAGCCGCAGCGGGGTCGAGCTCACGCGCTCTCGCGCGTCACCCCGTGGAGCGATGGCAATCGGTCCGCCGAGCGATGTGCGGGCGAGTCCGCGGATCTAGCGTCGAGGTGTGGAACAGATCAACGACTTCATCCTGCAAGCGGCCGAATCGCCATGGCTTCTCCTGGTCATGTTCGTCGCCTCCGTGATCGACGGGTTCTTCCCTCCAATTCCCAGCGAGACCGTGCTGGTGGCGGCCGTCGCGACCGCCGCGGCCACCGGGGATCCGGTCATCATCGTGCTGCTGGGCCTGGTCGCCGCGGCGGGCGCCATCATCGGTGACAACATCGCCTACCTGCTCGGCCGCACGCTGGGGGACAGGATGCCGCGCTGGATGCAGGGGCGGCGCTTCTCCTCGGCCCTGGCCCGCGCCCAGCAGTCCCTCGAGCAGCGCGGGGCGCCGTTCATCCTCTCCGCCCGCTTCATCCCCGTCGGCCGGGTCGCCGTGAACATCAGCGCAGGTGTCCTGCGCTATCCGTGGCCCCGGTTCGCGGCGCTCAGCGTCGTCGCCGGCTTGATGTGGTCGCTGTACAGCACGGTCATCGGCGTGGTCGCCGGGCAGTGGCTCGGTGACCAGCCGCTGCTCAGTGCGGTCATCGGAGTCGTGGTGGCCGGCGTGATCGGCCTCGTCGTCGACCGGGTCAGGACGGCCCGAGGACGCGCGTCGGCACGGGCGCGGACGACACCTGCCCTGCTCCCGGCCGGCCATGCAGCCCCGGACCGCGTGGCCGCGACGGGCGCTGGCCGTGAGCCGGCATCGCCCCGTGGTCCCAACGCCCCAGTGGCCCTCGGACCCGTCGTGCCCTGCCCTGCGGCGCTCTGACCCGCCGAGACGGGCGCATCGGCGCCGACAGCCACCCTCCCAGGTAGGGCCTGTGCGTGGTACGTGAGAGTGATGTGCCGGGATGCGCTGCGGGCTAGCGTCGGAGTGTGGACCACACCGATTTCCCCGGCGATCTCCCGCGCTCGACCAGACGGGCGCGACGGATGCGCATGGTGCCGCTGGCCGCGCTCATGGTCCTAACCGTGACGCTGTTCTCGGTGCTCGTGCCGATCCACGCGACCTACTACGGCACGCCCGTGCCGGTGGCCATCCCGCTCGGGGCCGCCCTGTGCAGCGCACCGCTGATCGCACTCAGCGGACCCCGAGTGGCAGCCGTCGTCTTCGGCGTGGCCGCCCTGGTGCTGCCCCTCGTGACCTCGGCGAGCCGGGACCTGTCCTGGCCGTGGCCCTGGTCGGTGCCGGCCATGATCACGTTCACGGTGTTCGTCCTGGTGATCGCCACCGTCCACGGGTGGCGCATCGGTCTGGTGTCCTGGGCAGCGCCCATGGCCGCCTCCCTCGCCCTGCCGATGATCGTGCCCGCCGTCCCCGCGAGCACGGCCGGCCCGAACCTCATCGTGACGGCCTCGATCACCGGCGCCGCGCTGCTGGTGGCGGTGCTGCTGGCCGGCAGGATCCGCGTGGGCGAGGAGCTGAACCGGGAACGGGAGCTCACGGCATCGGAGCAGGCACGGCGCATCCTCGTCGAGGAGCGCACCCGGATCGCCCGGGAGCTGCACGACGTGGTCGCCCACAGCACCTCGCTGATCCAGGTCCAGGCCTCCACCGCCCGCTACCGGATCCCGGATCTCGCGCCGGAGGCCACCGCGGAGTTCGAGGAGATCTCCCAGACCGCCCGCAACTCCCTGACCGAGATGCGGCGCCTGCTCGGTGTGCTGCGCACCGAGGACGACGCCACCGAACTGGCACCGCAGCAATCGATCGCCGATATCCCGGCCCTGGTCGAGGGCATCCGCCGCACCGGCGGCGAGGTCGAGTTCTCCTTCTCGCCGCCGCCCGACGGATTGCCGCCCAGCCTGCACATCGCCGCCTTCCGCATCACCCAGGAAGCCCTCAGCAACGCCGTGCGCCACGCGCCCGGCGCTCCGATCGACCTGAGCGTCGGCACCGAGGGCTCCGCCGTCGCGCTCCGCGTGCACAATGACGAGGTGGCCGAGGGCGACGCCACCCAGCCCGGCGCTCGCCGGTCGCCCTCCATCGCGGGCCTCGACGGCACCGTCGCTGCCACCTCGGGCAGCGGCCACGGACTGCGCGGCATGCAGGAGCGGGTCTCGCTGCTGGGAGGCAGCCTCGCCGTGGGACCCGACCCCTCGGGAGGATGGACCGTCTCCGCGGTGCTGCCGTTCGATGATCGGGACGGGAGGCCGGAATGAGCATCGACGTCCTGATCGTCGACGACGCCGCGATGGTCCGCGCGGGATTCGCCGCGCTCCTGGACGCCCACGACGGGATCCGGGTCGCGGGCCAGGCCACCACCGGCAAGGAAGCTCTTGCGCTCGCCGCCCGGCTGAGCCCGGACGTGATCGTCATGGACGTGCGGATGCCGGAGCTGAACGGCATCGAGGCGACCCGGCAGATCCTGGGACCGGGCTTCCCGGCGGCGAAGGTGCCGCGGATCCTCATGCTGACCACCTTCGACATCGATGACTACGTCTACGACGCCCTGCAGGCCGGGGCCAGCGGGTTCCTGCTCAAGGACGCCCCGCCCGAGGAGCTCGTCCATGCGGTGCGCGTCGTCGCCGCCGGCGACGCGCTGCTCTCCCCGGGCATCACCCGGAAGATGATCGCCCAGTTCGCCGCCCAGAAGCCGCAGCCGCCTCGCGCCGCGGGGCTGCTGGCGAAGCTCACCGAGCGCGAGCGGGACGTGCTGCTGCTGATGGGGCAGGGACGCTCGAACGGGGAGATCGCCGCCGACCTGTTCCTCTCCGAGCACACGGTCAAGACGCACGTGGGCAGGATCCTCACCAAGATCGGTGCCCGCGACCGCGTCCAGGCCGTGATCTTCGCCTACGACAGCCGCCTGGTCGAGCCCACCTCCTGAGATCACTCCCCGGTAGGGGGTCGCCAGGGCACCCGCGAGCGATGTCCTGGACGAGGCCGCGTCCATAGCCTCCTGGCGTCACCCCAGGAGGAGAACCCATGGCCATCGCCCCGGCGCCGCAATCCCGCACCGCCCCATCCCGCACCGCCCCATCCCGCACTGCCCCGCATCGCCCGGCAGGGCGAGCCTGGGGACGCGACGCCGGCATCGACCTCGTGCGGGCGATCTGCGTGCTCGTCATCGTCGTGCTGCACTCGCTCCAGGTGGGCGTCACGCTGGCACCGGCCGGGCCGGTCCTGGAGTACGCCACGGTGGGCGCCGCCTGGTACCCGCCGCTGACGTGGCTTCTCCAGGTGATGCCGATCTTCTTCGTGATCGGCGGCTTCGCCGGGATGCACGGGTACCGGCGGATGCGCGAGCGAGGCGGAACCGCGACCGGCTTCGTGGTGGGACGCGTCCACCGGCTGCTGGTCCCGGCCGTGGTGACGATCGCCGTCGCCGGCGTCGCGCTGGCCGTGCTGACCAGCGCCGGGGTTCCGGCCGATCTCGTGGCGCTGACCGGCATCCGCTACGGACAACCCCTGTGGTTCCTGGGGGTGTTCCTCGCCGTTCAAGCAGTGCTCCCGGCCCTCCTGACCGCACACCAGCGCGCTCCGCTGGCCACCCTCGCCGGCCTGGTCACCGGCGCCGTGCTGATCGACGCCCTGCGGCTGGCCACCGCCATCGAGGCCATCGGCTACACCAACCTCGCCTTCGTCTGGCTCGCCCTGCAGCAGGCCGGATTCTTCCTCGCCGACGGGCGCATCGACGCCCTGCGGCCCCGGACCCGAGCCCTCGGCGGGCTCGTCGCCGCCGCCCTGGCAGCCGGCACGATCGCTGCAGGGATCTTCTCCCCGGATCTGGTTGCCAACATGAACCCGCCCACCACCGTCCTGCTGCTCGTCGGCGCCGCCCAGATCGCTGTGCTCTCGCTCCTGCGCGGGCCGATCACCGCCCTGAGCAGGCGGCCCCGGGTCGCGGCGCTGACCGCGTTCGTCACGCAGCGCGCCATGACCATCTACCTGTGGAACCTCACGGTGCTGCTGGCGATGGCCGCCGTCACCGCGTTCGTCGCCGCCGCCGCAGAGCTGTCGCTGCCCGAGCCCTCGAGCGCGGGGTGGTGGCTGACGCGGCCGGTGTGGATCGCGCTGGCCATCGTCCTGACCGCAGGCGTGGCCCGGCTGCTCGGCGGCATCGAGCGGCTCCCGCTGCCGCAGGCCCCGACCACCTCCGCCTCGCGCGCGGCGCAGGCCGTCCTGATCGGCCTCACCGGCGTGCTGGTCCTCCTCGTGGCCGGCACCACCGCCCTGACCGCCACCACCGCGATCGTGCTGATCGTGCTCGCCCTCTCCCGCCTCCGGCGCACGGACGAGGCGGAGACGGAACCTCCACGCCCGGCGCGGCGAGAGATGGCACCCTGGGGGCGGTCTCAGCACACCGCACGATCGACCACAGGGAGCGTCCATGTCGCCAGTCCGGCTCACCGGGAACCTCGTCTGCGCCGACGTCGACGAGGCGAGGGTCGTCGAGGCATACCTGCCTCGCCACGTCGAACTGACCCGCGCCGAGGAGGGCTGCGAGTATTTCGACGTCACGCGGACGGACGATCCGCTGATCTGGTCCGTCCAGGAGCAGTTCCGTGATGCCGACGCGTTCGCTGCCCACCAGGAACGGGTCAAGGACGACGCGTGGGGCCGGGCGACCGCGACCATCAAGCGCGATTACGAGGTCACCGGGCTGCCTACCGAGACAGCCGAGTGAGGGAGCCCGCGGCGCGGCACTGGTGACGCGGTGTGCGCCGACGGGTGCCCCGCACCGAAAGGGCCAGCCCCTTACTCTGAGCGCATGCCCTCCCTCCTGTGCCTGGATCTCGGGACCTCCGCTGCCAAAGCGGCGCTGATCGACACGACGGGCACCCTCCGGGCGCAGGCGAGCAGCGCGTACCCCACCCGATCCGCCCCGGGCGGAGGAGCGGAGCAGGCTCCGTCGGACTGGGTGCGCTCCGCACGCGCGGCGATCACGGCCATCCGGGCCGACGGGCCGGGCGATGGCTCGCCCGATGCGCCGATCGGAGCGCTGTCCCTGACCGGGCAGATGCAGGACCTCGTGCTCGAGACGGGCGACGGCACCGACGTCCCGGCCATCCTCTACAGCGACACCCGTGCCGCTCGGGAGGCCGACGAACTGCACGCGGCTTTCCGAGACGAGGATGCAGCAGTCTCCTCGTGGGACCGGATCACCGGGAACCTGCAGGACGCCACCAGCTGCGCCGCGATGTTCCGCCGCCTGGTACGCACTGACCCGGGCCTCGTCCAGCGCACGCGGGGCATCGTGTTCGGTCCCGCCGGCCACCTCGCGCACCTGCTGGGTCTGGGCTGCTGGTGCGATCCGACCACGGCCGCCGCCACCGGCCTCCTCGACGCTCGCAGCCGCACCTGGTCGCCGCCGATCGCGGCGGCCGCAGGCATCGACGAGACACTGCTGCCCGCGATCACCACGAGCGCCGGCCAGGTCATCGGCCGCACCGGTGCGAACGCGCAGCAGCTGCTGGGCCTGCCGGCCGGTCTTCCCGTGGTGCTCGCGCCCGGTGATGCCGGGGCGACGACGCTGGGCCTGGTCGGCCTCGACCCGGGGGATGAGTACGCCTACCTCGGCAGCAGCGGGTGGCTCGCGTCCGTGCTGCCCCGCGTCCACTCCGCCTCGCGCCCGGGCGCATCGCACCACCTCGCCCTCGGCGCGACCCGCCGCGCCCCCAGCGGCACCCTGCGGATCTCCGCCCTGCTCGCTGCCGGCGCCGCAGCATCCTGGGCGCGCGAAGCCCTTCTGGAGGGCGTATCCGCGGCGACGGCCGACGCCATGCTCGAGCGCCGCGAGGCCGAGCACGGTCGCGGGCCGACGGGCCTGCTCGCCCTGCCGTCTCTTTTCGGGGAGCGTTTCCCCGTACGGGACGGCAACCTGCGCGCCGCGGTCATCGGCATGGGAGCGGGCACCCGCGGGATCGACATGTATGCGGCGGTGCTCGAGGGGATCGCCCACGCCCTCGCCCACGCGCACGTCGAGGGGGCGGAGGGACGGCGTCCGCTGGCGGTGACCGGTGGGGGAGCGGCCTCCGCGCCGTGGCTGCGGATCCTCGCCGACGTCATGGGCCGGCCCGTACGGACCCTCGAGCAGGACGACGCCGCCCTGGTGGGCTGCGCCATCGCCGCGGCCGACGCTCTCGGACTGGAGCACGGCATCGTCCCGCTGGCGGCCCGGGAGACCGTCCGCACCATCGAGCCGGAGCCGTCGGCCGCCGAGGCGCATGCCTCGCTGCGACCGGCCCATCGCGCGCTCTACACCGCCGTCGCCGAGGTGCGCGCACTGCAGTGACAGCCGGACCCTCGCTCCACCGCGGCGGAGCGTCCCGGCTCACGCCGGAGGGTCAGCGGAAGCGCTGGATCGCCTGCGGGACGCTGGCGGCGAGATCGCGGATGTCCTCGTGCTCCGTGCTGGCCAGGACCTCCTCGAGCGGTCCCCGCGCGAGGATGCGGCCCTGCCCGAGGAAGGCGACCTGCGGGCACATGCGCTGGAGGAGCTCGATATCATGCGAGGCGATCAGCGTGCCCACGCCGAGCCGCTGGATCAGAGCGGTCAGCGACGCGGCGATCTCGCCGCGCATGCCGGGGTCCACCGCGGTCAGCGGCTCATCGAGCACCAGGATCTCCGGGCGCGTGGCCAGGGCCGTCGCCAGGGCGACTCGCTGCCTCTCGCCCCCGGAGAGCGTGATCAGCGCACGATCCAGGACATGGTCCTCGAGGCCGACGGTCGCGAGCATCTCCGCGGGGGAGACGGCGTGGGTGCGGCCTCCCTTGCGGGCCTCCTTGGCCGCACGCTGCAGGCGGGCCCGTACGGTCTCGCGTGGATCCGAGATCGTCATCGAGTACTGCGACATGAAGCGCACAGCGGCGCGGAACTCCTTGCGATCCTTCCCGCGCAGGCGGCCGACGCTGCGACCCTGGTAGGTGACGTCCCCGGCCGATGGCTTCAGTTCCCCGCGCAGCACATCGATCAGCGTGGTCTTCCCGGCTCCGGAGGGGCCCAGCAGGCCCAACGGCGCCTCGCCCGCGCTGATCGTCAGATCCACCCCCTCGAGCACTCTCTCCCCGGGGTATCCGGCGTGAACGGCGGAAGCGGTCAGGGTCGTCGAAGGCGGCATCGATCTCTCTCGGCAGTGGGCGTCGGGCTCGAAGGCACTGTAGCCGTGCCGGCTGGGGGAGTCCGGGCCGCGCGTCGCGGGATCGGTGACAGTGCGCTTCCCTCGGGCCGTGCCGTCACCGCCGAGAGCACGTCAGCCGCACTCGGCGCCAAGGGCCTCGAGCGCGGCATTGACCTCCTCCCACATCGAAGGTGTTCAGGCCCTCCTGGACGCGGCGCCCGGCGTCGTAGAGGTCCGACCGGGCCGGGTCGGCAGTGCCGGCGGCCATGAAGGAGCTCGCGATGGCGGTGATCTCGAATATCTGCGGGGTCTCGAGACTGAACTCCGATTCCTCGAAGGGGAGGTCGCTCTCGATGCGCTCGAGGACTGCGCACCCCTCGGCGACGTTCTGCTCCGCGCGGGAACCGCCTGATCCGCCGGAGCCGGAGGAGAGCATGAACCCGCCGACCCCGCCGGCGCCGAGCCCGACGACTCCGGCGACCACCGCTGCCGCGATCGCGACGATGACGAGGGTGCGTGTGCGGTGCCTGCGGGTGGAGGGGCGAACCGGTCGTGAGGGATCCTGAGCAACCATGTATCCAGCCTAGATGGCCTCTGAGAGGGTGCTGGTCCGGCGGCTGGATGAGGGGCGGGATGTGCTGCGGGCGGCGGGCTGCCCGGTGCCGGTCCGGCCCCGGGCAGCCCGCCGATCACTCAGGCGAAGGGACGGGAGACCTCATCGAGCGCAGCGACTTCCTCGGCCGAGAGCTCGAGCGAGGCGGCGGCGATCAGGGCGGGCACCTGCTCGGTGGTCGAGGCCGAGGCGATGGGCGCCGTGACCCCCTTGGCCAGCAGCCACGCCAGGGCCACGCTGGTGATCTCCGCGCCGTGAGCGGAGGCGACCTTCTCCAGCGCGTCGACGACGGCCAGACTCTCGTCGGTGACCAGGGACTGCGCCATGCCCTTGCGAGCGCGACCTTCCAGATCCTCCCTGGAGCGGTACTTGCCGGTGAGCACACCGGAGGCCAGCGCGAAGTAGGGGAAGACGGCCACGTCGAACTCACGGGCGATCGGCCCGTAGGAGTTCTCGTAGTCGGCCCGGTGCAGCAGGTTGTACTGAGGCTGGATCGCCACCGGGACGGTCAAACCCTCGCGCTGTGCGGTCTCGAACCACTCGCGCATGCGCTCCGGGGAGAAGTTCGACAGCGCGACGTGACGCACGCGGCCGGACTCGACGAGCCCGTGGAAGGTGCGGACCTGATCGGCGATCGCCACCGACTCGTCATCGAAGTGGAGGTAGTACAGGTCGATCACGTCGGTCTGCAGACGCTGCAGCGACTCCGTCAGCGCCGCCTCCACGTTCGCGGCCTCCAGGCCCTTGCGGTCCGGCTTCGAGCCCACCTTGGTGGCGATCACCAGCTGGTCGCGGTTGCCGCGCTCGGCCATCCACTGCCCCAGAACCGCCTCCGACTCTCCGCCGGAGTTGCCCTCGACCCACGCGGAGTACCCATCGGCGGTGTCGATGAAGTTGCCGCCCGCGGCGACGTAGGCGTCGAGCACGGCGAAGGACGTCTCGCGGTCCGAGGTCCATCCGAAGGTGTTGCCACCCAGGTTCAGCGGAAAGACGTCGAGTTCGGTGCGGGGGATGAGTGTCATGACAGCTCCTCGGGAACGGGTGCGGTGCGGCCGACAGCTGGCGGCTGCGGCTGGGGCGCCGTGGAAGGCGCCGCAGGATGCAACGCTGTGAGGCGCCCGGAACATCTCAGCCCGCGGCGACCAATTCTGGCCATCGCGGTTCTCCCGGGGCGGCTCCAACCGCGGGAGACGAGAGGACGGATTCAGTCGAGGCAGAACTCATTGCCCTCTGGATCGGCCATGACGAGGAAGCCAATGCTCATGGGTGGTTCCGGCTCGTGGCGGAAGAGCCGCGCGGCGCCGAGGCCGAGCAGCCGCTGTGCTTCCTCCTCGAGTGCCTCCATGCGCTCAGCACCACGCAGTTCACTCGCCGTCCGCACATCGAGATGGACCCTGTTCTTGACGACCTTGCCCTCGAGCACCTGCTGGAAGAACACCCGCGGCCCCGTCCCGTCGGGGTCCTCGAGGGCGGAAGCGCTATTGCGCTGCTCCGGAGGGATCCCGCTGCGTTCTAGGAACTCGTCCCACGCCGCCAGCGGGTCCTCACCCGCGGCGACCGTCGTCCCGGGTGGGGCCGGATGCACGTACCCGAGCACGTCGCGCCAGAAGGTGGACAGAGCGCGGGGGTCGCGGGCGTCGATGGTGATCTGGATGGTGCTGCTCATGGGACCTCCGTCATCGAGTTGGAGGCTCCAGACTGCCTACCCCTGAAGGACAGGAGGTGTCCTTGGAAATCGGCGATCCTGTGGCGCGGGCCTCCGATCGGCATCTGCACGACGTGTGCGAGCTATTCGCTGATCCGCTGACCCAGCAGCGACATCACGGAGTCTCGGGCCTGCTGGCCCTGCTCCCCGCGGCGGGCGACCAGCAGTTCAATGACCGCTTCGAGCACCAGGGTCAGCGCGACCCGCGAGGTCTGCATCAGCTCGTCGGAGAAGGACTCGTGGACCGTGGGCACCACCAGCGCCACATCGGCCAGCTCGGTCAGCGGGGCGGAGGTGAACGAGGTCAGCGCCAGCACCGTGGCTCCGGAGGCCCGCGCCTCGGTGGCCACGTCCAGGGACGACGGGTTCGCGCCGGAGCCGGAGATGACCAGGCACACCGAGTCCGGGCCGAGCCGGCGGGCGGAGATCAGCTGCGAGAGCGGGTCGGGGATGAACTCCGCGGGCCGGTCCACCGAGCTCAGACGCATCGCCGCGCTCAGCCCCAGCGGCACCGAGAGCCCGGCTGCGGCGATCACCACGCGGTAGGCACCATCCAGCGCCGTCACGAATTCATCGACCGTCTCGTCCGAGAGGGCGGAGGTGACCCGGGGGAGCGTCTTGGCGAACCGCAGGATCGAGGCGCGCACGGCCCCGGCCTCGCCTGCCCCGTCGGCCGCGCCCGTGCCGTCGGCCTCATCGAAGGACAGCTCCCGCGCCAGGGCGACCCGCATCTGCGGGTACCCCTCGTACCCCAGGGTGCGGGCGGTGCGGATCACCGAGGCACGACCCACCCCGACCTGGTCGGCGAGCTGCTGAGCGGTGCATTCGACCGCTCCGGCGAGATCCGCGGTGATGCGGTCCACCACGAGCCGTTCGGTGCGCTGGAAGGACGGGGCCAGCGCCGCGATCCGGGCGCTGAGCGGAGCATCGGCGGGACCGGTCCACGTCATCAGCGCGCCCCTTCCATGATCCGCCGGCGGATGCCGCCGGAGACCAGATCGATCAGCATCGTGACCGCGACGACCACGATCAGCAGCATGCCCACCGTGTCCCACTCCCGGTAATTGGTGTAGTTCGAGAGCATAGTGCCGATGCCACCTGCGCCGATGAGGCCCAGCACCGCGGAGGTGCGGATGTTGATCTCGAAGCGGTACAGCGCGAACGACATCAGCGTGGGCAGGGCCGCCGGCCACAGCGCCCACCGGGCGACCTCGGCCGTGGTCCCGCCGGCGGCGCGCACGGCCTCGGAGGCGCCCTCCTGGACCGACTCGATCGCCTCGTAGACCCATTTGCCCTGGGTGCCGATGCCGGCGATGCCGAGGGCGAGCGCGCCGGTCAGCGGCGTCAGCCCCGTCACCGTCAGCAGCACCAGGGCGATCACCACCTCCGGCACGGCGCGGATCACGGCGAACAGCCAGCGCAGCGGGTAGCGCAGCCACGCCGGGCCCACGCCGCGCGCGGCCAGGATGCCCAGCGGGATCGAGACCGCCACGCAGCCGATCGCCCCCAGCCACGCCATCGAGATCGACCGCCAGGTCTCGAACAGTGCCCGCGGCAGCTTCTCCCAGTTCGGCTCGGCGAACAGCAGCTGCAGATACGTCACCACGCGCGCCGGGATCTCGCCCAGAGAGCCCCAGGCGATGTCGAGCCCGGCGGTGGCCAGCAGCACGATCGCTCCCGCGACCACGGCGGCGATCGTGGGGCCGACGCGGGAGGGGCGCGGGGGCAGTGTCGGCGCGGCGGGAGCGACGGCGCCGGCGGGGGCCGGGGTCCCGGTGGCGGCGCTCATCGCAGCCTCCTGCGCAGCGTGGTCGAGACCAGTTCGATCGCGACCACCACCACGAGGATCTCGAGGATGATCAGCGAGACGTCCTCGTAGGCGTAGAACGCGCGGCGCTCATCCAGCAGCCGGCCGATGCCGCCGGCGCCGACGATGCCGAGGATCGCCGAGATGCGCACGTTCAGCTCCAGCGAGTACAGCCACTGAGTGGCGAACAGGGGCCAGGACTGCGGCAGGAGCGTGCGGCGGTTGATCTGGGCCTGGGTGCCGCCGGCGGCCCGGCCCGCTTCGAGGTAGGGGTGGTCGGTGGAGTCGATCGCCTCGGAGACCAGCTTGATGACCACGCCGGCGTCGAACAGGATCAGGGTGACCACGCCCGGCAGGGTGCCCACCCCGATCATCGCGACCAGGATGGTGGCGTACACGAGATCGGGCACGGCGCGGACGATGTTGACCACGAACCGCACCGCCTGGCGGGTGAGCGGGTTCGGGTTCGAGGGGCGGGCGGCCCACAGCGTCACCGGGATCGAGAGCAGCGCCGCGCTGACCGCCCCGACCACGGCCATCGCGAGCGTCTCCAGCATGGGGCCGAGAGTGCGGGGCGCGAAGGCGAGGTTGGGCCGGGCCAGTTGCTGCAGCTTGGTGGCGCCGTTGCGCCAGTTGTCCAGGATCGAGGCCAGATCCAGTTCGACCCCGCCGATCGCCGGGAGGCACGTGGAGAGCGTGAAGGCGGCCAGCGCTGCCAGGATCAGCGCCGTGCGCAGCCGGTTCGTCGGCCGCGGGGGCAGTGCCGGCCCGGCGGGCAGGGGAGCGGCCGCGCGGCCCTGCGGGGCGCTCATACAGCTTTCCCCAGCACATCGCGGCCCTGGACCGGCCGCCCGTAGATGGTCTCGAAGTCGGCGTCCGTGGCCTCGGCGGCCGGGCCGTCGAAGACGAGCTCTCCCTCGCGCAGCCCGATCATCCGGGTCGTGTACTGCCGCGCCAGGTCCATCAGGTGCAGATTCACCAGCACCGTCAGCCCGCGCTGGTCGTTGATGCGCCGCAGGTCGCCCATCACGGAGTGCGCGGTGGGCGGGTCCAGGCTCGCCACCGGCTCGTCGGCCAGCATCACCGAGGGCTCCTGCGCGAGGGCCCGGGCGATCGCGACCCGCTGCTTCTGCCCGCCGGAGAGGGCGCCGGCGCGGTGCCAGGCCCGCTCGAGCATCCCCACCGACTCCAGTGCCGCCGCGGCGATCCGGGTGTCCTCGGCGCGGGCGAGACCCAGCAGGGTGCGCCAGGCGGGGGAGTGGGCGAATCGACCCACCAGCACGTTGCTGAGCACGCTCGTGCGCTCGGCCAGGTTGAAGCCCTGGAAGATCATGCCGATGCTGCCTCGCAGCTCGCGCAGGCCGCGACCGGAGAGTTGGGAGACGTCCTGATCGCCGACGACGACGGAGCCGCTGGTGACGGGGACCAGGCCGTTGATGGTGCGGATCAGCGTGGACTTGCCGGAGCCGGACAGCCCCACCACGGAGACCATCTCGCCCGGTGCGATCGACAGCGTGATCCCGCGCAGCGCGCGGGTGCCGCTGGAGTAGGTGACGGTGACGTCGCGGAGGGTGATCGGCCAGGCGGCGGCCGGGGCCGGTGCCCCGGCCGCCGTGGCCGCACTCCCCGCGGAGCTCGCTGAGATCGGGGTGCTCACTCGGAGAACTGCTCCAGGATCTCGCCGTAGCGGGCAATCTGCTCCGGCTGGGTGTCGGTGGTCCAGTCCGAGAGGCCCACCAGCTCGAACATGACGTCGGCGGCCTCGTCGGAGGACTCCGCGTACTCGTCCATCAGGGTGGCCAGCTCGTCGGCCATGTCGTCGGGCAGGCTGTCCGAGACGGCGACGCCGCCGTTGGGGATCATCTCGGTGTAGGCGAACACCACGGTGTCCTCACCGACCGTGGGCGCTTCCTCGGTGACCGTGGAGCGGGCATCCCAGTAGGCGAAGCCCACCTCGGCGTCCCCGTTCTGGACCGCCAGGACCGCGTTGTTGTTGCCCTCGACCGGGACCTGGTTCAGGGAGTCGGTGTCCACGCCCTGCTCCTGCATGGCCACCAGCGGGTACTGGTAGCCGGCCGGGGAGGTGGCGGCCTGCAGCGCGACGGGGGTGGAGGAGTCGATCTTGCCCAGCGCCTCGACCCCGGCGGGCCCCTCACCGGTGGCCTCGGCGCCGGTCTCGGTGCCGTTGCAGTAGGACATCTCGTCACCGGTGGCGCCGTAGGTGGCGGTGACGACCTCGTCCTCGCAGTACTTGTCGGGGTTGTTCGTCATCGCGATGGCCGAGTAGGAGGTCGCCCCGAAGCGGACGTCGCGCAGCACCAGCTGGGCGTCGTGCTGCTCGGTCGCGTTGTACAGCGAGCCGGCGTCGGTGATGATCACCTGCGCCTGATCGGCGCCGAGCGCCTCGACCGTGGCGGCGTAGTCGTTGGCGACGACGCCGTGGACGTCGATGCCGAGCCCGTCGGAGAGGTACTCCGTCAGCGGGTCGAGGGCCTCGGCGAGGTCCTCGCCCTCGACGGAGGGGACCAGCGAGATGGTGATCTCCTCAGGCCGCTGATCGGAGCCGCCGGAGGCGGCGTCGCCGCCCGCGGAGGAGCAGCCGACGAGGGAGAGCAGCGCGAGGGCCGCGGCGGACGTGGTCAGGAGGTTCTTGCGCATGGCAGGCGAGCCTTTCGGGAGGTGAGGGCGGTTCGGCTGTCGGACGGAGCGTGATCGGGTCGGTCGGAGGCGGCGTCGGACGGTCGGGCAGGACATCGGCCGCTGCCCACGGGGTGCAGCGGACCTCGGGTCTCAGGCGGAGGCGGCCACACGATGGGCGCGGGCCCAGTCGCGGATCGGTTCGTAGAGGTCGGTCAGGGTCTCGCCCCGCAGGGTGGGGCGGGCTTCGGGGACCTCGCGGACTCCCACCAGCGCGGTGTCCGCGCCGAGGCGGGCGGCGGGAGCGAGGTCGAACTCCCAGATGTCGCCGACGGCGAGCACGGGCCCGCGATCGAGGTGGTGGGCGATGATCGGTTCGAGGCCGACGGGCTTTCCCACGTCGTGGTGGCGCTCGTGGAGCGAGTGCTCGATGCCGAGCGAGATCAGGGCGCGCTCCACGCCAGCCTCCGGGGCGTTGGTGGCCAGCACGCAGGTGGCCGAGGTGGACAGCTCCGCCAGGAACGCCGACAGGCCCCGGGGCGCGACGACCGGGGCGTCCTCGGTGCCCAGCAGGTCGCGGCTGGCGAGGTAGGCGCGGCTGAGGTCGGTCTCGGTGATGCCCCGGGCGAGGGCGGTGGTGCGCACGGCGTCGTACGCGTCCCGGTGGTCGGTGGCGCCGGCGTCGAAGGACTCGATCGCGGCGAGGCAGGCGCGGACTATGTCGCCGCCGCTGTCGCTGTTGCTCGACCGGTCGTCGAGTGCGGCGATGTACGCCTGCAACGGGCCGCGCCCGAGGGCGAGGGTGCCGTCGAAGTCGAGGACGACGGTGGGGCCAGCGGTCACGGAGAGCCTCTCGGTGCGGAGCCCGGACGGGCTCGGTGGACGATGCGGCCACCATAGGTATACCGAGTGGACGGATTGGCCACGGGCGGGTGAACACTGCGTGACGACGCACGGGCGCCTTGTCCCTCGTGGGCGGTCGGGCCAGCCCTCGCGGGCGATCGGGGCCCGCGATCGCCTGTGATCCGGACCCGCCGTCGCGAGCCCTCGACCGCCTCCGCACCCGACGGGCGAGGGCATGACAGCGCCCCGGCCGTTCGAGACGCGTGCTCGAACGACCGGGGCGCTCTGGGCTTGTGGCGGCTAGCCGCTACGTGCTGGTGGAGACTGCTCGTGGCGCTCGCGCACGGTCAGCGCTGCGGACGTCGCAGCCAGACGGTGGCTGCGCCCGGCAGCATGCGCTGCCCGTCGGGCCCGCTCTCGAGCTCGGCGCTGGTGACCAGCACGTCCCCCTCGGGAACGGCCACGGGGGAGTCCCCGAAGTTGGTGACGTTCAGCCACCCGCCGGGACGCTCGAAGCCCAGCACCTCTCCGCGGCACAGTTCCTCGTCCCAGGTCAGCGTCTCGTCCGTCTGCAGCTCGCGGCGGCGGGACAGGGCCGCACGGTACATCTCCAGCGTCGAGCCCTCGAGGCCCTCCTCCGCCTCGACCGAGTACTCGGCGAACCAGTCGGGCTGGGGCAGATGCGAGCCGTCCTCGCCGAAGCCGAAGGAGGACCCGTCACGAGTCCACGGCAGCGGCACCCGGCAGCCGTCGCGCCCCAGCCCGTCCTGGCCGCGGTCGCCGGGCGCGCTGCGCCAGAACGCGGGATCCTGGCGCTGGTCATCCGGAATGTCGGCGACCTCGTGCAGGCCCAGCTCCTCGCCCTGGTACAGGTAGGCGCTGCCGGGCAGGGCGAGCTCGAACAGGGTCGCGGCCCGGGCGCGGCGCAGGCCCAGGTCCCGGTCGATCTCGTCCTCCGGGCCGCCGGCCATGATCCAGTCCGCACCTTGCTTGCCGGGGCGGCCGTCGCGCGGCGGCAGCCCGTAGCGGGTCGCGTGGCGGACGACGTCGTGGTTGGAGAGCACCCAGGTGCTGGACGAGCCGGTCTCCGCGGACTGGGCGAGGTTGTCGGAGACGATGCGGCGGAAGTCCTCCGCCTCGAAATCCGCCTCCAGGAGATCGAAGCTGAACGCCTGGCCGAGCCCCTTCGGACTGGCGTACTTCGCGCGCCGCTGAGCGGTCTCGACCCAGGCCTCGGCGACCCCGATGCGGGGCGGATCGTACTCGTCGAACACCTTCCGCCACTCGGCGTAGATCTCGTGGACCTCGTCGCGGTCCCACAGCGGATGATTGCCGTCCTTGGGGATCTCCTCCAGCTCGGCCGCGCTGGGGAGGTCCTCCGCGAGGTCCTTGGAGAGCCCATGGGCGACGTCGATGCGGAACCCGTCGACCCCGCGATCGGACCAGAAGCGCAGCGTGCGCAGGAAGTCCTCGCGGACCTCGGGATGCCCCCAGTTGAAGTCGGGTTGCTCCTTGGCGAAGCTGTGCAGATACCACTGCCCATCGGGCACCTGCGTCCAGGCCCGGCCGCCGAAGACGGACGTCCAGTCCGCCGGGGGCAGCTGCCCGTTCTCGCCCCTGCCGTCGCGGAAGATGTACCGCTTGCGCGCGTTCGATCCGCGCGGGGACTCCAGCGCCTCCCGGAACCACTCGTGACGGTCCGAGGAGTGGTTCGGGACGATGTCGACGATGAGCTTGATGCCGACGCCGTGCAGCTCCGCCACCAGCTCGTCGAACTCCTCCAAGGTGCCGATGCGCGGGTCCACGTCGCGGTAGTCGTCGACGTCGTAGCCGCCGTCGGCCAGGGCGGAGGGGTAGAAGGGGCTCAGCCACACCGCGTCGATCCCCAGCTGCCGGAGGTAGGGCACACGCGAGATGATCCCGCGGAAGTCGCCCATCCCGTCGCCCCTGCCGTCGGCGAAGGAACGCGGGTAGATCTGGTAGACGGCCGCCTGGCGCCACCAGTCGGCGTCGGCCCCGCGCTGTGCGGCGTCGGCGGACCGGTCCGGGGCGTCGCTCGGGCGGGCGGAGGTCGGGTGCGTCGTCAACGATGCTCCTCTCTCAGCTCTCTCGGAGGTCGGGTCCTGTCGGACACTGTCCGATTCTCCCGCGGGAAGCATGGGTTGTGAACGACGGGGGCGGCCTGCGGCTCAGGTGAGGTTGCGGCAGGTCCCTCCGATACCGGCCAGGAGGCCGGCGTTGCTGGCCACGGCAGCACGCGTCGAAACCCACCCGCTGGGCGCATCCCGCACCACGAGGGCGATCTCGAGCTCACTGCCCAGGCCGAGCAGACCGCCCAGTAGATTCGTCGGGACATCCGTGCGATAGGTGCCGTCCGACTGCTGCACAGTGTTGCCCGTGACGTTGAAGCCCGTCAGTGGGGCGAGGACCGATCCCAGGCCGCTGGTGGAAGCCCGCACCTCGATGTCCGCGAGCGTGTACCCCGCTGGGAGCGACCAGAAGATGCGCACACGGGCTCCGAGCCCCAGCACTCCGGGCCGGAACTCGCACGGCGCTGTCAGGCGCGGTGCGGGGATCGTGGCCGCGCGGGCCTGGCCGGAGACGGCGCTGGTCTGCGTCCATCCGGCCTCCGTGTGCTGGATGGACGTCGGCAGGGCGACGCCGAGCAGCAGGATCGCCGGCACCACTGCCCCAACCAGCAGTGCCGTGAGACGGCGACGGGAGGGCTGGCTCATACGGTGTCCTCGGTGTCCTCGGTGCTATGGGCGCCCGAGGTCGACCGGGCCCGCGGCCACAGGGCCCACACCACCAGCGCGCTCACGGCGAGGGTCACACCGCCGAGCATCCACGGGGAGTTCAGTGCCGCGACGGGGCGGGCCAGGCCGGGGATCGAGAACAGCACGAGGCGGACCGTGGTCACGGAGTACGGTGCCGGGTCCGGCCCGGGGTTCGCGTCGCCCTGCATCGTGATCTCCCAGCGCGCGTCCGCGGCCGGTTCGATCGAGGTCACGCGATGCGTGATCGGCAGGCGCTCGCCCCGCTCCACGGTCACCACGTCACCGACGCCGACCTCGGAGGCCGGCACTTCCCGCACCACCGCGAGCGACCCTTGCGGGATCGCCGGCTCCATCGACCCGGTGCGGAACAGGATCAGCGAGATGTCGAAGACCACCGCGAGCACGACCAGCACGATGCACAGCGCCCCGCCGGCCGCGGCGAGGTTCAGGACGGCGTTCAGCGCCCGGTCGGTGAGGGACCGCCGACCCACGTCGGAGCCTGGTGCGGCGTGCCGTGTGCTGGTGCTCATGTCGTCTCCGAGGTCGCGGTGATCTGCCACCGGGCGGTGGCGGTCTTGCCCTGCAGGGCGTTGTCGGCGCCCCGCGGGAGGGACAGCTCGAGGCACAGGTGGACGGCGGGGCCGGGCGCGTCCGGCCCCGCGGCGGGCAGGGTGAGCGGGCGCTGCGGATCCTGACCGGTTGTGAGGGGGACGGTCGTGGCGGACGTCCCCACGACGAATCGGGCGCCGTCCCCGAACGCGGGCCCGGCGCAGGTGCCGGTGCTCGGTTCGTAGGTGACCACGCGGTACCGCAGAGCCGGGCCGAGCTGCGGGGAGCCCGTCCCGTCACCGGTGACCTGGGCTCCGCCCAGCAGTGCCGTCCCGCCGAGCGAGCCCGCCGTGGTGCGCAGCGCCAGCGGCGCGTACCGGGCGGAGCCCGGCGTGATCCCGTCGGCCGCGAGACGCAGCTCGGCGGCGGTCTCGGCATGCGTCGCCCACGGGCCGCCGGGGGAGTAGGGGGCCGACGGGTTGGCCTCGACGACGAACGTCGAGGCGGAGAAATCCGCCTGCGCCCGGGTGGGGTCGGTCCACGCGGCGAGCGTCGTCGTGGCGCCCGCGCCCAGCGCGAGGCCCGAGGCGAGCACGGCCCTCACCCATAACCCCCAGGTGGTACGGGGCCCGGCTCCCGGTGTGCTGGACACCGGCCGGTCAGCTGTCCGAGGTGGCGAGGAACTCCCAGGTGGCCGTACCGGACTGCCCCTGCTGCAGAGCCTCACCTGCTGTGACCGTGAAGCAGAGGAAGATGGCGTCCCCCGCGGTGGCGCCATCGCCCGCTGCCAGATCGAAGTTCGCGGTGCCGGGCTCGGTGCCGAAGCTCGTGCCGGCCGGGACCAGCGTGTCCGCGGTGGAGGCCTGGCACCCGAAGGCGCTGGTCGTGGCGAGTGAATAGGTCAGCCCCGTCACCGTGCCCGAGGTCGCCGACGGTTCCACGGCGACGTTCGCGCCGTAGGTCGTGGTGTCGTCCAGGCGCACGGCAAACGGAGCAGTGACCGTATCGCCCGGCGAGAGGTTCGAGGCGTCGAGGCTGAACGCGAGCGGGGCGGCGGTGGCGGCCGTGGCGTGCTCGTCGTAGGTGGAGCCGTCCACGCTGCCCTCGAGGTCGAAGGCCCCGGACTCGAAGCTCCCGGTGGCGTATTCGGAGTCGTTCCACGCCGCGAGCGTGATGGCGGCGCCGACGCCGAGGACGAGGCCTCCGGCGAGCAGGGCGCGCACCTTGCGGGAACGGGTGGACGGGGCGGACGACGAGACCTCGGACATGGTTCTCCCTGGGGATGAGCCGGCACAGTGGGCAGGGCCCGGAGCGACGGATGCGGTGGGTGGGGTACTGCGGGAACAGCAGGACTGCAGGATTGGCGCGAGAACGGGAGCGGTTCCGGGGCACGTCGTCGTGCTGAACCGCGCCGAGCTCTCGCGCTGAGTCCATATTACGGGAGGAATCGGTCATCCCGGGTGGAATCGGGCAAGAAGGCGAGGCGGGTCTCAGAATGTCCCGACGTCATACGGTCCGCCCGGCGCCGTCATGCAGCGCCGACATAGGGTTGTCCGTGCTCACACACCCGAGGGAAGGACGGCAGCACGATGACCGCAGCAGAACAGGGAAGCGGGCAGCGCAGGCTGCGCGCCGGGGTGATCGGCCTCGGCTGGGCCGGCCAGCAGCACGTGGCCGCCTACGCCGCCGACCCCACCGTCGACCTGGTCGCTCTGTCCGCGATGGAGGAGCACCTGCTGACGCGGTTCGGGGACGAGCACGATGTACCGGGCCGCTACCGGGACTGGAAGCAGATGATCGCCGAGGCGGACCTCGATGTCGTCTCGATCGCGACGCCGACCTTCCTGCATGCTCCGATGGCGACCGCCGCCCTCGAGGCGGGTCTGCACGTGCTCACCGAGAAGCCGATGGCCGAGACCGCGGAGGCCGCCGAGAGCATGGTCGCTGCCGCCGGCCGAGCCGGTCGCGTGCTGGACGTGGCGTTCAACCATCGCCAGCGCGGTGACGTCACGGCCCTGCGTCAGGTGGTCGAGTCCGGGGTGCTCGGCAAGATCTACTACGCCAAGACCGGGTGGCTGCGCCGCCAGGGCATCCCGGGCATGGGCACCTGGTTCACCAAGACCGCCAGCTCGGGCGGCGGCGCGATGATGGACATCGGCGTGCACATGCTCGACATGGCGCTGCACCTGATGGGCGAGCCAGAGGTGACAGCGGCCTCTGCCAGCACGCACGCCGAGTTCGGGCCGCTGGGTCGCGGCGGCTCCGGCTTCGGCGTCTCGCAGGTCGAGGAGGGCACGCCCTTCGAGGTCGAGGACCTCGCCACGGCGTTCCTGCGGATCGACGGCGGCGGTACGCTGCTGCTCGAGACCAGCTGGGCCCAGTGGATCCCGTACGACCAGTGCTACGTCACCCTCTACGGGGCCGACGGCGGCGCCTCCATCGAATGGGGAGGGCCCCCGAGCGACCCGTACCAGCGCCTGAACGTGTGGACCGAGGTGGCCGGCATGCCTGCCGAGCTGCAGCCAGTTGCCGGGGAGGACGGTCGTCACGCCCGCGCGGTCGCGAACTTCCTGCAGAAGGTGCGCTCCGAGGACTGGGCCGCGCACGACGGGTCGCTCGCCCTGCGCCGTGCCCGGGTGCTGGATGCCTGCTACGCCTCGGCACGGACCGGCGCCGAGGTCACCGTCGAGAACTGACCCGTTCCCGGCCCCTTCCGGCGACGGGGCCGCCTATGACGACGGGGCCGACCGCGAATCATCGCGATCGGCCCCGTCGTCATGCGGGCTCCGGATCGGGCCGTAAGATCGGCCCGGCTCGGAGCGCCGGTGCTGCCGAGTTCTCAGACCGCCGGAAGCAGGTCCGGGTACTCCTCCAGCCAGGCCTCGACGGCCTCGGGCTCCTTGCCCTCACCGAACTCGTTGACCACCTTGTCCTCCAGGTTGCCGTACTCCTCGTCGGTGAGCTTGATCTGGCTGATGAAGTCGGCGGCCTCGGGGAACTCCTCCTCGAAGCCGGTGCGGCCCAGGAAGTGCAGCTTCTCGGCCTCGCCGAACAGCCCCTCGGGATCCTCGAGCGCCTTGACCGAGTAGGTCGTGTTGGCCCAGAACGGGGTCCACAGGGTGACGACGATGTCCTCTTCGGCGTTCACGGCGCTCTCCAGCTCCGTGAGCATGCCGGTGGTGGAGGACAGCACCAGCTCGTACTCGCTGTCGAGCCCGTAGCCGGGCATGACCGAGTCCTGGGTGGCGGCGGTCAGACCCGCGCCCGGCTCGATGCCGATGATCTGGCCACCGAAGCGATCGGCCTGGCCCACCAGGTCCTCGATGGAGGAGATGTCCATGTAGTCCGGGACCGAGAGGTTCAGCTTGGCGTTCTCGTAGTAGGAGCCGATGTCCTCGATGTCGCCCTCGTGCTGGTCCATGTACTCCTTGTGGGTGACCTCGGGCCACGCCGAGGGGTACATGTCCACGTCGCCCTGGGCGAGGCCCTGGTAGAGCACGCCGGCTTCGGCGATCTCCGTGTGCTCGATGGTGTAGCCCATCGCGGTGAGGCGGTTCTCCAGCAGGTAGGCCATGCTCAGGCCGTCGGACCAGGAGGGGATGTACCCCATGTTGATGGTGCCGCTGGCGGAGCCGCCGCCGTCGCTGGCGGAGCCACCGTCGGAGTCACCGGAGCCGCCGTCGCTGCTGCCGCCGCAGGCGACCAGGCCGAGCCCCATGAGGCCGGCACTGCCGCCCATCAGAGCTGCACGACGGGAGACGCCGCGGCGGGGGAGGATCAGTCGATTCGTCATGGGTTCATGTCCTTTCGGAGGGGTCGTACGGGTGGTCGTGCTCGTCAGGCCGTGCCGGCCCGGCGAGTGCGTGTGGTGCGGATCAGCGTGATCAGCGAGGACGGATGCCCCGCCGGGTTGCCGAGCGCAGCGGTCAGGCGGTCCAGGAAGACCGCCAGGAGCACCACGGAGAGCCCGGCTTCCACGCCGCCCGCGAGATCCTGCGTGGAGACGGCCTGGGTCACCTCCTGGCCGAGACCAGGGGCGGCGACCATGCCGGCGATGACCGCCATGGAAAGCGCCAGCATGATGATCTGGTTGACGCCGGCCATGATGGTGGGAACGGCCAGCGGGAGCTGGATGCCGCGCAGAATCTGCCACGGCGTGGCCCCGAAGGACTCGCCGGCCTCGACGGTCTCCGAGTCGACCTGCCGGATGCCCAGCTCGGTCATGCGCACTCCCGGGGGCAGGGAGAAGATGACCGTCGCGAACAGGCCCGGGGCGTAGCCGAGCGAGAAGAAGATGACGGCCGGGATCAGGTACACGAAGGCCGGCATCGTCTGCATCAGGTCGAGCACCGGGCGCACCAGGGAGCTGACCACATTGTTGGAGGCGGCCAGGACCCCGACGGGAACCGCGATCACCACAGCCACGACTGTGGCGACGATGACCTGTGCCATCAGCTGCATCATCGGTTCCCACAGCTCCAGCGAGAGCACCAGCGTGAAGCCGACCAGGGTGAACACCGCGAAGCGCCAGGAGCGGACCACCAGGGCGATCAGCACACAGGCCAGGATGCCCACCACCGGCGGAACCAGGATCAGCCAGTTGGCCAGGTGCTCGATCGGGAACTCCATGGCCGTCGTCAGGCCATCGAAGAACCACGCGAAGGTGGCCTTGAACCACAGCAGGAAGGTCTCGACCCAGTCGCCGACGGGGATGTGGGGGATGAGGCTCTCGTCGTCCGCGTTCATCGCGTCTCACCTCCGTGGGCCAGGTCGTCGGGTCCGCTCGTGGCGGCGGGGTCCGGGGGCGGGTCGGTCCCGTCCGGAGGTGTGCCGGCACCATCGGGGGGAGGCACCGGGGTCGCGGTCGCCGCTGCGACCTCGTGACTCGTACCGTTCGCCTCGCCGGCGGCGGTCAGGAGGGTGACCCGCGGGATGACCCCTGCGAAGTGGCCTTCGTCGTCGACCACGATCAGCGGGCTGTGATGGCGGGCCGAGGTCGCGAACAGTTCCGCCAGCGAGCTGTCGTGCTGGACGATGGGCATCGTGTGTTCGCTCGACCAGGGAAGCTCGTCCTGGCCCTCGCGTACGGCGCGGGCGACGTCGTCCTCCCACAGCACGCCGGCGGGCGTGCGGTCGCGCTTGAGCACCACGAGCCACGAGTTCTGCGTCTGTCGCAGCAGCTTGTGGGCGGTGCGCGGACCCTGGGCGGCGCCGAGCGTCTCGGGCGGCTGCTCCATGATCGTCGACGCGGTCAGCACGCGGGAGCGGTCGACATCCTGGATGAAGCGGGCGACGTAGTCGTTCGCGGGCTCGTTGAGGATCTCGTCGGAGGTTCCCACCTGTTCGATGCGGCCGTCGCGCATCATGGCGATGCGATCGCCGATGCGCATGGCCTCGTTGAGGTCGTGGGTGATGAACAGGACCGTCTTCTCCAGGCGCTGCTGGAGGTCGATGAGCTGGTCCTGCATGTCGCGACGGATCAGCGGGTCGAGGGCACTGAAAGCCTCGTCCATGAGCATGATGTCGGTCCCGGCGGCCAGAGCGCGGGCCAGGCCGACGCGCTGCTGCATGCCGCCGGAGAGGGCGCTGGGCTTGTACCCGCCCCAGCCCTTCAGGCCGACCATCTCGAGGGCCTCGGCGGCCTTGGCCTCACGGTCCTTGCGGTTCACCCCGCTGACCTCGAGACCGTAGGCGGCGTTCTCCCCGACGGTCCGGTGGGGGAACAGCGCGAAGTGCTGGAAGACCATGGAGATGCGGTTGCGCCGCACCTCACGGACCTCGGCCGGGCTGAGGGAGGTCAGGTTTCGGTCGCCGATATACAGCTCGCCGGCGCTCGCCGGGAGCAGGCCGTTGACCATTCGGATCAGCGTGGACTTGCCCGAGCCGGACAAGCCCATGACGACGAAGATCTCGCCGGGCTCGACGCTGAAGCTGGCATCGATGACGGCGGCGGTGAGGCCCTGGTTGCGCAGTTCGTCGCGGCTTCCGCCCTTGCGGAGCTCGTCGACTCCCCGCGCGGGGCGACGTCCGAAGATCTTGTACAGACCGTCGGCGGTAATTGCTGGCACGCAGGCTCCTTCATGGAAGTTCGGGTGGCGGGCCGGGGTGGCGATCCGGGTCCCGTGTATCCCCCACGTCACAGGACGCCGGCATCGCAGGACGCCGACCCGACAAGTCATCCTCACAAGCGGCCCGGCGTACGGCAAACGGTTCTTTATCAGGAATGGGGTCGGCAGAGCTTGTGAAAGGCCTGTTCAGGGCCGGTAGACAGCCGTAGGTGCGGCCGGCGCGAAGCTCGGAAGGTCCCGTTGGCCTGGAGCGATGCCGCGTCCAGCGGTGCCGGCCCGGGGACAACCGGATTGTCGGACGATCCGGACATAACTATTCGGTCACGCGGGTGTCGTGGGTCCCAGAACGGCGGGCTCGTCGGGACCGGAAGGTCACGGGCATGTTTCGGCGGAGAACGACGAGTCGGGCCGGACGGGCGCGCAGACGCCCTCGGGCGGCGTGATGCGAAGGCGCGGGCGCAGATACGCAGATACCCGGCCGCGGAGGGTCAGGCGCGGAGGGTCAGGCGCGGAGGGTCAGGCGCGGAGGGTCAGGCGCGGAGGGGGAGCGTCTCGGCGAGGAAGTCGACGGTCTGCTGCCAGGCCGCGTCGGAGGCCTGCGCGTGGTGGACGAACGGGTGCGGGTTGTCGAAGGCGTGCCCCGCTCCCTCGTGCAGTTCGAACCGCACCTGCTCGCGGGTGCCGCCGGCGGTGACGGCGTGGCGGATCTGCTCGACGGTCTCGGGCGGGATGAAGTCGTCTGCCGTGCCGAAGTGGTGCAGGCTCGGCATGGTGACCTCGCCCGCGCGATCCAGCAGGGAGGGCAGGGCCGAGCCGTAGTAGCTGACCAGCGTCGTGGGCGGGCGGTCCTCCTCGGCGGCGGACGCCGCAGCGGCGAAGGCCAGGCCGCCGCCGTAGCAGAAGCCCAGCAGCCCCACCCGTTCGGAGTCCACCGCGCCGTGCGCACGCAGCGCGCCCAGGGCGGCGATGGCGTCGGCCTCGGCTCGCTCCCAGGGCAGCTGCTGGGTCAGGGTCATGGCCTCGCCGAGCCAGGACTCCGCGTCCTCCCAGTCGTCGATGCCGACGATCGGCGGATCGAGGCGGGCGAAGAGCTGCGGGGCCAGCACCGCATAGCCGAGCGCGGCGAGATCTGCGCAGCGCCGCTGGATGTAGTCGGAGACGCCGAAGATCTCCTGCAGCACCACGAGGCCGGGCACCGGCTCCTCGCGGTGCTCGGGCAGCCAGAGCAGTCCGGGCAGGTCGCCGGCATCGGTGGGGATGGGCAGTGTGGTCGCGCTCACGCGATGACTGTATCGCGAGGGGCGCCGGTCACTCACTCGCCCTGCGGCCTCCCCCGCTCGGCCGCACGGCCTGGCCGCGATGCTCGGCCGCTCCGCTGGACGACGGTCACAGGGTCTCGATGCCCACCAGCAGGCCCTGGTCGTTGCCGGCGAATGCCCCGGGCGCCACCTCCAGCTCCCACTGATCGCCGCCGGCGGTGGTCGCGGTGCAGGCCACCGGTTCGAAGGTCGCGAAGGAGAGGCCGTCCTGGCAGGTCACGTCCTCCCAGTCGGCGTAGTCGACGGGAACGTAAGCATTCGGGGAGGTGAGTACCTCCAGCGTGTACTGCGCGAGCTGCTCGGAATCCAGGTCCTCGGCCCCGAACGTCGAGCTGACGCCGAGGCCGGTGAGGGACACGGTCTCCTCCAGCAGGACCTCGGCCGGCCCGGTCAGGGCGCCGCCGGTGGTGAACAGGATCGCGACCCTGCTGCCGGCGGTGAAGTCCTCCTCGGACGGGATCCGCACCGAGTGCGCCGTCCATTCCTGGTCGGGGTCGGGAGAGTCGACGCTCGCCGGGCCCATGCACGATGCGGTGGCGCCCGGGCTGAGCGTGAGCTCGGAGTCGCACTCGGCCATCCCGCCGAGGGGCCCGGTCAGCAGGGCGGCCAGCTGGTCGGGGCTGCGCACGAGATCGCCCTCACCGGGCTCCTCGGGTCCCAGATCGGTGACGAGCACGAGACGGGTCTCAGGCTCCGTCGGCTCCGTCGCCTCGTCCTCGTCGCCCGCATCCAACCCATCGTTCTGTTCGGACCCCTCGTCCGAGTCCCCGTCCCCCTGCTCGTCGCCGGTGGCGGCGCCCCCGCCGTCGCTGCTGTTCTGCCCGGCTCCCTGCCCTTCCCCCTGATCTGATGTCTCGGACGGTGTCCCCGCGCTGCCCTCCCCGTCGGCTCCGGCGCTCGTGCTGCAGGCCGACGCGGACAGCAGTGCCGCCCCCGCGGCGACGGTCAGTACGGTGGGGGCCCGGCGTGCGGTGCTCGTGATGGGCATGGCGTCCTCTCCGCCGACTGCGGGAGACGGTTGTCCGTCGTGGATCCGCGTCGATGCGTTGCCGCTCACACCGTGGCATCAGGTCAAGGGAAGATCAAGAGAATGCCAAGGAATTACAGGCTTATGAGTGTGAAGATCCTGTGTGCCCCTGTCTCGGCCCCTGCTAGAGTCGCCGACCAGTGACGTGGGGTGCCGTCGAGAAGCGGCGGCTGAGAGCACACCCGTCGAACCTGCCCTGGTCTGCACCTGCGAAGGGATCGTCACCGATGACTACGAGCACGCCCGAGAACCGGCTGCGCAGCGCCCTCGAGGCGCTCAGCGGGCACAGCCCGCTCGTCCACTGCATCACCAACACCGTCGTCCAGCAGATCACCGCCGACGTCCTGCTGGCCATCGGGGCCGCCCCCGCAATGGTGGACCACGCGCAGGAGGCGCCGGTCTTCGCCGCTGCGGCCGACGCACTGCTGGTGAACACCGGCACCGTGGCCGAGGGGCAGGTGCAGGCGATGCCCGCCGCCGCCCGCGCCGCCCGCGACGCCGGACGGCCCTGGGTGCTCGACCCGGTCGCCGTCGGCTCGCTGCCCGTCCGCACCCCGCTGGCGCACGAACTGCTGACCCTCGGGCCCGCCGCCGTCCGCGGCAACGCCTCCGAGATCGCCGCGCTCGCCGGCACCGGCGGGGGAGGGCGCGGCGTCGATTCCACCGACACGGTCGAGGCGGTGCTCGACGCCGCCCGCGACCTCTCCGCCCGCACCGGTGCCGTGGTCGCGGTCTCCGGGGAGCGCGACGCGATCGTCTCCGCGGGTCGCACCACAGTGCTGACCAGCGGCGACGCCCTGCTCGCGCGAGTGATCGGTACCGGCTGCGCGCTCGGCGCGACCTGCGCCGCCCTCCTGGGCTCAAGTCGCGACACCGACCTCACCCCCCACGACGCGGTGCTCGCCGCACATGCCCTGCACGGCGCCGCCGGAACCCTCGCCGCGCGCGGGGCGCAGGGAGTCGGGTCCTTCGCCGTCGGCTGGCTCGATGCGCTGGACACCCTCACGCCCGCCGACGTGCTCGAGCTCGTGGGTCTTCAGGAGCAGGCGGCCCCGGCGTGATCCGGCCGTCCCTGCGCACCGCCCATGCGGCCGACTTCTCGTTGTACCACGTCACCGACTCGGCGCTGTCCGGCGGGATCGACGCGGTGCCCGGCGTGGTCCTCGCCGCCGTCCGCGGCGGAGCGGGCGCGATCCAGCTGCGGGACAAGGACGCCTCCGACGCCGACCTGCTCGAGCTGGTCCGCGCATGCCGGGAACGCCTGGCGAGCGAGCTCGGCCCTCGCGCCCAGGAGGTGCCCTTGTTCGTCAACGACCGTCTTGGTGTGGCCGAGGCCGCGCGGTGCCACCTCCACGTGGGCCAGAGCGACGTCGCCGCGGCCGCTGCCCGCGAGGTGCTCGGGGAGGAGCTGATGATCGGCCTCTCCGCCGGCACCGCCGGCCAGGTGCGCGCCGCGCTCGCCGAGGACACGGCCGACGTGCTGGGCATCGGCCCGATCCGCGCGACCGCCACCAAGGCCGATGCCGCGCCGCCGCTCGGCCTGGAGGGACTGGGGGAGTGCCTGGACCCGTGGCGGCAGGCACGGCACGTATCGGCCGCCTCAGCTCCGCTGGCCGTCGCCATCGGCGGCATCGACCATCGCCTCGCCCCGGAGATCGCGGCCACCGGTGTGGACGGTCTCTGCGTGGTCTCGGCCATCGCCGCGGCACCCGACCCCGCTGCGGCCGCCGGCCGACTCCGAGAAGCCATCGACCAGGGCCGCTCATCCAGCAGGCCGTGACCACCCGTCCGCGGACCCCGGCTCCCCACCGGCCCGGCTCCGCAGCACACCCCAGGAGGACCGCCCCATGCGACCACCGACAGCACTGACCATCGCCGGCTCCGACCCCAGCGGCGGCGCCGGCTTCCAGGCCGACCTGAAGACGTTCACGGCACTCGGCGTCTACGGCACCACCGCGATCACCGCCGTGATCGCGCAGAACACCCGCGGCGTGCAGTCCGTGACGCCGATGACCGCCGAGGACGTCCAGTCGCAGCTGACCAGCGTGCTGGATGACATCCCGCTGGACGCCACCAAGCTGGGGATGCTCACCTCCGCCGAGGTCGTCGCCGCCGTCGCCGAGACCATGGCCGCGCGAGCCGGCCAGTTCGGCACCGTCGTGCTCGACCCGGTCATGGTCGCCACCAGCGGCGATGAACTGCTGCCCCGGCAGGCGGCACAGAACCTGCGCGAACTGCTGCTGCCGCTGGTGCACGTGATCACGCCGAACCTGCCCGAAGCGGCGAAGCTGCTGGATGCGGAGGTCGCCCCCGATGTCGAGACCATGCAGGAGCAGGCCGTGCGGCTGCAGCAGCTGGGTCCCGCCGTCGTGGTCCTCAAGGGCGGACACCACGATGACGACGAGGTCTTCGACGTCGTCGCTCACCCCGGCGGCGTGGACCTGCTGCGGGCCGAGCGCGTGCGCACCCGCGCCACCCACGGCACCGGGTGCACGCTCTCCGCGGCGATCGCCGCGCAGTACGCGCGCATCGCGATGGTCCGCTCAGCGGGGCCCGACGCACTGGGTGCGCTCGCCGCCACCATGGACGCCTCGCACGAGAGGATCGGCGAATCCGAAGCAGGAGACGACCTGGCCGCGGTCGGCGCGGGGCGTGACTTCCTGCAGCGGGCGCTGATCGGCGGCGCCGCCTATGACCTCTCGTTCGCGCCGGAGCAGGGGCACGGCCCGGTCGACCATCTGGTCACCGTGGCGCGCCGGGAGCCGGGCGGGCACACGGCGAGTGCCTGAGCGCTCGGCCGCTGACCGGGCCGCCGCTGACCGGGCCGCCGCTGACCGGACCCGACCGAAAAACGTTCCCGCGGGAACGTTCTCCGGCTGGTGGTCTCAGGCGGAGCGAGCGGAGAGGTGGCGGGAGCTGACCGCGAGGGGGCCGGTGGCCTCCACCAGGCCGGTCAGGGTCTCGTCCCTCTCCCGCGCGAAGATCTGGGCTTCGTCGGCTGCCGTCTCGGGCTGGAGATCGGGCTCGAGGTAGTCGAAATGCTCGGCTGCGCTGGGGTGTGTGTCGGTGACCTTCATCGGTGCCTCCTGGGGAAGTCAGGCGGTGTTCACCGGCCGTTAGTCGACCAGGTGCGATAAGCATGGCACCACGGGCTCGGATTCCCGGGAAAGACACCTGGGATTTTGGTGGATGGAGGCGGCCTGGGGAGGAACGGTCCGCGGAGCCGGCCCGAGGGGTGGTCCTGGGACGGTGAGCCCTGGCTCGCTCGGTCCTGCTTCGCTCAGTCCTGGCGCGCTCAACCCGCGTGCGGCCGCGCGGTCAGAGCTCGTCGTCCCCGGCGTGCCCGTCGGCCCGGCGGCGGGCACGGTCCTGCGCGGCGTCCTCGATCTCTTCCTGGCTCTTCGAGCCGCGGCGGTCCCGGAATCCGAGGGCGACCCCGAGTGCGGCGCCGAAGATGAATCCGATTCCCGCGCCGAGGAAGAGATTGTTGAAGATGGACAGGCCCACGCCGATCCCCACCGTGAATCCGATGATCATCCCGAAGGGCAGCCAGGTCGCGTCGAAGCGTCGTCTGCTGTCGGCCATCATCCCTCCTCCGGTCAGTGCTGGATCCATGGTCGCCGGCACTCGGGGCGCGGCCTCGGGACCAGCGATCCTCTGAGGCTCCCCAGCCTATCCGGTCGACGGCAGATCACCGAGGTCAGGGCTCCGCGGGGCCGTGTGGATCACGACCGGTCGGTCACCAGGGCAGGGCGTCGGGGACCCGGTCGGCGCCGAGCACATGCTGGTCGCAGAAGGCCAGCACCGTCCGGTTCCAGGCGAGGGCGTTCGAGGGTGTCTGCACCCAGTGGTTCTCGCTGGTCAGCTGCAGGAACCGGTGCGGCATGGTCTCGGGCGGGCCGTCCCAGGTCGAGACCAGGTCCCACCACAGTCGCAGCGCTTCACTAATCGGTACCCGGTAGTCGCGGTTGCCGTGGGTGATGAGCATCGGGGTGGTGATCGCGCCGACGCTGCGGTGCGGGGAGAAGGCGCGGTACCACTGGGGGTCCTCGTCCTCATGGCGGTGCACGCGCATCTTCGAGGCGGCCGCATCGGTGGTGCGGTGCTGCTGCTCCAGCGCCCACAGCCCGGCGTGGGTGACGATCGCGTCGAAGCGGTCCGTGTGCCCGGCGATCCAGTTCGCCATGAACCCGCCGAAGGAGGCGCCCAGCATCGCGGTGCGCGAGCCGTCCAGCTCCGGGCGCGCAAGCTCCTGGTCGAACAGCGCCTCGCACTCGCGGTAGACGACGTCCGGACGGCGCGGCCAACCCCGGTTCAGACCCGTGTCGCCGTACCCGGTCGACATCGCCGGATCGGGCATCAGGACCGCGTAGCCGCGCTCGACGGCCAGCCACGGGCACCACCGCCAACTCCATGCGTTGTAGGAGGCGTGAGGGCCGCCGTGGATCCACAGCATGAACGGCGCGGGGGAGCTGGCCGACGCGGACTCGGGCATGCACAGCCATCCACCGACGGCAACACCGTCGACGTCGGCCTCGACCCACTCCACGGTTCCCGGCAGCCGGCCCACGGCCCCCGGGGCCGGCAGCTCACGCACAGCCGCGTCCACCGCGATCCGCACCGGCCGCGCCGGCGTGGCGATATCACTGCACAGCGCGATGACCGAACCATCGGGCGCCGGAGCGAGCGAGGAGAACACACCGCCGGTCACGAGCTCGCGCACCGCACCGGTCGCAGCATCGACGCTGAGTATTGCGCCCGAGGAGTGCAGGTCCCCGGTGACCAGCAGGGTGCCCTCCGGGGTCCATGCGAACTCGCTGACAGTCAGGTCGCCGGGGTCGACGACGTTCGGATCCCCGCCGCCGAGCGGATGGATCTCGAGGCGGCTGTAGCTGGTGTCCGTCGGGCCGGAGAGCGTCGAGCGGATCAGCGCCAGGCGGGTGCCATCGGGTGAGAAGCGCGGGTCGTGGTACTCGGCGGCGTCGCCGGCCGCGAGCAGCGTGGTGCGCTCGCTCGTCGCGGTGTCGATCAGCACGAGCGACGAGCGGGTCTCCCCGCCCCGGACGCGCTCGGTCCAGGACGTCGCGACCGTCGACCCGTCAGGGGAGAGGTCCGCCGAGGCGGCGTGCAGGGGGAGAGTGCCGGCATCGGGGGTGAGGTCGGTGAGGTCGCCGTCGGGGGAGACGAGCACGAGGTGGCGCTCGGAGTCGCCGAGTTCGTGGTCCCACTGTCGGATGGGCATGCCGGTGTGCCAGATGGTGGTCTGCTCGGCGTCCTGGCGGCTCGACCGACGATCGGCGTCGTCCTCGAGGGTGGCGCCGGGAAGAACACCGGTGGCGGCCAGCAGCGTCCCGTCGTCGGCGATCGCCAGCAGCTCCAGGCCACCCGGGGTGGACGCGACCAGTCGTGCTTCACCGATGCGCGGCAAGCGCCAGATCGCCGCGGAATCCTCGTCGTCCTCGCCGAGGGGGTCGGGGCGAGCCGACGTGAACAGCAACGAGCCATCGGAGGCGAATCTCGGGCCGCGCTCGCCCTTCTCCGAGAAGGTCAGGCGCCGTGCCGGGTGCTCACCGTCCGGATCCAGTTCCCACAGGGAGGAGACGAGCCTCGCGCCGGGCTCGTCGGCCTCCTGGATCGCGGCGACCACCCGTCCGTCCGGGCCGGCGGCGACCGAGCCCAGGCGTGGGATGCGGAGGAAGCCGTCGATGTCGGAGAAGTCGGAGAACGGCTCGGGGGCATCGGCGCTGGTGACAGGAGGCACATCGCCACGCTACCGGAGGCTGCGGAAGAAGTCCGACGGTGGAGCTGTTTCGTCGTGCTCGCAGGAGACTGCGTCGTGCCTCCGGCGCGATTCGAACGCGCGACACCCGCTTTAGGAGAGCGGTGCTCTATCCCCTGAGCTACGGAGGCGGACCGGCCCCGTGGACCGGTGCCCGCATGTGTCGTTGTGTGGCGCGCTGGTCATCGTCACGACACATGGGCCCGGCCATCGTAGCGCCCCGTGGCAGGATCGACCCATGTCGAGGCACCGTCACGAGATCACCGCCACCGTCACCAGTGTGGTACTGGCCGGGGGCAGCTCCTCCCGCCTGGGCGGCGAGGACAAGACCCGTCTGCGCATCGCCGGCGCCCCCGTGCTGGAGCGGGTGCTGCGCGCCGCGCCCATCGGACGGCGCGTCGTCGTCGGGCCGGCGACCGATGACGGTGCCGACCTCGCGGGCCGCCACGGGGCCCACTTCGTCCGCGAGGATCCTCCGGGGTCCGGCCCGCTGGCCGCACTCGCCCGTGGTCTCGGCGAGCTCACGCGCGAGGACGACGGGGAGTCCGGGGTCGACCACATCGGCACCGCCGGCGTACAGACGGTGCTGGTGCTCGGCGGGGACATGCCGTTGCTGCGCCCCGAGACCCTCTCCGCCCTGTGTGCGGACAGCGCGGCCACCGGGCGCGTGGCGGCGCTCGCCGACGGCGACGACCGCACCCAGTACCTGTGCGCCGCCTGGCCCCTGGCCAGGCTGCTCGACGCCCTGGCCGCGGTGGAGAACCCGGAGGGCGGCTGGGCGGACGGCAGCCTGCGCAGCCTGTACGCGCAGCTGGGGGAGGGCGAGCTGACGACCCGCGCCGCCATCGGAGCGGAGGCGACCGACGTGGACACCCCCGAGTCTCTCGCCGAGGCGCGTCGCGCCGCCGGCCTGCGCATCGCTCTGGCGCAGATCACCGTCAGTGAGGAGTTCGAGACGACGGCACTCACGGTCCGCCGCGCGGTCGCCGACGCCGCAGCCGCCGGGGCCCACTTGGTGCTGCTGCCCGAGGCGACCCTGACCCCGTTCGGCACGGACCTGCGTCGCGCCGCGGAGGCCCATCACGATGCCTTCGAGTCCCTCCTCCAGGAGCTGGCCGACCAGCACGCCCTCGTCGTCGCGGCGGGGTCCTTCACCACCGCCGACGCCGACCGTGTGCACAACACGGTCATCGTCCGCGGTCCTGCTCCGATCCATCTCGAGTACCGCAAGATCCACCTCTTCGATGCCTACGGCCACCGCGAGTCCGACACCGTCGCTCCCGGCCGCGAACTCGTGACGATCGACCTCCATGGCACCCGCCTGGGCCTTGCCACCTGCTATGACGTGCGCTTCGCCGAGCAGTTCACGGCCCTGGCCCGTCGCGGCGCCGAGGCGATCCTGCTTCCGCTGGCGTGGGCCGACGGGCCCGGCAAGAGCGAACAGCTGCGGCTGCTGCTGCAGGCCCGTGCGCTGGACTCGACCAGCGTCGTCCTCGCCGCCGACCAGACACCTCCGGCGGACTACGCAGGCCGTGCGGCCCGTGGGATCGGCCAGAGCGCCGTCATCGGCCCCCTCGGTCAGATCCGGCAGGAGCTCGGGCGACAGGAGGGCATGCTCGTGGTCGATCTCGACCTGGCGGAGATCGCCGCCGCCCGCGCCGCCCTGCCGGTCCTGGAGCACGCTGCGGACCTCCCGCCCGCGTGAGCGCGCCCGGCACGTGTGATCGAGGGCACGCTCGGGCTCTCAGAGCTCAGGCGTAGCCTGCTCCCGTGATTTCTCGAGCATCCCGCGACCTGCACACCGTCCCCGCCGCGCTGATCGGGCTGGCCGCCGCCGTGATAGTGGCTCTCACGCTGCTGCCCGCGCCGGCGCACGCGCACGACACGCTGATCTCCACGGATCCGGCCGACGGGGACACGCTGGAGGCCTCGCCCGATGACATCACGCTGACCTTCTCCGCCGACGTGCTCGAGGTGAGCCCCGTCGTCCGCATCAGCGACGAGTCCGGCGAGACCCTGAGCGAGATCACGCCGAGCGTCGAGGGGCCGACCGCGACGGCGGAGCTCGAGGAGCCGCTGCCGGCCGGCACGTACACGGTCGAGTGGCGGGTCGTCTCCTCGGACGGCCACCCGATCGAGGGCACCTTCGACATCACCGTCGAGCAGGACACCGACGCCGGCGCGGCCGCCGATCCCGCGGCCAGCGACGGTGGCGGCCAGTCGAGCGACGGGGGAGAAGCCGCGTCCAGCGACGCCGGAGGAGCCGCGCAGAGCGATGCCGGCGGGGCCGAGCAGTCCAGCGCAGCATCCCAGGAGGAGCCCGCCGATCAGAACGGGTCGATGATGCCGTGGCTGCTCGGGATCGTCGGTGTCGCCGTCGTCGGCGTGGCCATCGCGGCGTTCTTCACCCTGCGCAAGCGGTCCTGAGGGGGCGTGCGCCGGACGGGAGCGGGGCAGGAGCCGCCCGTCTCCGAGTGATACCGCCCGCGAACGTCTCGATCCCGCGCACGGGCCCCCGCGCATGAAGGAGCCCCCGGTGCCGCAGCACCGGGGGCTCCTAGATCACGACGGGACGGTGATCAGTTCCCGCCCTGGTTCTCGTCGCCGCCGAGGCCCAGCTGATCGCGGGCGGCGTCGGCCCCGCTGTCGACCTGCTCGTCGAACTGATCCGGAGTGCGCTCCTTGATCTGCTCGGCCGCCGCGTCGATACCCTGCTCGGCCTGCTCGGAGTTCTCGCCGGCGAAGTCCTTCGCCTTGTTCAGCGCGTCATCGAAACCCATGATGGTCACCCTTTCGTTCGCGGAACCGCCCCACATCCGGGGCGACGCGGTCAACCTACGTCGCTGTGAAGCGTGACTCAAACGTGACCTTCAAACTGGCCGCGAACTGACCGGTTCTGCCCGAATAACCCCCTCACCGGGACGAGGTGAGCAACAATGGATGCGTGAATCTGCGCAGCTCGCCGGCGGACGGACCCTCCACCCCCTCGGAGCGTCCCCCGCTGCCCAAGGACCGGTCCGCCCGCTGGGACCACGTGCTGAATCTGCTCGCCTCCAGCAAGCGGCTGAGCGTCTCGGAGGTCGCCGCCGAGCTCGGGATCAGCGAATCCACGGTGCGCCGCGACTTCATGGAGATGGAGCGCGCCCAGCTCGTGCGTCGCACCCACGGCGGGATCGTGGCGATCGACGTCGCCTACTCTCTCGCCACCGTCCCCCGGGCCACGGACGAGAACTCGGCGCAGCGCGAAGCGGTGGCCGACTTCGCCGCGTCCCTGGTCGAGCCGGGTCAGATCATCGGCTTCAACGGCGGGCGCACCACCACGGCGACCTCCCGCCGCGCCGTCGCCCGTCCCGACATCGACTCCCGGGACGGCAGCCCGGGCCTGACGGTCGTCTGCGCGGCGCTGAACATCGCCACCGAGGCGGTGCTGCGGCCCTCCGTGCGCACCGTCGTCCTCGGCGGGGTCGCCGAGCCCTACTCCTTCGAGCTGACGGGCCCGCTGGCCACGGCGACCATGCGGGACCTGTGGCTGGACACGATGTTCGTCGGCACCGTCGGGCTCGACATCGATGCCGGTCTGACCTGCAACTCCGACTCGGAGGCCGGCGTCACCCGGATCATGATCGGCCACTCCCGGCGGGTCGTGGGGCTTGCGACGGCCGACAAGATCGGCCACCGCGCCCTCGCCGGCATCTGCCCGGTCTCGGTGCTGACCGACCTGATCATCGCCGGGCCGGTCCCGGACGAGCTGCGAGCCCATCTCGCCGAGGCCTCGGTGCGGCTGCACGAGGTGTGAACCGGCCAGGGCCCGGCCGGACCCGCCGGCCGATGCCGGGGCGCGGGCCGATGTGAGCAGGACCAGCGATGCGCCCGGCACGCCTGCGCGAGCGGAGGCCCCTGTCCCGGTAGCGTGAGCAACCATGTGGAGACTCCTGCGCGGCAAGAACCGCCCGGACGGCACGGCACAGGACGCGGATCCCCGCGACGACGCCCTGTCGGCCCTGGCTCGCGAGCATCGGGCCGCCGCGAAGCCCGCCCGCAGCGGCGACGACCGGCCGGAGACCGCCGCCTCCCGCCGTTCCCAGCGCACCGCATCGGCGAGCACCCAGGACAGGCCCGAGAGCACCGGCGGCGTGGACATCGTCGTGGATCGGCACCTCGAGGAGGTCGGGGCCGGGATCGCGCCCGAGCAGGACGAGGACGACCTGCCCGCTCCGCCGCGCGAGCATCGTCCGCTCAGCCGGGACGACCTGGTCGCCGACGCCCTGGACCGTTGGGCCCAGCAGATCACCGGCGGCGTCACCGCGCCCTCGTTCCTGACCCAGATCCGGGCCGGTGCGACCGTCCTGGACCTCAGCCACTCCCACCCCTCGGGCCTCGCCCAGCTGCTCGCCGGTCGCGGCCCGACCCGACTGTCCTCCCTGGTCCGCGAGGTCGGCGCCCTGGCCGACGCCCGTGCGCACGCCCGGACCATCCGCGAGGTGGCCGAGCGCCACGCGGAAGAGGTGGGCCTGACCACCTGCCATCTCGGCATCGGAGAGGCCACCTGGATCCCGGAGGACGGCTCCGAGCCGATCCACGCTCCCGTCCTGGTGCGCCCCATCACCCTGCGCCTGCGCGGCAACGCCCGCGAGGACGTCGACCTCGAGGTGGACACCACCGCCGACCTGAACCCGGTGCTGCTGCGCTCCCTGCGCGAGGCCGGCGTCGCCGTCGACGCCCGCGCACTGTTGGCGACCACCGACAGCACGCACGGCTTCGACCCCAATCCGGTGCTGGACGCCTTCCGCTCCCTCGGCCAGCCGCTGCCCGGCTTCCGCGTCACCCACGCTCTCGTGGTCGGCAATCTCATGGACGCCGCCGGGTCGGTCGCCGAGGACCTCGCCATCGATCGCAGCGACTGGTCGTCCTCCCCGCTGATCGCCGCGCTCGCCGGTGACGCCGAGGCCCAGGCCGTGGTGCGCCCCGATCCGGGCGAGCGTGACGGCGACGAAGCAGCCCACGCCGGCCGCGCAGACACTTCAGGCACCGCGGACACCGCGGATCACGCCGTTCCCGAAGTCCCCGAGGACGAACTGGTCGCGGCGGTGGACCCCGACCATCGCAAGGTGCTCGCTCGGGTGCTCGCCGGCCAGGACCTCGCTGTGGCGACACCGCCGGGAACCGGCAGCCTCGACCTCGTCGTCGACCTCGCCGAGGAGCTCAACGCCCGCGGCCGCAGCGTGCTGGTGGTCTCCCAGCGCCGCCGCAATCTGGCCCAGCTGGTCCAGCTCGCGCGCGGGCGAGGGCTGGAGGAGCTCGTCTTCGATCTCTCCCCGGACCCGTCGCTGCAGCGCAACGCCTCCGCTGCGCTGCTGCGCAGCCTGCGACGCGCCGGCTCCCACGGTCTGGGCGCCGGTGACACCGCCCCGGCGGAACTGGGCGAGACGCGCGAGACCCTGGTCGGCCACGTGGAGGCGATGCATCGCATCCAGCACCCGTGGGGAGCCTCCGCCCACGACGCGATCTCCGCGCTCGCCGCCCTCACCCGGCTGCGTCCGGCGCCCCGCACGCAGGTGCGCCTGCGCGCCGATGTCGCGGCCCAGATGGTCGGCGCCGACCGTGATCGCTTCGCGGCTGCTCTGCGCGAGGCCGCAGAGGTCGGGATCCTCTCCAGCGGGCCGGAGGAGTCCGCCTGGTACGGCGCGCCCATCAGCTCGGACACGCAGGCCGCCCGCGCCGAGGAGCTCGTCTCTGTGCTGCGCGAGGAGATCCTGCCGCAGCTGCGCAAGGCGTGCGACGTGACCGGCGGGAAGCTCGGCCTCGCCGAGCCCACCAGCCTCCGGCAGCTGACCCAGCGGCTGAGCCTGCTGGACCGTGTGCAGGCACTGCTGTCGACCTTCCAGGCCGCGGTGTTCGTCTCCCCGCTGGCCGATCTCGAAGCTGCGACAGCCGACAAGACCTGGCGCATCGAGCACGGCGTGACCATGGGGTGGGGCACGCGGCGCCGACTGCGCAAGGAGGCCGCCTCCCTGCAGCGGCCCTCCTCCCTGTCCCCGGACCTCCACCGCGACCTCACCGAGGCCCGCCGCGTCGCCGAGGACTGGCGGCGGGTCACGGCTGAGCGCGAGGCCGACAGCGGATCGAGCGCTGCCGCCTCCGCCTCGTCGGCCCCGCAGTCGCCGTCGGACGCCGACTCGCCCTCGGATGCCGTCTCGCCCGCCGGCTCGGCCTCGTCCGCGGGCCCCAGGCGGTCCCCGTCGGCCCCCAGCTCCAAGCCGTCCCTCCCGCCGGACCTCGCCGCCGTGCACCGCACCGCGGACCGCGCCCAGAAGGTGCTCGACGAGCTGGCGGTGCTGCTGGATGGCACGGAGGCCGGCAGCGACCTCGCCCGCACCGACCTCGACGAGCTCGAGCGCCGCTTCGAGGCGCTGCACCGCGACCGTGCAGATCTCGAGAATCTGCCGCGCCGCACCGAGCTGCTGCGGCGCCTGTCCTTCGACGGGCTCGGCGAGCTGGTCGAGGACCTCCGCATGCGGCGCGTGCCGATCGACCAGGTCGAGGCGGAGCTGGAGCTGTGCTGGTGGCGCACCGTGCTGGAACTGATCGCCGGGGCAGAGCCCACCATCTCCCAGTACGACGGCACCTCGCTCTCGCAGGTCGCCGAACGCTTCCGGCGCCTGGATGCCGAATACCTCGCCAGCGCCTCCGCACGGGTCCACGCCGCGGCCGACGAGGCCCGCGTGGAGACCATGAAGACCTACCCGGACACCTCCCGCGCGGCGATCGCGGAGCTGGCCCGCTCCTCGACCGTCTCGATCCGCGACCTGGCCGCGAAATACGAGGACATCCTCTTCGCCGCCCGGCCCACCTGGCTGGCCTCCCCGTACCTGGTCCCGCAGGTGATCCCGCGCGGCCGCCACTTCGACGTGGTGATCGTGGCCGACGGCGGCCGCCTGCCCACCGCCGCCGCCCTGCCCTCGATCGTCCGCGCCGAACAGACCGTCGTCGTCGGCGATCCGCTCGAGTACGGCGGCGACGGCGCTCCCAGCCTGCTGGACGACATGCTGCGCATCGCCCCGCACGTCGAGCTGCTGCGCGACAAGCACCCGGCCACCGACGGGCTGCGCACCTTCGCCCAGCGCCGAGCCCTGGTGGGCGAGGTGGTCGCCGTGCCCAGCCCCATCGCCCCCGAGCAGGACCGCCTGGTGCGGGTGGAGAACGGCCGAGGCGCGGTCACCGAGGGCATGGAGTACGTCGAGAGCACCGAGGCCGAGCTGCGCCGCGTGACCGACCTCGTCATCGAGCACGCCCGCACCCGTCCCGAGCGCTCCCTCGCGGTGCTCACGTTCACCGAGGACCATGCCCGGCGCCTGATGGATCGCATCATGAACACGGTCTCGGTGATCCCCGCGCTGCGGGACTACTTCGACCCCGGCGCCCGCGAGGTGTTCACGGTGCTGCCCGCCGCCCAGGCGACCTCGATCCTGCGCGACGACATCATCGTCTCGGTCGGGTTCGGCAAGACGCCGCACGGCCGGCTCCTGCACCGCTTCGGTCCCCTGTCCGAGCCCGACGGCCGCAAGGCCCTGGCCACGGTCATCACCCGCGCCCGCGGCCGCACCACCGTCGTCTCCTCGATCGACGTCCAGGACCTCGACCACACCCGCCTGCGCAGCGAAGGCGCCCGCGACCTGCGGGCGATGCTGTGGGTGCTGCGCGGCGGGCCCGACGTCCCCGTGCTGCCCCACGTCGCGGCGCTGACCGGGCGCGAGGAGCTCAGCGCCCCGCCGGAGACCGAGGCACCGCGCCGATCGCCGGCCGCCCCGGGCGAGGACGCCGAGGACACCGCCGCCGCACGTGGCGCCTCGCCGGCATCGGCCGCTCAGACATCCGGCAGCAGCCCCGAATCGGAACTGTCGGACGAGGACCTCGACGCGGCCATCGAGGCGGCCCTGGCCCGGAAGTCCGCTGATTCCGCGGGTGGCGGCGACACGGAGATACAGCCGAGCGCAGCCGATGCCGCGGAGGCGGGAGCTCCCTCACCGAGCGATCCTTTGCCGGTCGGCGAACAGGGCGTCGAGGATGACCGGGCCGGCGGCACGGCGACCACCGCGGCGGTGACGGACCTTGATGCATCAGGGGACGCAGCGCCCGGTCCCGATGCCGAGGCGACCGCCCAGGCCGACCAGGGCGCGCAGGCCGACGAGGCTGCGGAGCCCGCCGCCCCGCGCGAGCTGGAGACCGACGCACTCGTGCGCGACCTCGCCGACCGTCTGTGGCGACTGGGACTGCTGGTCGAGAGCAACTTCGGCCTGACCTCGGACCGCATCGAGCTCGCCCTGGGGCACCCCGAGATGCCCGGCCGCCTCCTGCTCGCGGTGGACACCGACGGCGCCCGCTACGTGGCCACCTCCAGCCAGCGCGAGCGTGACCGTCTGCGCGCCGAACGCCTCGAGGCCGCCGGCTGGGCGACCGAGCGGGTGTGGTCATGGGCGCTGTTCATCGATCCCGACGGGGAGGCCGAACGCATCCGCCGCGCGGTGGACCGGGCCCTGCGACTGGTCCAGGCCGAGGAGCGCTCCGATTCGCCCAGCGGCGTCGGCACCATCCGCCATCGCCTGCCGCGCCCGCAGATCCCCGCCGGGCATCCGCTGTCCTTCTACTCCAGCGAGGATTTCGACGCCGTGGTGGAGTACATCTGCTCCGACGGCCGGGCCCGCCTCGAGGAGCACCTGGCCACCGAGGTGCGCAGCTTCCTCGGCTTCGAGCACCGCTCCGTGCTGCTGGACGTGTCGGTCTCCAGCGCGATCCGCCGCTACCAGGAACGGCAATGACCCACCGGGAGCGGCGATGAGCCAGCAGGAACAGCGATGAGCCGCCGGGTCGTGATCTCCTCGGTGACGGGCAAGCCCATCGCCTGGGACGAGCCCGAGGACGACGAGCCCGGCGAGTCCGAGCCGGAGCGTCGCCCGATCGTGCCGGACCGCCTGGCCGAGGAGGCCCCGGAGCCCGGGGCCGACGAATCCAACGATCACCGCATCGCCGGAGACGTCCCGCCCCACTGGGGACCCGGGCGGTGAAGTCCGTACCTGCGGTGTCGCCGCATGGCGGTCGTCCCGGCGAGTGCTCAATGCTCCACGATCTGCAGTCCTTCATCCGTGGACGGTTCCTCGAGCGGAGACGCCAGATGCTCGTTGCCGGCGCGATCGATGAGGTGCACGAAGCTCGCGCCGTCGACCCGTCGTTGCTGTGCCCGCCGGGTGGACTCCTCGAGCGACGTGGTCAGTCGGTGCAGCACAACCTCAGCGCGCTCTGGTACCGCGCGTTCGAGCGCCCAACTTCGGTGGGATACTGACCACGCGTTCCAATCCAGCACGACCTGGATGTCCGCACGCAGAACCTGCTCGGCGACAGACCAGATCAGCTTCCGGGCCTCGGCCGCACTCTCGCCGTAGGCGGGGTCATCCAAGGCCAGACTCGGATACAGCCGCAGCATCCACTCGTCCAGCGTGAAGCGGACCGCCGGGAGTGTGTCCTCCAGATGCCTGGCGAGCGTGGTCTTGCCGGATCCGGCCAATCCGTACATGAGATGAACGCGACGATGCATGATCCCGACCTTAGACGTCCCCACAGCACCCGCCCCGTACGCTAGCGGCCATGACGGACCCCGCCTCTGCCCCCTCGGAGAACGCCGCCTCGGCGGAGCCTGGCCGGGAGCCGGCTCTGCCGCAGCACCGCAACCCCCTGGGGAACCTGCTGCGCGGAGCGCTCATCGGTCTGGTCGAGACCATCCCCGGAGTCAGCGGCGGAACGGTCGCCCTGGTCACCGGGATCTATGACGAGCTGATCGACTCCGGCCACCACGTCACCGCTGCCGCCCGCCGGCTGGTCACCGGCCCGGATCGCCTCACCTCGATGCGCCGGGAGCTGCGGGCCGTCTCCTGGATCCTCGTGATCCCGCTGCTGATCGGCATGGGCGCCGCCGTGCTGACCCTGGCCGGCCCGGTCTCACACCTGGTCGAGACCTTCCCGCAGACCATGCGTGCGCTGTTCTTCGGACTGGTGCTCGGCTCGGTCATGGTTCCCGTCCGTCTCTCCGGCGGGGCCTGGCGGGGCGCGGAGTACCTCCGCTTCGCCGTGGGGGCGGTCATCGCGTTCGCGCTGACCTCGCTGCCCACCGCCTCCCTCGAGCCGAGCCTGTGGATCATCGCGCCCGCGGCCGCCCTCGCGGTCAGCGCCCTCGTGCTGCCCGGCCTGTCGGGCTCCTTCATCCTGCTCAGCCTGGGGCTCTACCAGCCCGTGCTGCAGGCCGTCGACCAGCGGGACCTCGGCTTCATCGCCTGGTTCGGGCTGTGGGCCTGCGTGGGCCTGGTGGTGATGGTCAAGCTGCTGCGCTGCGTGCTGACCCGCTACCACCGCAGCACCATGGTGGTCCTCGCCGGGCTGATGGTCGGCGCCCTGCGCAGCCTGTGGCCGTGGCAGGACGAAGCCGGATCCCTGCAGGCGCCCGACGCCGACTGGCTCGCGCTGCTGGGTCTGGCGGTGCTCGGTGTGGTCGCCGTGCAGCTGCTGATCCTGCTGGAGAAGCGCACCGTCTCCGAGCACAGCTGAGCCCGCGGCGACGGGGCGGGAGGCCGTTCGCGCCCTCCCTGTTCGGGCACCCGCCGTACCCTGGTCGTCATGACTGCATCCTCCTCGCACCCCGCCGCCCACACCTCTGCCGAGCAGTCCGGTCCGGACCTCTCCGGCGTGCGGATCGCGCTGATCGGAGCCGGCAACATGGGCGGCGCCGTCGCCCGTGCCTTCCTCAGCGCGGGCGTAGCCGCCGAGAATCTGCAGATCGTCAACTCGACCTCCGCCAGCAGCGAGCGGGCCGCCGCGGAGCTCGGCGCCACCGCCGCCTCCCGCTCCGAGGCGCTCGAGGGGGCCGATGTCGTCGTCCTCGGGGTCAAGCCGTACCAGGTCCTGGATCTGCTCTCCGCGATCCGCGACTCCCTGCCCGCCGGCGCCGTGGTGATCTCCCTGGCCGCCGGCGTCACGATCGCCGCTATGGAGGCCGCCCTCCCGGCCGGTATGCCCGTCGAGCGGGCGATGCCCAACACGCCGATCGCGGTGGGGGAGGGCGCCGTGGGCCTCATGCGTGGCACCAGCGTCGAGGACGCTCAGCACGCCCTGGTCCACGCCCTGTTCGCCCGCGCCGGCGTCGCCGTGGACATCGCTGAGGAGCAGGTGCATGCCTTCATCGGCGCCGCCGGGTCCCTTCCCGCCTTCACCTACCTGATCATCGAGGCGATGACCGACGAGGCCGTCCGCCTGGGCCTGAAGCGCGATCTGGCCGCCTCCCTGATCCAGCAGACCGTGCGCGGCGCCGCGACCGTGCTGAGCGAGACCGGTGCCCATCCGGCGGCGGCCAAGAACGCGGTCAGCTCTCCGGGTGGGACCACCGTCCAGGGCCTGGCCGCGATGGAACGCGCCGGGGTCCGTGCGGGCGTGGCCGGTGCGATGGCCGCCGCCGCGGACCACTCCCGGCAGATGGCCGGCGACTGACCGGCGTTCCCGGGCGCCGGGCCGATGACCGGGGGCTGACAGGCGGTTCCAGGGCGCCGGGCCGGGCGTTCCGGTCGACTACTGGCGTGTGAGCGGGAGCCGTGGCGTATATGGCATCGGTTCCCGCTCCTCGACCAGTAGTCGACGGCCCTCCCGGTCACCATTGAGGCTGGGCCGGGCCGCAGCAGGGTGGGGCCGGCGCCGCGCTCAGGGCCGGTTGGAGAACTTCTCGATCAGATCCGTGTGCCCGGAGACGATCACCAGGTCGTGGGGGTCCACCATGGTGTCCGGCGCCGCGTAGGTGAAGTCCTTGCCCGGGGACTTCACGCCCACCACGGTCACGCCGAAGGTGGCCCGGATATCGGATTCGGCGAGGGTCTTGCCCTGCACCTCGCGCGGCGGCCGCATCTTGACGATGGCGAAGTCGTCGTCGAACTCGATGAAGTCCATCAGGCGCCCGTTGACCAGGTGCGCGACCCGCTTGCCGGCGTCGGCCTCCGGATAGACCACGTGGTGGGCGCCGATGCGCTGGAGGATGCGGCCGTGCGCTGTGGAGATGGCCTTCGCCCAGATGATGGGCTTGCCGAGATCGACCAGGTTCGCGGCGATCAGCACGCTGGATTCGATGGAGGTGCCCACGCCGACTACGGCGACGGAGAAGTCCGAGGCGCCCACCTGGTCGAGGACCTCGGGCTGGGTGGCGTCGGCGCGGACGACATGGGTGAGCTGGCCGGAGTACTTCTGGACCAGGTCCTCGTGCTCGTCGATCGCGAGGACCTGGGTTCCCAGCCCTTCCAGCGTGACGGCGATGGCGGCGCCGAAACGGCCCAGGCCGATCACCAGCACTCCCTCATCGCGTGCGCGGCGCGCCATGTCTCCTCCTCGTCCCCGGCAGGTCACCGCGGGGTCCGCGGGCCGGGCGGGCACAGTCTACGAGGTCCGCGGACGGGCCCGCCGGGGATCAGCCGACGATCGGGCGCTCCTCGGGGAACTGGACCATCCGGCGGCGGTGACGCAGGGCGAGGGCGGCGCCGAGGGTCGTCGGCCCCAGACGGCCCACGTACATGCACGCGATGATCACGTACTTCGCCTCGGTGGGCAGCTGCGAGGTGATGCCGGTGGACAGGCCCACCGTGCCGAAGGCGGACAGCGACTCGAACAGTGACTCGTCCAGCGTGAACGTGGTCATCCGCAGCAGCAGGAACGTCGCCATGAACACCCCGGCGGCGCTGAGGACCAGGACGCCGATGGCCTGACGGATGGTCTCCTGGGGAATGCGTCGGCCGAACGCCTCGACGTCGGGATTGCCGCGCAGCTCCGCCCAGATCGACAGCACCAGCAGGGCGAACGTCGTCACGCGGATGCCGCCCGCGGTGGATCCCGAGCCGCCGCCGATGAACATCAGCAGTTCGGTCAGCAGGTGGGACTCGGCGGTCATCTGCCCCACGTCCAACGTGGCGAAGCCGCCCGAACGGGGCATGATCGAGGCGAACCCGGAGGCGAGGATCTTGGTGCCCAGCGGCTGGCCGCCCAGCGTGGCGGGATTGGTCCACTCCAGGATCAGGAAGCCGAGCCAGCCGATCACCAGCAGCAGACCGGTGGTCGCCAGGGTGAGCTTGGCGTGCAGGCTCCACATGTGCGGGATGCGGAGCTTCTTGACCACCGCCAGGATCACCGGGAAGCCGAGCGAGCCCGCCAGCACGGCCAGGCCCACCGGCACCGAGAAGAACGGGTCCCCGAGGTACTGGCCGACTCCTTGGGCCTCGGGCACGAAACCGGCGTTGTTGAAGGCGCTGACGGCGTAGAACAGGCCCAGGAACAGGGCCTCGCGGACACCGTGATCGTTGAGGATCATGTACGGGGTCAGCGCGATGAACGTGGCGATCTCGAAGGCGGTCGAGGTGATCACGATGATGCGCAGCACCCCGCCGACCTCCGCCAGGCGCTCGGCCCTGGTCTCCTGCGCGGTGATCATCCGCTGGGCGAGGCCGAGGCGATGCATCACCGACAGGCTCAGCAGCGAGGCCAGCGTCAGCAGCCCCAGGCCGCCCATCTTCATCGCCACGATGATGATGCTCAGGCCCAGCGTCGACCAGTTCGACCCGGTGTCCACCGAGACCAGGCCCGTCACGCAGATGGCCGAGGTGGCGGTGAACAGGGCGTCGACGAAGGCGGTGCGCTGGCCGTCCGCGGAGGCGGCGGGCAGCGACAGCAGGCCCGTGAACAGCGCGATCATCAGCGTGAACACACCGAGGGCGGCTCGTGCCGGCGTGAGCTTGAACAGGGGAGCCAGGCGCTTCCACCAGTCGTCGACCGGGATTCCGAGCGGTCCGAGCACGCGCCGCAGCGCGGCTCTGGCCTGCCGTCCGGTCATCGCTCCCCGTCTCGTCATCGTGCGGCCGGCCGCAGGCCGGCTCCGCTGGCGTCCTCCCGCGGCAGGTCGCCGCGCTCGGGGCAGTCTATGAGACCGCGCCGGGCATCCGGCCGCACCGGGCCGCTCGTGGGTACGCTTCGACGCATGCCCGATGCCGCGCCCCTGTCCGCCCCGACTCCGCACGCCGGCCCCGGCTCCGTCCCGGACGCCACCGGCCTGGTGCGGGACGATGCCCTGTCCGAGTACGACTTCGGTCCCTACCATCCGATGTCCCCGGTGCGGCTGTCGCTGACCTTCGAGCTCGCCCGCTGCGCAGGGCTCCTGGATCGGCCCGGCGTGGAGTTCCTCGAGGCTCCCGTGGCCACCGACGAGCAGCTCGGTGCCGTGCATGAGGCCGCCTATATCGCGGCGGTGAAGCAGGCGTCGCTGCCCCAGGACCTCGGTGCGGCCGACGAGCTGATCCACTTCGGCATCGGCGGGGACGACGTGCCGGCCTTCCCCGGGATGCACACGGCCTCCGCCCGCATCGCCGGAGGCTCGATCGCGGCGGTCGACGCGATCCGCTCCGGCCGGGTGCGTCGCGCGGTCAACATTGCCGGGGGCCTCCACCATGCCCGGCCCGGCAGCGCCTCTGGGTTCTGCGTGTACAACGACGCGGCCGTCGCGATCCAACACGCCCTGGCCCAGGGGGAGGAGCGGGTGCTGTACGTGGACGTCGACGTCCACCACGGCGACGGCGTCGAACTGGCCCTGTGGGACGAGCCCCGCGCCGTCACCCTGTCGATCCACGAGACCGGCGAGCGCCTGTTCCCCGGCAGCGGCTTCATCCAGGACACCGGGGGAGCGGGCGCGCAGGGATCGGCCATCAACGTACCGCTGCCGCCGCGCACCACGGCCGACGGGTGGGTGCGCGCGATCCGCGCCACGGTGCCCGCCCTGGTGCGGGCCATCCGCCCGACGCTCCTGGTCACCCAGCATGGGGCCGACACCCATCGCGTCGACCCCCTGGGGGACTTCAGCGTCTCCCTCGAGGCCCAGCGCGAGGTGATGATCATGCTGCGCGAGCTGGCCGACGAAGTCTGCGACGGCCGCTGGCTGGCGCTGGGAGGTGGCGGCTACGCGGTGATCGACGTGGTGCCCCGCTCCTGGGCGCAGCTGATCGCGGTGGCCACCGGGGACCCGCTCGAGCCGGACGCCGCGCTGCCGGCCTCCTACCTCGAGGCCGAGAGACGGGCCCGCAGCGCGCACGGGCTGTCCCCGGATCCCGGGATCCGTACCTTCGGCGACGGGCGCGCGCTCTCGGCTCGCGACTGGGCGACGGGCTACGACCCGGCCGACGAGCTGGACCGCGCGGTGCAGGCGGCCCGGCGCGCCGCGTTCCCCGAGTGGGGACTGGACCCGTACCTCGACTGAACCGGCTGGACCAACTGAACCGGCTGGACCGAACCGCTTGAACCGGCCGAACCAGCTGGACCGGACGAACCGGCTGGACCGTCTGCGTCAGCCCTGGCCGGGTGGCCGCGCGTGCTCTCGCCGCCGGCCCTGCTGCCGGCGTCGCCGCCCGGCCTCGCTGGCGCGGGATCCGATCCTGAGACAATGTCGCCACGTCGGCCCGGCACCGGGTCGTGCGCGCACAGCCTTCGGGGAGAACGATGACGATGAAGCCGACCGCGGTGCTCGACACCTTCGCCGAGCACCTGGCCACCGTGGATCTCCCGCTGCCCGTCGACGGCGCCGAGCAGGCCCGCGGGCAGGTCACCTCCGCCCGGTCCCAGCTCGCCGACCACGTCGTCCCGCGGCTGGAATCGCTGGACGCCCCGCTGCTGGTGGTCATCGGCGGCTCCACCGGCGCCGGCAAATCGACCCTGGTCAACGCCCTCGTGGGCGAGACCGCCAGCCGCTCCGGCGCGATCCGGCCCACCACGCGCCGGCCCGTGCTGCTGCACAATCCGGCCGACGAACCCTGGTTCACCGGCACCCGCATCCTGCCGGGGCTGGCCCGGGTCCGCGCCGGCGGGGAGGCCGGTGGCCGTGGCGCCACGACCGGCGCCGTCTCCGACACTGCGATCGCCGGTGGGTCCGTGCCGGGCGGACCTGCGCCGGTGGCGAGGCCGGGCCCCGATGAGGAGGCTGCCGGCGATGTCCATCCCGCCACCAGCCTCGAGCTGAGCGCGCAGGCCCGCGTGCCCCAGGGCCTCGCCCTGCTCGATGCTCCCGACATCGACTCGGTGGCCGCCGGGAACCGTGAGCTGGCACGGCAGCTCCTGCGCGCCGCGGACCTGTGGCTGTTCGTGACCACCGCCAACCGGTATGCGGACGCGGTGCCGTGGGAGGTCCTGCGCACCGCCGCCGAGCGCGACGTGAGGGTCGACGTGGTCATGAACCGCATCCCCGACCGGGAGGGCGTCTCCGAGGAACTGGCCACCGACCTTCGAGAGATGCTCGAGCGCCACGGCATCGACGTCACCCACCTCTTCCTGGTCCACGAGACCGAGCTCGACGAGCAGGGGATGCTGCCCCCGGCCGAGATCGCCGAGCTCCAACAGCACTTCTCCGCGCTCGCCGCCGACGCCGGCGGCCGGGGCCGGATCGCCCGCCGCACCCTCGCCGGCGCCATCGCCGGGCTCGCCGGGTCCGCGCGGGAGATCGCGTCGCACGCCCGCGCCCAGGAGGCCGAGCGGCAACGGCTGCGCGACGAGGCCCTGGCGGCCTTCACCGGCGCCCGAGAACGGATCGACGAGGCCCTTGGCGACGGTTCTCTGCTGCGCGGCGAGGTCCTCGCCCGCTGGCAGGACGTCGTCGGCACCGGCGAGTTCTTCCGCGGCGTCGAGAACCTCGTCTCGCGGGTGCGCGACCGCATCGGCCTCGCCATCAGCGGCAGACCGGCCCCCTCGGTCGCCGCCGAGCAGGCTCTGGGCACCGGTCTGGTCCATGTCGTGATCGACGAGAGCGCCCGCGGGGCGGAACGGGCCGACGCCTCCTGGCGCGCCACCCCGGCGGGCCGCTACCTCGCCGAGGGCCGGGATCTCTCCCGGATCCCGGAGGGGTACCGCGAGCAGGTCTCCACCGCCATCCGCGCCTGGCAGGGCGACGTGCTGGAGCTCGTGCGCTCCGAGGGCGCCGACCGCCGCACCAAGGCCCGCCTGCTCTCCCTCGGTGTGAACGCCGTGGGCGTCGCGCTCATGGTCGTCGTGTTCGCCTCCACCGCCTTCGTGCCGACGGGGCTGGAGGTCGGCGCGGGTGCCGCGACCGCTGTCGTCGGCCAGAAGCTGCTGGAGACGATCTTCGGGGAGGAGGCGGTGCGCCGGATGGCGCGAGTGGCCCGGGAGCGTCTCAGCTCCCGACTCGACGCCCTGGTCGCCGACCGCTCCGGACCCTTCCTCGACCTGCTCGACGAGCTCGGCGATCACGGCTCCGCCGACCTCCTGGAGGCCGACGCCGACGCCCTCGACCAGCTCGCCGGAACCATCCGGGAGGATGCATGAGCCGCCGTCCCGATCGCACCGGCCGCCCCGACCGCACCACGGGTCGCAGGCGTGGCCCGGCCCCGCTCGCCGAGCGCATCGACGCCCTCGAGCGCTCCGCGGATGCCCTCGAGGGCATCGCCCCCGGCGGCGACGTCGAGGCCGTCCGCGACCTGCTGGACCGCATCGACCGACGTCGGGCGCTGTCCGCCGAGCACACGGTGATCGGCGTCTTCGGGGCCACCGGCTCGGGGAAGTCCACGCTCGTCAACGCCCTGGTCGGCACGGAGATATCTCGGGCCGCCGTGCGCCGGCCGACCACCGCCCGCCCGGTCGCAGCGGTGCTCGGCGCCGCCGGCAGCGACCCCCTGCTGGACTGGCTCGAGGTCGAGGAGCGCCATCACCTCGACGGCACCGGCGTCACCCTGGAGGCCGCGGCCGCGCCGGTGCCCTCTCGTCGGCGCCGGAGGCGCAGGGACCGTGGCGCGGACCCTGACGGGGCGCAGAGCAGGGCGGCGAACGGGGACGGCGCCGACGACGGGACCCCCGGGATCGTGCTGCTGGACCTGCCGGATCTCGATTCGGTCCAGGCCGACCACCGCGCCATCGCCGAGCGCATGACGGGCATGGTCGATGTGATCGTGTGGGTCACCGACCCCCAGAAGTACGCCGACGCCGTCCTCCACCACGACTTCGTGCGCCCCTACGCCGGTCACGACGCCGTCACCGTGCTCGTGCTGAACCAGATCGACCGGATCCGCGAGAGCGAGCGCGAGGAGGTCCTGGCCTCCCTGTCGGGCATCGCCCGGGCCGACGGACTGGACCAGGCGCCCGTGCTGGGGACCTCCGCGAGCACCGGCGAGGGCGTGGATCAGCTGCGCGAGCAGCTGGTTGCCATCGCCCGCACCCGCGAGGCCACCGCCGCCCGTCAGCGCGCCGATGTCCGAGGCGGCGCCGAGCGGCTGCTCGAGGCCGCCGACCCGTCCGGGATGCCCGGGCAGGTCCCGCAGGCGGAAGTCTCCACGCTGGTCGAGGACCTGGCCACCGCGGCCCGGGTCGAGCCGGTGGCCCAGGCCGTCGGCGCCTCCTACCGCTACCGCGCCGCCGGGCAGGTGGGCTGGCCGCCGCTGCGCTGGGTGCGCCGGCTGCGCCCGGATCCGCTGGGCCGGCTGGGCATCGGCCGCCGCCGTGACGGTGAGGGGCTGGAGCGCACCTCGCTGCCCGAGCCCGATGCGGCCACCCGGGCCCGCGCCTCCGGCGGGGTGCGCCGGTTCGCCGATGCCGCCTCGGTGGGCGGCAGCGATCCCTGGCGGGCCGCGGTGCGCCAGGCAGCCCGCTCCCGGGAGGAGGAGCTGCCCGACGCCCTGGACCAGGCTGTCGCGGGCGCCGATCTCCGCACCGCGACGGCCTCGTGGTGGTGGCCCGTGCTGAACATCCTGCAGTGGCTGGCCGTGCTCACCTGGGTGGTGGGCTTGGGCTGGCTGGTGCTGAACGCCGCGCTCGCCTTCTTCGCCATCCCTCCGCCGCCGATGCCCATGATCGAGGAGCCGTGGATCCCGATCCCCGTGCCGACTGCGCTGATCGTGCTGGGGATCGCGGCCGGCGTTCTCCTGGCTCTGGCCGGGGGAGCGGTCGCCGCGCTCGCCGGCGCCGGCCACCGCCGCCGGGCCCGCACGGTGCTCACCGCCCAGGTGCGCGAGGTCGCCCTCAGCCACGTGGTGGCGGGCGTCGACGCCGAGCTCGAGCGCGCCGAGCGTGCGGCCGGGGACCTCGCGCTCGCGCGCGGCTAGCTGACTGCGTGCGATCTCGCTCACGCGCGCAGGCACGTGCGAGCGATATCGCTCACCCGCGGAGGGATCTGCAGGCTCGCTGTGTAGAATGGCTGGTCGACCGTGGCGGCGGACCGCGCACCACCTCTGTGGAGACCCCGCGGGCCGCGCACTCCTGATCCGCTGCATCATCCCGCAGGCGTGGCCTGCAGAACAGAGGCAACCTATGGGTTCTGTCGTCAAGAAGCGACGCAAGCGCATGTCCAAGAAGAAGCACCGCAAGCAGCTTCGCAGGACTCGTCACCAGCGTCGCAACAAGAAGTGAGCACTGTGTGATGCACGACGGCCCCCGTCCTCGGACGGGGGCCGTCGTCGTCTGCAGGCGTCTTCGGGCGCGCCCGGTCGGGCTCTCAGGCCCGTCCGGTCAGGCGCCGCCACCACGGACGCTTGCGCAGTGTGGCGCGCAGCTGATCAGCCTCGACGCGGTACTTCGCGAACACGGAGCCGTCCACGATCACCACGGGGACGTCGTAGTCCCAGTCGCGGCGGAGGGTCTCGTCCTCATCGATGTCGCGCACCTCGACCGCTGTGCCGGCGCGATCGGCCTCGGCCCGCACCACCGGCAGGGCCTCCTCGCACAGGTGACAGCCGTCCCGGGTGAGGTACAGGATCCGGGCGTGCGGATCGGCAGGGGAGGGAACGCGCGGCGTGTTCATGGCTGGCACCATATCGAGCGGACCGGGGACCCGGTGCCGGGGGTGGTGGCACGAACATGTAGCTCAGCGGACCGTGCCCTGCGCTGAGAGGGGGCACGGTCCGCTCAGCTACACCTTTGTGCCAGGCCCTCCCGCGACGAGAGCGCCCGCCCCGCGACGAGGACGGGCCGCCCGCACGAAGCGGACGGCCCGTCATGCACGCCGGTGCCGGCGCCGCCGGCTTCGGGCGGGAATGCTCCTGCGGCCGATGGCTCGGACGCGGCGGATCAGGCGGCGGTCGGTGCCGTGAACTCCGCCTCGATGCTGATCTTGACCTCGTCACCGACCAGCACTCCGCCGGCGGCGAGGGCGGCGTTCCAGGTCAGCCCGAACTCCTTGCGGGAGATGGTGGTCTCGCCGGTGAAGCCCGCGCGGTAGGTGCCGAACGGGTCGGTGGCGGCACCCTCGTAGGAGAAGTCGAGGACGACCGGCTTGGTGACGTCGCGGATGGTGAGATCGCCGTGGAGCTTGTCGCCCTCGAGCTTGGTGGAGACGAACTTGATGTCGGGGTAGGTCTCGGCGTCGAAGAAGTCGGCGCTGCGCAGGTGGTTGTCGCGGTCCTCCTGCGAGGTGTCGATCGAGGCCGTCTTCAGGGTGGCCTGGAAGGACAGGTCCTCGGAGTTCTCGCCGACGACGAGGCTGCCCTCGATGTCGGTGAACTGGCCGCGCGCCTTGGAGATGCCGGCGTGGCGCACCATGAAGCTGGCGGAGGTGTGGCCGGGGTCGAGGGTCCAGGTGCCGGGGGTGAGGTCGTTCATGCTTCGTCTCCTTGGGATCGAGGCTGACAAGAGATTCGGCCGTTCACCGAACTCGTGCTTGAAAGATAAACTATACTCGGGCGAGCGGCAACGGCAGTGCCCTCGGAAGAAGGAGACAGTGATGCAGGACATACAGTCAAACGGTGCGGATCGGGCGTCGACGCCCGAGGAGCTCTGGCTGACCCACGAAGAGCAGGCGGCATGGCGCAGCTTCCTCTACGCCACGGCGCTGCTGAGCGACCGGCTCTCCGAAGCGCTGCAGGCGGATCCGGAGATCGACCTGACCCTCGGCGAGTACGAGATCCTGGTGCGCCTGTCCGAGGCGCAGGACCGCTTCCTGCGCATGTCGGAGCTCGCCGACCAGGTCGTCCACTCCCGCTCCCGCCTCACCCACACCATCGGCCGGATGGAGAAGCGCGGCCTGGTCGAACGGGTGCGATGCTCGGCCGACGGTCGCGGCCGGCAGGCTCAGCTGACCGAGGCGGGGCAGGCGCTGCTGGAGCGCGCGGCGCCGACCCACGTGCGCTCGGTGCGGGATCTGCTGCTGGACGTGATCGGCCACGACGACTTCCTGGAGCTGGGCCGGATCCTGGGCCGCGCGGTGCCCGAGGGGGCGCCCATCGCCCTGGGATGTCCGGCGCCTCACCCGCAGGAGCCGCCGCAGAGCTGATTCGGAGAAACGGTTGGTACCGTGAAGCGGCTCGGAGTAGGGAGGACCTCGCTCTCATGACCACCACCACCGTTCACCTCGTCCGTCACGGCGAGGTGCACAACCCGGATCGCATCCTGTACGGACGCATGCCCGGGTACCGCCTCAGCGAGCGCGGCGCACAGATGGCCGAACGCGTCGCCGGCCACCTGGCCGACTCCGACGTTGCCGTGGTGCGCTCCTCCCCGCTGCTGCGTGCCCAGCAGACGGCCGCGCCCATCGCCGCCGCTCACGACCTCGAGGTCACCTCCGACCAGCGGCTCATCGAATCGGGCAACCACTTCGAGGGCCACCGGATGGGCCACGGCCAGGCACGGCTGAGGGACCCGCGCAACTGGCGCTGGTTCGTCAACCCGACCCGACCCTCCTGGGGCGAGCCCTTCCGTGAACAGCTCCAGCGCGTGATCGCCGCGGTGCACGACGTCCGCGCCGAGGCCGAAGGGCACGAAGCGGTGCTCGTCCTCCACCAGCTGCCCATCTGGCTGATCCGCCGCAGCGCCGAGGGCAAACCGCTCTTCCACGATCCGCGCCGGCGCCAGTGCGCGCTGTGCTCGGTGACCAGCCTGCGTTTCGTCGGCCCCCACCTGGCCGGCGTGGACTACGCCGAGCCGGCCGCCGAGCTCTACGCGGGGGCGGTCGATGCGACCGGAGGTCGCCTGACGTGAGTCCGCGCTCCCTGCCGTCCCCGTTCTCCGAGGAGTCCCGGCCGGCCCTCTTCCCTCTGCCTCCCCGTGCTGTCCACTCTCCCGCGAGTGCTCCGGCTGCCCGCGCGGCGCGGACCGTCCGGCCCTCCCGCCGCGGCCTGCTCGCGGCCGCCGGCGTCCTCTCGGCGGCGGCGCTGTCCGGGTGCGGGAACGACACCAGTGACCGCTACGAGTCCGGCTACGTCTCCGGCGACGGCGTGACCACCGAGATCGCCCCCGATCAGCGCACCGAGCCCCTCGAGTTCTCCGGCACCACGTACGACGGGGAGGAGTTCTCCGCCGCGGACCAGCGCGGCGAGGTCCTCGTGGTCAACGTCTGGTACGCCTCGTGCCCGCCGTGCCGCAAGGAGGCCCCGGAGCTGCAGAAGATCCACGAGGACTACGCCGATCAGGGCGTGCGGTTCGTCGGGGTCAACGTGCGCGATTCCGAGGGTCCTGCCAGGGCGTTCGAGGAGAACTACGGGATCACCTACCCCTCGATGCCCGACCAGGACGCCCAGATCATGTACGAGCTGCGCGGCCAGGTCGCGCCCAACGCCGTCCCCTCCACCCTGGTGCTGGACCGTGAGGGCCGCGTCGCCGCGCGCATCTCCGGCGCCGCGGATCCCTCCGTGCTGCGCAGCATGCTCGACGGGGTGCTCGCCGAATGATCCTCGCCGAGATCGGAGCGGCCTTCCAGGCGACCGCGCTGTCCGGATCCTTGCTGCTGGCGATCGCCGTGGCCGCCGCCGCGGGACTGGTCGCCTTCCTCTCCCCGTGCGTGCTGCCCGTCGTCCCCGGCTATCTCGGGTACGTCTCGGGACTGGCAGGCCAGAGCGGCGTCGTCGCCGGCACGCGGGGGCGGACCTCGCCGGCCCGGAAGGGCGCCAAGCCCGGCACCGGGCGTATGCTCGCCGGCAGCCTCCTGTTCGTCGCCGGCTTCGCAGCGGTGTTCATGGTGCTCGGCGGCTTCGCCGGCGCTCTGGGGTACCTGCTGCAGGAGTACAGCGTGTGGATCGACCGCGTCGCCGGCGCCATCGTCATCCTCATGGGCCTGGTCTTCCTGGGAGTCTTCCCCGGTCTCGGCGCCAACCGACCCGTCTCCAGCAAGCGCCCGGACGCGGGCCTGCTGGGCGCCCCGCTGATGGGCCTCGTCTTCGGTCTCAGCTGGACCCCGTGCATCGGGCCCACCTATGCCGCGATCGTCGCCCTGTCCCTGAACGGCGGCGGGGACGGCGCCGCGCTGCGCGGCGGCGTGCTGGCCCTCGCGTACTCCCTGGGCCTGGGCATCCCGTTCGTGCTGTTCGCCCTGCTGTTCGAGCGCGCCCTGGGGCTGAGCAAGAAGCTCTCCCGTCACCGCCGCAGCATCGGCCTGGTCTCCGGGGCGCTGCTGATCACGATCGGTGTGCTGCTGATGACGGGGCAGTGGTCGGCCTGGATGGGTGACCTGCAGAGCGTGATCTCGACCTTCGAGCCGGTGGTCTGATGGCCGGCGACGACGATGCGGAGAAGAACCTGAGCACCTCACCACGCCCCGGGGACGAGAAGGGCGGGGCCCCGAGCGCCGCGAAGAGCGCGGGAGCGGACGGCAGCTCGTCCGAGGACGCCGCCTCGCCGGATCCCTGGAGCAGCAAGCGCGACAAGAACGGCCCGCGCGGCGGCACCAGCCTGCCCTCGCTGGGACTGCGCGGCACCCTGCTGTTCCTGTGGCGCCAGCTGACCAGCATGCAGACGGCGCTGATCCTGCTGATGCTGCTGGCGATCGCCGCCGTCCCGGGGTCGTTGTACCCGCAGCGCAGCGTCAACCCGGCTCTGACCGACCAGTTCCTCGAGGAGAACGGGCGCTGGGGCGAGCTGTTGGACACCCTCGGGTTCTTCGAGGTGTTCTCCTCACCGTGGTTCTCGGCGATCTACCTGCTGCTGTTCATCTCCTTGATCGGCTGCATCGTCCCGCGGGTGGGCGTGCACCTCGCCCAGCTGCGCTCGAAGCCGCCTCGCACCCCCTCGCGGCTGACCCGTTTCACGGGCTATACCCGCACCGAACTGCCCGGCGCCGACGCCGATCAGCTCCTGCAGACCGCGCAGCGCTCCCTGCGTCGCTCCCGCTACCGCACCCAGCGCCGCGAGGAGACGGCCGCCGCCTCCGTCAGCGCCGAGCGCGGGCTGCTGCGCGAGACCGGGAACCTGCTGTTCCACATCGCCCTGGTCGGCGTCCTGATCTGCGTCGCCGGCGGCCAGCTGACCAGCTACCGCGGTCAGATCACCGTGGTCGAGGGCTCCGGCTTCTCCAACTCCCTGACCCAGTACGACTCCTTCGACTCCGGGCCCTGGTTCGACCCCTCGAGCCTGCCCCCGTTCCGTTTCACGCTCGAGGACTTCCGCGCCGAGTACGTCCAGGAGGGCCCCGAGGACCGCGTGGGCCAGCCGCTGTCCTTCGAGGCCGACGTCCACGTCGACACCCCGGGGCAGACGGAGGAGGACCGCACCCTGCAGGTGAACAAGCCCCTGCATGTCGACGGCTCCTCGATGTACCTGCTGGGCAACGGCTACGCCCCCGAGGTGACCGTCACCGATCCCGAGGGCACGGTCGTGGCCGAGGGCCCGGTCATCACCGTGCCCTCCGGCGATGTCGGCTACACCTCGCAGCTGGTGATCAAGGCGCCCGATGCGAAGCCGAAGCAGACGGCCGTGGTCGGCTATTTCCTTCCCACCGGGGTGATCGACGAGCAGGGACCGCACTCGATCTACCCGGACCTCGTGGATCCGCAGCTCGCGCTGACCGTCCACCAGGGAGACCTCGGGCTCGACGAGGGGGTGCCGACCAATGCCTACGAGGTCGACGTCTCCTCGCTGGAGCCGGTGGCCGACGAGGACGGCTCGCCGGTGCTGGTGCGCCTGTACCCGAACCAGGAGTACGAGCTGCCCGACGGCACCACCATCAGCTTCGACGGAGTCAAGCGCTACGCCGCGTTCGACGTCGCCCACGACCCGTTCGAGCGCTGGGTCCTGGTCAGTGCTCTGGTCGCCGCCGGCGGGCTCATCCTCTCCCTGTTCGTGCCGCGACGGCGGCTCTGGGTGCGCGTGGGCGAACGGGACGGCACCGCCGTGCTGGAGGTCGCCGGCCTCGCCCGCAGCGACGACCCGGCCCTGCCGGATGATGTGCAGGCACTGGCCGACAAGATCATCTCGGCGCAGGATGGGGGCGCGGCCACCGAGCAGACGGCGGCCGGCCGGACGGCGACCGATCAGTCGGCGCCGGATCGCACGGCGCAGGATGGCACGGCGCAGGATGGGACGGCGCAGGACGGGACGGCGCAGGATGGGACCGGGTCGCGCGCCGAGCGCGACCCGGCGGCTCCGGAGACGGCAGCCGATGACGATGACACCCCTGGAGGTAGTGCACAGTGATTGACCAGCAGCTGGCGGAGATCTCGAATCTCGCCATCGTGGTGACGATCGTGCTGTACGTGCTCGCACTGATCGGCTTCGCCGCCGACCTCGCGTCCATGTCCCAGCGCCGCAGCGATGCGCGGCTGGCCGCACAGGAGAGCCGCACCTCCGGTGCCGCGCCGGCCGCTGAGCCCGCGACCGTCGGCTCCGGAGCCGCCTCACGGGCCGAGACCGCCGAGGCGGCGGTTCCCGGCGCCGGGTCCGGGGCCACCACGTCGCAGGGACGATCCGGCGGAACCGCGGGCACCGGTGTCAGCGACGAGGCCGCCGGCTCGGGCCCGCCGTCGGGCCGGGCCTCCGGCACGATGACCGCACAGTCCTTCGCCTTCCTGCTCTCCGGCGCGGCGACGGTGCTGCACATCGCGGGTGTCGCCACCCGGGCCGCCGCCACCCAGCGGGTGCCGTGGGCGAACATGTACGAGTTCGCCACCACCAGCACCGCCGTGGTGATGGCGGCGTTCCTGATCTTCTCGATCAAGCGTGCCGAGCTGCGGGCGCTGGGCACCTTCGTCGTCGGCCCGGTGCTGCTGGTGATGCTGCTGGCGCAGACGTTCTGGATCGTGCCCGCCGCCGAGCTGACCCCGAGCCTGCAGAACTCCCACTGGATCTACATCCACATCGCCGTCGCGATCCTGGCCACCGCCCTGTCCATCCTCGGAGCCGTGGTCGCCGCCCTGCAGCTGCTGCAGTCTCGCCACGAGCGCGCCCTGGTGGTCAAGGCCGAGGCGGGCGAGGAGCTGCCCGAGCACTGGGGCCGCTTCGGGCACGTCCTGGACCGGCTGCCCAGCTCCACCGTGCTGGAGGCGCTGAGCTTCCGGATCCATTCCGTCGCGTTCGTGTGCTGGACCTTCACGCTGATGTTCGGCGCGATCTGGGCGCGCGAGGCGTGGGGCCGCTACTGGGGCTGGGACCCCAAGGAGGTGTGGACGTTCATCATCTGGGTGATCTACGCCGCCTACCTCCACGCCCGCGCCACCGGCGGATTCCGTGGCAGTCGCGCCGCCGGGCTCGCCCTGGCGGGGTTCGTGGCCGTGGTCTTCAACTACACGATCGTCAACACGGTCATCAACGGCCTGCACTCGTACTCGGGGCTGTGACCCGGGGCAGTCCTGCTCGGGCCTGCTCAGTCCTGCTGCGGGCTCGTGCAGATCCTTACTCGGAGTTCTGGTCGCCGTCCTGATCGCGGTGACGGCGCTCCCGCCGCTCGCGGCGGATGTCCTCGTCGAGCCGGCGCAGGAAGTCGGGATCCTCGTCGGGCGCCGTGGGCCGGGTCCGGCGCGACCCGCCGCTGCCGCCGTTGCTGCGGTCCTTGCCGACGATCAGCCAGGTGATCGGCCCCACCCACGGCAGCAGCACGATGAGCACCACCCACGCCCACTTCGGGATGCCGCGGACCTTGTCGTTCGTGGTCTGGACGCAGTCAGCGAGCGCGAAGACGGTCAGGGCGATGGATACGAGAGCGAGGATCGCGCGGGGCATGGCGGGAGTCTAGGCAACGCGCCTGATCATTGCGGTGATCGGCGTCATGTCGGTGACCGGGCTCATGACCATGATCGGCCCATTCCCATGCGGGCGCTCTACCCTGATCCCATGCGAGAAATGGCCCTGTTCGCCGTCATCCGCCTGGCCCTGTGGGTCGGGATCTGGTGGGTACTGACCCTGTTCGACATCGGGGTGATGCTGGCAGGCGTGCTCGCGGCGCTGCTGGCGATGCTGATCTCGATCCTGTTCCTGCACCGGATCCGAGAGGCCGCCGCCATGCGCTGGAAGGCTGCCGATGATCGCCGCCGCGCCCGCAAGGGCGAGCCGGTCGACGAGGACGCCGTCGAGGAGGACGCGCTGCTGGACGACTACGGCCGGGCCACCGACGCCGACGGGAAGGACATCGACGGGGATCGCGCCGACGAGGACGACGCCGACGAGGACGACGCCGACGGGGATGATGCGGACGGGGACGGCGCCGACGGGAATGATGCCGACGAGGACGACGCCGACGGGGATGATGCCGACAGGGACCGCGCCGACGGGATCACACGGCCAGAGAGATGAGCAGCAGCAGCGCGTAGACCAGCTCGAGCCGACCCGTGGCTCCGAGCACCGGAATCAGGTCCCGGCCACTCGCGCCGCGCAGCACGGTGCGCACCGGCGCGATCGCCAGCGGCAGCGCGACCAGCACCGCCACGGTGGGCCAGTGGACGAGCATCACCGGCACCAGCAGCGCGAAGGGGGCCAGCATGGTCGCGGCGAACAGCACGCGGGTGCCACGCTCGCCCAGCCGCACCGCCAGGGTCTGCTTGCCGGAGACGGAGTCGGTGGGGATGTCGCGCAGATTGTTGGTCAGCAGGATCGCCACCGCCAGCAGCCCGACCCCGACGGAGGCGAGCACGGACACCCATCCCAGCTGCACCGTGATCGCGTAGGCGGTGCCGTTGACGGCGACCAGGCCGAAGAAGAGGAAGACGAACACTTCACCGAGGCCGCGATAGCCGTACGGATTCTTGCCCCCGGTGTAGAACCACGCGGCGGCGATGGCGGCGGCCCCGACGATCAGCATCCACCAGATCTGGGCGAGGGCGATCAGCACCACCCCGAACAGCGCGCCGGCGGCGAGCGCGGCGATGGCGGCTGTCCTGACCTGCCGCGGGGCAGCGGCGCGCGAACCTGTCAACCGGAACGGCCCCACTCGGTCCTCGTCCGTGCCGCGGATCCCGTCGGAATAGTCGTTGGCGTAGTTGACCCCGACCTGGAGGCACAGGGCCACCGCGAGCGCGAGCAGCGCCCGGGGGATCACCACGGCCCAGTCGACGCCGCCGGTCTGCGTATCCAGCTGCCAGATCGCGGCACCTGTGCCGGCGGCGACGGGGGACAGGGCGGCCGGAAGGGTGCGGGGTCGGGCGCCCTGGACCCACTGCGACAGGCTGGCCATTGTGCTCCTCGAGGAATCGACAGGCCACCCCGGTGGCGGCCCCGCAGAAGCATACGCCCAGGCCGGAGGGGAAAGAGGTGCCGTGGCCCACGGCACAGCGACGCAGAGCCCGGCGGCCGCGCTCATCCGGCTGCGAGGCGCCGGGCCGCGGCCCGATCCACCTTCCCGATCCCCAGCAGGGGCAGCTCCTCGACCACATGGACCCGCTTGGGGACCATGTGCGCCGGGACGTCGCTGGTACGCAGGGCGGAGCGCACGAGCGACGGCGCTTCTGCGGGCTCCGCGCCCGCCTCGAGGGTGACCAGGACTTCGACCCGCTGGCCCCACTCGGGATCATCCACCCCCACCACGACACAGGAGCGCACCAGCCCGCGCAGCATGAGGGAGCGGTCGATGGCGCGCTCGACATCCTGCGGTAGGACCTTCCGGCCGCCGGTGTTGATGACGTCGTCGGCACGGCCCAGCACGGTCAGCGCGCCGTCCGGGTCGAGCTCGGCGAGGTCCGACGTGCTGAAGGAACGGGGCTCGTCCTGCGAGAACGCCGCGGTGTCGGTGCCGCCGTCCGCGGTGAGGTAGCCCAGCGCCAGGGTGGGGGAGATGATCGCCAGCCGCCCCGCGCCGTCGCTGTCGGGCGCCTGCACCCGCAGCTGCACCCCCGGCAGCGGCCGACGGTCGTAGACGCAGCCGCCCGCGGTCTCGGAGGACCCGTAGGTCGTGACGACGCGGATCCGCTGGGCGCGGGCTCGTGCGAGCACGTCACCTCTGGTCGCGGCGCCACCGACGAGCACGGCGTCGAAGCGCTTGAGGACCGCGCGGGCGCGGGCGTCGGCCCCGGAGCCCCCGGTGACGATCCGGGTGAGCTGGGTGGGGACCAGCGAGGTGAACGCGGGCAGCCCGGCCGCAGCGGCCTGCTCGAGCGCGGGCTCGGCCAGCGCGACGAAGGCGGCGGCGTCGAAATGCCCCCGCAGGTCCGGCAGCGGGTCCGGCAGAGCCGGTTCGGGCAGGCCCAGCACCTGGGCGGTGCGGTGGGCGCGGGCGATGACCTGCACTCCGGCGATGTGGGTCGGCGGGAGCAGCGGGAGCCAGAACCCGTGCCCCCCGGATCCGGCCACAGCGCTCCGGGACCGCGTGGAGGTGCCGGCTCCCGCCGAGACGTCCGCCGCCAGATGGGCGGCCGTGGCGTCATGGGAGGCCAGCAGCGCCTGGCGGGTCAGGGCCACTGCCTTGGCGGTCCCGGTCGACCCGGAGGTCGGGACCACCAGCGCGGTCTCCTCGAACCCCGCGGGCAGAGTCGGCGGAGGATCGAAGGGGCCCAGCCACAGCCTCCCGGTGCCGGCCATGACCTCGTCGATGGCGCGGGCGTGCGCGTCCAGGGAGGCGGCGGAGGCATCGTCGCGGGGCGGGATGAGCCAGGGACGCTCGGGCGGGGGAGCCGCGGCGCGCTGGGACGGGGGAGTCACGGCGCGCTCAGCCCTGGGGGTGGGGGAACGGCGACCAGTCGGGGGAGCGCTTCTCGAGGAAGGCGTCACGGCCCTCGGCGGCCTCGTCGGTCATGTAGGCCAGTCGGGTGGCCTCACCGGCGAAGACCTGCTGGCCCATGAGCCCGTCGTCGGCCAGGTTGAAGGCGAACTTCAGCATCCGGATCGCCTGCGGGGACTTGGTGGCGATCACCGCGGCCTGCCGCAGCGCCTCCTCCTCGAGGTCCGCATGGTCCACCACCCGGTTCACCGCGCCCCAGTCGAGGGCGTCCTGGGCGGAGTACTCCTCGGCGAGGAAGAAGATCTCCCGCGCCCGCTTCTGGCCCACCTGCTTGGCGAGGTAGGCCGAGCCGTAGCCGCCGTCGAAGGAACCCACATCGGCGTCGGTCTGCTTGAAGCGCGCGTGCTCGCGGGAAGCGATGCTCAGATCGGCGACCACGTGCAGGGAGTGCCCGCCGCCGGCCGCCCATCCGTTGACCACGGCGATGACGACCTTCCCCATTGTGCGGATCAGACGCTGGACCTCGAGGATGTGCAGCCGCCCGCTGGAGCCGGCGCGCACCTGCGAGGTCTCGCCCAGCTCCTCCTGCTCGGCGTACTCGTAGCCGGAGCGGCCTCGGATGCGCTGGTCGCCGCCGGAGCAGAAGGCGCGGCCGCCGTCCTTGGGCGAGGGGCCGTTGCCGGTGAGGAGGATGACGCCGACGCCGGGATCCAGGCGGGCATGATCCAGCGCCCGGTACAGCTCATCGACCGTTCGGGGACGGAAGGCATTGCGCACCTCGGGCCGATCGAAGGCGACCCGGACGCAGGGCAGGTCGCGGATGGTCGCCTCCCCGTCCGGGCTCTCGATGCGCTCGACGGCCCGGTGATAGGTGACATCGCTGAGGGCCTGCCCGCCGTGCTCTGCCGGCGTCACCTCCCGCCACCGACGGGGATCGAAGGTCTCGGAGACCGACGGGGGCAATGACGAAGCAGCGGCGGCGGAGGTCATGGGACTCAGGGTAGTCCGGGCTCGCCTCGGACATCAGCTCCCCGTACCTCAGCGCCGCGGAGGACGGGCCCGCGGTTTCGGCCGGCGGCCCTCGTCCCGTTAACCTCGAGGGATGCGCATCCCCACCGCTCTGCGCGAGCGCGGCATCGATCGTGTCCTCGCCTGGTCGATCCCCCTGACCACACGCTTCCGCGGCATCACCGAACGGGACGGACTGCTCCTGCACGGGCCCGCCGGCTGGGCCGAGTTCTCCCCGTTCTGGGACTACGACGCCGACGAGTCGGCGACCTGGCTGCGTGCGGCGCTCGCCGACGCCACCGATCCCCGCCCGGCTCCGCGTCGTGAGCAGATCGAGGTCAATGCCACCATCCCCGTGGTCCCCGCCGTGCTGGCCCACCGCATCGCCACCGTCGGCGGCGCCCGCACCGCCAAGGTCAAGGTCGCCGATCCCGCCTCGACCCTGGCCGAGGACGCCGCGCGGCTGGAGGCCGTGCGCGACGCGATGGGACCGGATGCCCGGCTCCGCATCGACGCCAACGCCGCCTGGACCCTGGAGGAGGCGCTGGCCGCCCTGCCGGTGCTGGACCGGGCCGCCGGGGGCCTCGAGTACGCCGAGCAGCCCTGCGCGAGCATCGAGGATCTCGCCTCGGTGCGCCGCGCCCTCGACATCCCGATCGCGGCCGACGAATCGGTGCGGAGGGCCGAGGACCCGCTGCGGGTGGCGCGGGCCGAGGCGGCCGACGTGCTGGTGCTGAAGGTGCAGCCGCTCGGGGGCGTGGCACGGTGCCTGGACCTCGCCGAGCAGGCAGGCCTGCCCGTGGTCGTCTCCTCCGCCCTGGAGTCCAGCGTCGGTCTCAGCGCCGGCCTCGCGTTCGCCGCCGCCCTGCCCGAGCTCACCCATGCCTGCGGCCTCGCCACCGCCGCCCTGCTCACTGGGGATCTGGTCACCGAGCCGCTGCATGCAGCCGGCGGCACGATCCCCGTCGGCCGTCCCGAGCCCGAGCCGGAGCTGCTGGAGCGGCATGCGGCGCCGCCCGAGCTCGCCGCCCGGTGGCAGGAACGCCTGGAGGTCTGCGCCGCGCGGTGGTGACGGCTGTGCCGAACTACTCTGGCAACATGCACGAGACCGCCCTTCCCGCGCCGCCCTCGTCGATCAGCACACCCCGTCTCGCAGGATCCGGCGCGGTCGAGGAAGCGGTCGCGATCTGGGACGCACTGGCAGCGCTCGGCGTCCGGGACGCCGTCCTCGCCCCGGGGTCGCGCTCCGCCCCGCTCGTCTACGGGCTCTGCGAGCCCCGTCCGGCCGCAGAGATCCGCTCTCACGTGCGTATCGACGAGCGTGCCGCCGCCTTCACCGCCCTGGGGCTCTCGCGCCACGACCGCGCGCATCCGGCGGTCGTGGCCACCACCTCCGGCACCGCGACGGCGCACCTGCTGGCGGCCGTGATGGAATCCCACCACTCGCGCGTGCCGCTGCTGGTGCTGACCGCGGATCGACCCGCCGAGCTGCGCGACGTCGGCGCGAACCAGACCACGCGGCAGGCCGGCATGTTCCGCTCGCTGGTGCGCTTCGACGCCGATCTGCCCGCCCCCACGGCCACCGGCGCCACGCCGGCCGAACTGCGCACCGCCGTCTCGGTGGCCGCCCGCGCGTTCGCCGTCGCGACGGGCGAGCATCCCGGCCCGGTCCACCTCAACCTCGGGTTCCGCGACCCTCTCGTACCCCGGGCCCCTGCCGCCGACATCCCCGCGGGGGAGCGCGAGCGGATCGTGCTCACCCACCGCCCGGCGCCCGTGCCGCCGCCGGCGCATCCCGTTCCGGTCAGCGCGCGCACCGTCGTCGTCGCCGGTGACGCCGGCGCGGCTGCGCGCGGATTCGCCGAGCGCCACCACCTGCCGCTGCTGGCCGAACCCAGCTCCGGCGCGCGCGGCGGCGCGACGCTCGTGCCCGGCTACCCCGCACTGCTCGCGGAGATCATGGCCGACCCGGACCACCCGCTGCGGCCCGAGCGGGCCATCGTGTTCGGGCACCCGACCCTCTCGCGGCCCGTGATCGGCCAGCTGCTCGGCGCCGAGGACGTCGAGGTGATCGTGGTCGACCAGCATCCCGACTGGGCCGACGCCGCACGCCGTGCTCGCCTCGTCGTCCCCGCGGCCGCGGGGGAGGACCCGGCCCTGGCCGACAGCATCCGATCCGGCGCTGGGACTGGCGATGGTGCCGGTGCCGGCACCGGCGCCGGCACCGGCGAGGACGAGCAGCAGGACCGGTCCGAGAACCAGCAGGACCGCCTCGAGGTCGCGGCGCGCCAGGAGCGCCTGGAGGCGTGGCGCCGCGCCGCCGCGGACCGCACGGCGCAGCTGACGGCTGCCTGGCAGCAGCGGGCCGCCCTCGCCGTCTGGAACGCGACCGGTGAGGACGACCTGCTCGTGCTCGGCTCCTCGAGCCTGATCCGCGACCTCGAGCAGCACGCGGGCGCCACCGCAGGGCGCATCATCGCCAACCGCGGTCTGGCCGGGATCGACGGCACCCTCTCAATGGCCGGCGGCATCGCCCTGGCCCTTCGCGGCTCCGGCGACGTGCCGGGGGCGGGAACCGAGGCCGGGGCCGCACCGGGCCGGGTGCGGGTGCTGGCCGGCGACCTCACGGCTCTGCACGACCTCACCGGGCTGGTCATCGGTCCCCACGAGCAGACCCCCGACCTCGATGTGATCGTCGTCGACGACGGGGGTGGCCGGATCTTCTCCGGCCTTGAGCACGCCGCCGCCCCTCCCGAGCTGCTGCGGCGGTTCTTCACCACTCCGCACGGCGTGGACATCGCCGGCGCCGTGACTGCTCTGGGCGCCGCCGTGCAGCGCGTGGACGCGGACAGCCTGCCCGCAGCACTGGCACAGTCGGGATCCGGGCTACGGGCGTTCCTCGTCCAGGAAGGGTCCAGCTCGCAATCGTCGAATTCGGCAGCAGAGGTGGTCCCATGAATGACATGAAGGACGAGCGCGAACCGTACGAGAACCACGACGACGCCGCGTCGACCCCCGACCATGCCGCCCCGTTCTTCGGGTACAGGGGCCCGGGGGACCCGAACCTTCCCGGCGGGTACCGCGGCGCCCAGGACACTCCGCCGACCGAGCAGTTCGAGCCGACCCCGGACCACGCCGGGTCCGGGCCCGGCGACGACTCCGCGTACCCACCGGCAGCGGAGGACGCAGCCGCGTGGGGTCCCGCGGCCGGCACGTACTCCGACCCCTTCGCCTCCCCGGCCTCATCCGCTCCGGCCGCGACCCCGGCGGCCGGCTCGGCTCCGGCCGCGACCCCGGCGGCCGGCTCGGCTCCGTCCGCGGTCCCGCCGGCCGGCTCGGCACCACGGCGACGCGGCCCCGGCTGGGGCGGGGTGACGGCGCTGGTGGCACTGGGGATGCTGTTCTCCAGCGGCGCGACCCTCGGCGGCGTCGTCGCCTACGACGAGTTCATCGATCCGGAGGCGCCGGCGACGGAGCAGTCGACCCCGTCTCCTGGCACGACGGCCAGCCCCACCGCGGTGTCCTCCACCGAGGATCCGGACTGGACGGCGGTCGCCGATCAGGTCGCGCCGAGCGCCGTCGCGATCCAGGTCTCCTCGGGGGCCGGGACCAGCCAGGGCACCGGCGTGATCCTCGACGAGCAGGGGGCGATCCTGACCAACAACCACGTCGTCACCGACGCGGAGTCCGCGCAGGTGACCACCAGCGACGGCCTGTCCTACTCCGCCTCCGTCGTCGGCACCGACCCCACCACGGACCTCGCGGTGATCCGCCTGGACTCCCCGCCGGAGGGTCTCCAGCCGGCCACCTTCGCCGATTCCTCGACCGTCACGGTGGGTCAGTCGGTGATGGCCTTCGGGACTCCCTTGGGACTGGAGAACACGGTGACCACCGGCATCGTCTCGGCGCTGGATCGGCCGGTCACGGCCTCGGGGGACGAGACGGACGGCTCCGACGCCACGTACACCTCCGCGATCCAGACCGACGCGGCCATCAACCCCGGCAACTCCGGGGGCCCGCTCGTGGACGCCGCCGGCCAGGTGATCGGCATCAACACCGCCATCGCCGGGATCCCCAACGCCTCCGGTCAGGCCGGAAGCATCGGCCTCGGCTTCGCGATCCCCTCGAACACGGCCGCGATGATCGCCGGTCAGCTCCAGGCCGACGGCACGGCCGACCACGCGTACGTCGGTGTGACCAGCACCGACGGGGCGCAGACCGTCGGCGATGTCACCCACCGGGGCGCAGAGGTGGTCAGTGTCGAGCCCGGGAGCCCTGCGGAGCAGGCCGGGCTGCAGGAGGGTGATCTGATCACCGCGGTGGACGAGACGCCCGTGGGCAGCGCAGCCGCCCTGACCGGGGTGGTGCGCGGACTGCCGGTGGACTCCGAGCACACGCTGACCGTGGTCCGCGACCAGGACGTCCAGGAACTCCAGATCACGCTGGGCCAGGCACCCTCCTGAGCGCTGCCTCCTGAGCATTCACTCCTGAGCCGGGCCGCGAGTCCCCGGCTGCGCCCCGGTCAGGTCAGGCGCGCCCGGCAGGATCCTGAGTCGGCTCGCCGCGCAGAGCGCGCAGCATCGGGCGGCACTTGGCGAGGACCTCAGCGTGTTCCGAGACCGGATCCGAGGCGGCCACCAGCCCGCCGCCCGCGTGCAGTCGTGCCGTGTGCTCATCGACCAGATGGGCCATCCGCAGCGCGATCGCCCACTGTCCATCGCCGTGGGCGTCCATCCACCCCACGGGTGCCGCATATCCGCCGCGGTCGTGCGTCTCCAGACGGGAGATGATCTCGTCGGCCGCGTCCCGGGGCGTGCCCGAGACAGCCGCCGAGGGGTGCAGCCGGGAGGCGACATCCAGGCTCGTCACGCCCTCGAGCAGCCTCGCGGAGACGTCGGAGGCCAGATGCTCCAGCCCCGGCAGACGCAGCACGAACGGCTCCGAGGAGACCTCGATGTCCTCGGCCAGGCCGGCGAGACGCTCGACCACGGACTCCGCGGCGAACGCGTGCTCGGAGAGCTCCTTGGCGTCGGCGCGGAAGGCACGACGGTCGGCCTCGTCCAGCTCGCCGTTGTCGGCCACCGGCCGGGTGCCCGCGAGCACGCGGGAGAAGACCCGGCCGTGCTCGGTCTGGGCGAGCATCTCCGGGCTCGCCCCGACCACGTCGTCCAGGTGGTACACCCAGGTGCTGGGATAGTCGCGGGCCAGTCGCGTCAGCAGCACCGCCGGCTCGATCGGGGTCCCGGAACGAACCGTCGTGCGCTCGGACAGCACGACCTTCGCGGCCCCGCCCTGCCGGATCTCCTCGACGGCGTCGCGGACCAGCCACTGGTACTCGTCCGGCGTGTGCTCCGCCTCCACCTCGAGGGCTCCCGGCGTCGCGGACACGACGGGGGAGGAGGGGAACAGATCCCGCCAGGAGGCCGGCATGAGCGGGTCCTCGTCGACCCCGACCACGGTCAGGAACGACTCCCCGTCATGGACCCCCAGCACGGCCCGCGGCACCATCAGCACGGACGACCTCGCCGAGGAATCCGCGTAGGAGAAGCTGCCCAGTGCGAGCAGCCCGCTGGTACGGGTGCGCACCTCATCATCGACGCGGGCACGGGCGGCGACCGCTCGGAAGGCGGCGCTGGCGGCGGCGAAGCGATGCGGGCCGGCCGTGCGCACCGACCATGCCGAGCCGAGCGCGACCATGCCCTGACCGTGCCGCAGCCATGCCGCACTGACCCCGACCGGGATATGGCCCAGCAGGTCGACCGGCTCCTCGATGCGGACTGTGCGGGCGGAGAGCGTCACCGGTTCGGCGGCGGCCTCAGGGCTGGGATTCGGGGCGGACATCCGTGTCATTATGCGGCACCCGCCGCGCCCCGCGCCGTGACCTGTGTCCCCTCCCCGGATGCACGGCCCGGCCGCGCCGAGGTGCGACTATGGACCGGCGACCCCGACCTCGGGGTGCCGGCCCCGGAGCCCCCTCGGCTCCGCTTCCCCGTCGTGACCCGCCCAAGGAGCATCCCGTGAGCAGCAACGGCGACAGCATCGCGACGCCCGTGGCCCGTGGCGCGATCGCCGCGATCCTCTCCCTCGGGACGGCGCTCGCCGTGGTGGTGGTCCCTGCGCTGGCCGCCCAGGTCGCCGGCACCCGGTCCTCCGCGACCGTGCTGGACGCGGTGATCATCGCTCTGAACCTGCTGGTCCTCGGCCACGGCGGCGGGATCGTGCTGAGCACAGGGGTCGTCGAGGGCGCCGTCACCCTGACCCCGTTCGGGCTGCTCATCGTGCTGCTGGCGATCTCGTTGCTGGGCATGCGCCGGGTAGGACGGGCCCTGCGGCTGGTCCGCGACGACGGCGTGCTGCGCGCCCGCGCCCTGCGCGACGCCGGCGGGGCGCTGGGCTCCTATGCGTTCGTCTACGCCGTCGGGCTGGCGGTGCTGGCCGGGATCGGGCGCAGCGCCGAGGCCAGCCCCGTGGTGACCTCGGCGCTGGTCTCCGGCGCGATGATCGCCGTCCTCGGCGGCCTGGCCGGGGTGCTGTTCTCCCTGCGCCGTGACGCCACCTCGACGGTTCCCGGGGTGCGCGTGCTCGACCTCCTGCCCAGCCCGTACGGCGACATCGCCCGGGCCGCGCTGATCGCCGTGGTGGGCCTGCTCGGGCTCGGGATGCTGGTGACCGTGGTGATGCTGCTGGTCTCCCTGCCCGCGCAGTCCTCGCTGTTCGAGTCCCTCTCGCCCGGGATCGTCGGCGGCATCGTGCTGACCCTGATCCAGCTCGCACTGCTGCCGCTGCTGGCTCTGTGGGCGCTGGTGGTCGTCGCCGGCGGCACCATCGGTGTGGGCACCTCGACGGGGATCTCGCTGGCCGGCGCCGAGACCGGCGTGATGCCGGCGCTGCCCATGCTGGGTGCGCTGCCGGGCCCCGGGGACTTCCCCGGCTGGATGTGGGCGCTGCTGGTCCTTCCCGCGATCCCCGTCGCGGCCGGCGCCGTCAACCTCGTCGGCAACGTCGCGGACCTCGAGCTGCGCGACCGCGTCACCGCCTGGATCGCCTACCCCGCGTCGGTGATCCTCGCGGTGCTGCTGCTGGCGGGCCTGTCCACCGGTGGCATCGGAGACGGCCGCCTCGTCCACCTGGGCCCGCAGATGGACAGCCTGGTGCTCCCGCTGACGGGCATCGTGGCGGTCTCCACCGCTGTGGTGCTGGTGGTGATGGCCACCCCGCTGATCGACTGGTCCCGCGCCCTGGTCGCCGCGCTGCGCGAGAAGGTGGAAGGCGCCGAGAAGGCCGAGCGCTCGGAGACGACCCACCCTCGGGGACGCACCGCCCAGAACGACGCGCACCGGCACACCCCGTCGCAGAACGGGTCCGACACGCAACGGGACGTGCCGGAGTCGGAGCCCGGCCCGCGCACCGGCGGGGCCGGCGCTGGCGACGACGACCCGAGCGATGGACAGAGCGAGGCCGACGCTGACGGCGGTGCCGGCGAGGCACCGGGCTCGGCCGACGGACGAAGCGCGACCGACGGAGCGAGCGAGGCCGACGGACGAAGCGCGACCGGCGAAGGGGCCGAGGGCGAGGCCGAGGGCGCCTTCGGTCTCAGCCGCCCAGAAGACCGCTGAGCCATTCGGCCATCGAGTCCTGCGCCTCGACATCGCACTGCGACTGCGCCTGCTCGGTGATCGCCGTCGCGCGGCACTCCTGGATCTCCGCCATCGGCCCGTAGAACAGCAGCGAGAGCAGCGAGCCGGTGATGATCATCAGCGTGGCCGGCACGCCGATCACGGCCGCCATGATCGCCATGCCGCGGCGCCCCTCCCGGAAGGACTGCACGACCAGCAGGATCAGCAGCACCAGCGCGGCCAGGCCCGCCACCCCGGCGAACAGGGAGAACGGCAGGGGAGCGAGCGTCAGCAGCCAGGACGCCAGCAGCGCGAGCGTCAGCCCGCCCAGCAGACGACGGTGCCGCGCCGACCCCCTGCCGCCCGACGCCGTGCCCCGATCGCTGTTCTGTTCGCTGCTCATCGGTCCCATTGTGCCCGCTTCGCCGGGACTGATCCTGATCAGCCCAGCCCAGCCCAGCCCCTCGCCGCAGATCGAGCCGGACAGGCCTCGGCCGGATGGGCGTGGAGCGTCGCGGTCGGTGCCCGCATTACGCTGACCCGGTGATGCGACATCCGGTGACCCGAACCCCCGTGGCCGTCCTCATCTCCGGCACCGGCTCCAATCTCGCCGCCCTGCTGCGCGCCGCCCAGGACCAGGACTGCCCGTACACCGTGGTCGGCGTCATCGCCGATCGCGACGCCTCCGGCCTCGAGCACGCCCGCGCCGAGGGGATCCCCACCGAGGTGGTGCGGCTCGGCGACCATCCGGACCGTCCGGCGTGGGATCAGGCCCTCGCGCGCGCCATGGCCCGCCTGGACCCGCAGCTGGTCGTGCTGGCGGGATTCATGAAACTCGTCGGCCCCCCGCTGCTGGAGGCCTACGGCGGACGCATCATCAACACCCACCCGGCCCTGCTCCCGTCCTTCCCCGGCGCCCACGGCGTCCGCGACGCCCTCGCCCACGGGGTGAAGGTCACCGGCGTCAGCGTCATCGAGGTGGACGCCGGTGTCGACACCGGCCGCATCCTCGCCCAGGCCCCGGTCGAGGTGCTGGACACGGACACGGAGGAGTCCCTCCACGAGCGCATCAAGCGTGCCGAGCAGCCGCTCCTGGTCGACGTCGTGCGGCGGCTGACCGCCGCGTCCTGACCCGGGCCGACTGATCCTGACCGAGCCGGGCACCGCCCGCGAGGTCCGGATACAGTGGCCTCACACGACTGGCGAAGGTGGGAGACCACCGGGGAGTGACGTCTGTGGGCATCGACCGCCTGGGTGCCCGCGGCAAGGAACAGATCCGAACAGGAGCACGCCACGTGAACACCGCTGCACGCCGCCCGATTCGCCGCGCCCTCATCTCCGTCTTCGACAAGACGGGCATCACCGAGCTCGCCCGCACCCTGGCCGATAACGGCGCCGAGATCGTCTCCACCGGCTCCACCGCCGCCACCATCCGCGAGGCCGGCACCCCGGTCACCGACGTCGAGACCGTCACCGGGTTCCCGGAGATGCTCGACGGACGCGTGAAGACCCTCCATCCCCGCGTCCACGCCGGGATCCTCGCCGACCAGCGGCTCGATTCGCACCGCGAACAGCTCAGCACCCACGAGATCGAGGCCTTCGACCTGGTCGTGGTGAACCTCTACCCCTTCAGCGAGACCGTCGCCGCCGGCGGCAGCTTCGAGGAGATCATCGAGAAGATCGACATCGGCGGGCCGTCCATGGTGCGCGGGGCCGCCAAGAACTTCGCCTCCCTCGCCGTGGTCGTCGATCCCCAGGACTACTCCCGGGCCGCCGACGCCGCCGCAGCGGGCGGGTTCACCCAGGCCGAGCGCCAGGAGCTGGCGACCATCGCGTTCACCCGCACTGCCGAGTACGACGAGGCCATCAGCGACTGGATGCTGAGCCGGCTCACCGAGGATGCCGACGAGGGCCAGGGCGCCGGCCCCGGCCGCGCGAGCGAGGACGAGGCCGACGGGCCCAGCGGCTCCGCCGCCTTCGTGCTGGACATGGCCGACGAGGAGGCCGCCGCCTCCGGCTTCCGCACCCTGCGCTACGGCGAGAACCCCCACCAGCGCGCCCGCGTCGCCGTCATCGACGACGACCAGCCCGGTATCGCCGGCGCCGAGCAGCTCGGCGGCAAGGAGATGAGCTACAACAACTACGTCGATGCGGACGCCGCCGTGCGCGCCGCCTTCGACCATGAGCGCCCGTGCGTGGCCGTGGTCAAGCACAACAACCCCTGCGGCATCGCCGTCACGGCCGAGGGCGAGGACATCGCCGGCGCCCATCGGCGTGCCCATGGCACCGACCCGGTCTCCGCCTACGGCGGCGTCATCGCCACCAACCGTCCGGTCACCCTCGCCATGGCCCAGCAGGTCAAGCCCGTCTTCACCGAGGTCATCCTGGCCCCGGCCTACGACGACGAGGCGCTCGACCTGCTGCGCACCAAGAAGAACCTCCGCATCCTCCGGCTCCAGGGCGCCTACCAGCGGCCCGTCGAGATCCATGAGATCTGGGGCGGCTCCCTGGTCCAGGATGCCGACCGCCTCGACGCGGAGGGCGATGATCCCGGCAACTGGACCCTCGCCGCCGGGGAGGCCGCCGACGAGGCCACCCTCGCCGACCTCGCCTTCGCCTGGCGCTCCGTGCGCGCGGTGAAGTCCAACGCCATCCTGCTGGCCGCTGACGGCGCGGCCGTCGGCATCGGGATGGGCCAGGTCAACCGCCTGGACTCCTGCCGCCTGGCTGTCACCCGTGCCAACACGCTCGGCGAGCACGCCGAGGGCGAGGCCGCCCCGGAGCGCGCCCGCGGCGCCGTGGCGGCCTCGGACGCGTTCTTCCCCTTCGCCGACGGCGCCCAGATCCTGCTTGACGCGGGGGTGAAGGCGATCGTCCAGCCCGGCGGCTCCATCCGCGACGAGGACGTGATCGAGGCCTGCCGCGCCGCCGGCGCCACGCTCTATCTCACCGGGACCCGCCACTTCGCCCACTGAGGCCCACGACCGCGTCCGAGCCCCTGCCCTCGGCAGCTCTTGCCTGCGCACATCCGCCCGTCGCGCCGGTGGGTCGTCCCGGTTTGTTCACCGCTCGGTCACGATGGAGACCTAGGGTGGGGTGCATAGACCAGCGACCGAAGGAGCGACCGTGAGGATCCCGGACAACCAGAGCCTGCGCGAGTACATCGAACATCTGCGCGAGGAGGGGTACACGGTCGCGGACGGGCACACCCCCGACCCCGACCTGATCGACCCCCAGGGCAACCCCGTCTACACCTGGCAGGAGGGGTACCCGTACGACACGCGCATGGACCGCGACGAGTACGAGCTCGAGAAGTACCGCCTCCAGGTGGAGCTGCTGAAGTACCAGTACTGGCTGGAGGACAACGACCAGAAGGCCATCATCATCTTCGAGGGGCGGGACGCGGCCGGCAAGGGCGGCACCATCAAGCGCTTCACCGAGCACCTCAACCCCCGCACCGCCCGCGTCGTCGCGCTGAACAAGCCCAGCGACCGCGAGCGCGGCCAGTGGTACTTCCAGCGCTACGTCCAGCACCTGCCCACCGAGGGCGAGATCGTGCTGTTCGACCGCTCCTGGTACAACCGCGCCGGTGTGGAGCGCGTGATGGGCTTCGCCACCCCGGAGCAGTACGAGACCTTCATGAACCAGGTGCCCTACTTCGAGCGCATGCTCGTCGACTCCGGTATCCACCTCACCAAGTTCTGGTTCTCGGTCTCGCAGAAGGAGCAGCGCACCCGCTTCGCGATCCGGCAGCTGGACCCGGTGCGCCGCTGGAAGCTGTCCCCGATGGACCTCGAGTCCCTGGACCGCTGGGAGGCCTACACCCAGGCCAAGGAGGAGATGTTCCGCCGGACGGACAAGAAGTACGCGCCGTGGACGATCATCCGCTCCAACGACAAGAAGCGTGCGCGCCTGAACGCGATGCGCTACTTCCTCTCCCAGTTCGAGTACGAGGACAAGGACCACGAAGTCGTCGGGAAGCCGGATCCGAAGCTGGTGATGCGCGGCAAGATGGAAGAGGCCGACGAGTGAGCTGAGCGCCGCCTCTGCCCGGGGTCAGTCGCCGCTGGACTCCGTGGGCAGGCGGGTGATCTCCCCGGAATCCAGCTTCGCGTTCTCCGGCGCGGGGAACGTGCCGGTGGAGGTGGCCCGCACCGGGGCGGTCATCGAGGCGGGGGAGAGCAGGCTCTGCAGGCGGCGCTCGTCGACCAGGCCGCGCTCCAGGACGAGATCGGCGACCGGGCGTCCCGTCTCCAGCGCGGTGGCGGCCACGTCCGTCGCGGCGGCGTAGCCGATCACCGGGACCAGGGCCGTGATCACTCCGATCGAGCGTCGCAGGTAGCTGTCCAGGACGTGCTCGTTCAGGGTGATCCCCGCGATGCAGCGATCGGCCAGGGTGTTCATGGCACGGATCATGATGCGCGTGGACTCGAGGATGTTGAAGCAGATCACGGGCTCGAACGCGTTCAGCTGGAGCTGCCCGCCCTCGGCCGCGAAGGTCACCGTGAGGTCGTTGCCGATCACCTCGAAGGCGACCTGGTTGACGACCTCGGGAATCACCGGATTCACCTTGCCCGGCATGATCGAGCTGCCCGGCTGCACGGCCGGCAGGATGATCTCCGCCAGGCCCGCCCGCGGCCCCGAGGACAGCAGCCGCAGGTCGTTGCAGATCTTGGAGATCTTCACCGCGATCCGCTTGAGGACCCCCGAGAACGTCACGAAGGCGCCGGTGTCGCTGGTGGCCTCGACCAGGTCCGCGGAGACGGTGAAGGGCACACCGGTGAGCTCAGCGAGCTCCTGCGTGGCCAACTGGGCGTAGCCCGGATCGGAGGTGATGCCGGTCCCGATCGCGGTCGCGCCGAGGTTGATCTCCTGGAAGAGGGTCGCGGTGCGGGTGAGGCGCTCGACGTCCTCGGCGATCGTCGTCGCCCAGCCGTTGAACTCCTGGCCGACCGTCATCGGCACGGCGTCCTGCATCTGGGTGCGGCCCACCTTCAGCACCGAGGAGAATTCCTCGCCCTTGGAGCGCAGCGTCCCGATCAGCGAGTCCATCGCATCCGCCAGCGCGGGGAAGGACAGCATCATCGCCAGACGCACCGCGGTGGGGTACACGTCGTTGGTGGACTGGCCGAGGTTGACGTGATTGTTGGGGTGCAGCCGGTCGTACTCGCCCCGCTGCCGGCCCAGGATCTCCAGCGCCCGGTTGGCGATGACCTCGTTGGCGTTCATGTTGGTGCTGGTACCCGCACCGCCCTGGATCATGTCCACGACGAAATGCTCGTGCAGGGCACCGTCGACGATCTCCGCGCAGGCCTGCTCGATGGCGGCGGCCCGCTCGTCATCGAGCGCCCCGAGCTGGTTGTTCGCGCGGGCCGCGGCCCGCTTGACCTGGGCCAGCGCCTCGATCAGACGGGGGAAGTGACTCAGCGGAACGCCGGTGATGTGGAAGTTCTCCCGCGCCCGCAGGGTCTGGATGCCGTAATAGGCGTCGGCCGGCACATCGCGGTCGCCGAGCAGGTCGTGCTCGCTCCGCGTGCCGGCGTGCTGCGTGGTACCGGGGACGGTCATCGCGGAATCCTCCAGATCGGGCGGACGGCCGACGGCAGTGCCGGCCCCGGCCAGGGTAACCAGCCGCGGCGACTGCCGCGGGCGTATCGAGGCCGTCTCGACGTCGTCGAGCAGTCGGGCAGTCACGTCGTCGAGCAGTCGGCCCCTCGGCCCCTCGGGCAGTCGGGCAGTCGGGCAGTCGGGCAGTCGGGCAGTCGGGCCGTCGCCCCGCCGGGCCGCCGGCCGATCAGACAGGCAGGCGCGCGGCCGGCGCGTCGGCCGTAGCATGGAGCCGTGCGTGCCGACCGATCCCCGTTCACCCTGCGTGCCGCTTTCCGTCGGCAGGCGGTACTGACGCTCGCCCTGTGCGCGCTCGCCGGGATCCTGGTCGTGGGCACGACGGTATCGACCCCGTGGGCGGGCGCCCTGCTCGCGGCGCTGCTGGGAGTGCTTGCACTGCTGCGCGCTGTGCTGCCGGTGCGCACCGTCGGCGCCCTGGCGGTGCGTTCGCGCGCGCTGGATGTGAGCGTGCTGGCCCTGCTGGCGATCGGGATCGGCGTGCTCTCGAGCGCACCGAATCTCTGACCCGGGTCGGCTCATCGCCGACGCGGGTCGGTCCCGCCGGCTCTCCGGGGGCCAGTCCGGTCGGCTCCCCGGCGGGTCAGCCCCTCGGCTCTCTCGGGGCCGGCCTCGTCGGCTCCGACGGGCTCTGACGCGGGTCAGTCCCGTTCCGGGTGCGCCGTCAGCAGGCGGATGCGGCCGTCGACCAGACCGTAGACCGCGCCGGCGACGGCCAGGCGTCCCTCCTCGTGTGCGCTGCGCACCAGGTCGGAGGAGGCCAGCAGGTCCTCGATCGTGCCGATCACGTGATGGTCCACGCCGTCGGCTGCGGAGCCGTCAGGGTCGAGGTGGCCGCGCACGCCCTCGACCAGCGCGGGCATCGCCCCGGGCAGCTCGCGGCCGTCGGCCAGGTACTGCTGGGCGGCACCGACCGCGCCGCAGGACTCGTGGCCCAGCACCATCGCCGCGGAGACGCCGAGCTGCTCGACGGCGAACTCGATGGAGGCCTGCACCGAGCGGTCCAGCACGTGCCCCGCGGTGCGGACCACGAAGAGGTCTCCGAAGCCCTGGTCGAGGAGGAACTCGACGGTCACCCGGGAATCGGAGCAGGCGAGGACCACGGCGAACGGCTGCTGTCCGCGGGCGAGCGCGCGGCGGTGCTCATCGCTCTGATGAGGGCGCTGCGAACGTCCTTCGGAGAACCGCGTGTTGCCCTCCAGGAGGGCCTCCAGCGCACCGTGAGGAGTATGACGATCGTGGGGGTCGGGCATGGTGTTTTCCACGGCGCCCAGTGTGGCACGATCAGAGCTGTGCCCACCGATTCCGCACGTCTGCATGCCGTATTCGACCTCGCCATGAGGATCGGCGAGGGCCTGCTCACGAACGGGGCCGCGGCCTCGGAGGTCACGGCCACCGTGCTGCGGGTCACCAGCTCCTCCGGCTACCGCAACGTCTCGGTCCAGGTCACTTTCGACGAGGTCACGATCTCCTACCTCGCCGACGAGTCCTCGGCCCCGTTCACCCGGGTCCGCTCGGCGGGCGCCCGGGTCCAGGACTTCGCACGGCTGGCCGCGTTCGAGGACATCACCCACGACTACATCTCCGGTGAGCTGCCGCTGGAGGAAGCCCGCCGCCGGGCCGAGGCGATTCCCCGCGAGGCCCCGGCGTACAAGCTGCCCCTGGTGGTCTCCGGCTTCGCGGTGATGGGCGGATCGGCCGCGCTGAGCTTCGGTGCCGGGGTGCTCGTGGTCGTCGCGGCGACCTTCACCGCCGGGCTGCTGATCGCGGCGGGGGAGTACCTTGCCCGGCTGCACATCCCCCCGTTCTACGGGCAGGCGCTCGGGGGCTTCCTCGGGGTCAGCGCCGCCGTGCTCGTGAACCTGATCGACCCCACCGTGAACTCCTCGATCGTGGTGGTCTCCTGCATCATCGTCCAGCTGGCCGGACTCTCCTCGATCGGCGCGGTCCAGGACGCCGTCACCGGCTGGTACGTCACCGCCGCCGGCCGCATCCTGGAGACGCTGATGATGACCGTGGGCGTCGTGGCCGGGGTGCGCGGCGGCATGCTGCTGGCCGACATGATCGAGGCCGACATCTCGGTCAGCGCCGCCCTGCCGCTCTCTCTGACCACCACCCTCGTCGTCGTCATCTCCGGGATCGGGATGGGTCTGGGCTACGGGGTGGGCACCCAGGTGCCGTGGCGCATGCTGCCCTGGATCTCGCTGGTCGCCGCAGGCTCGGCCAGCATCTCGCACCTGGTCAAGAGCCTCACCCCGGAGGGCGTGTACGCCGTGGCCATCGCAGCCTTCGTCTCCGGTGTCGCCTCGGTCGTCCTCGGTGATCGACTGCGGGCCCCGGGCCTGCTGTTCGTGATGGGCGGGGTCATCCCTCTGGTCCCCGGCAGTCGAATCTACGCGGGCCTGCTCGGGCTCAGCGGGGACATGTCCACCGGAGCGGCCGAGCTGTTCGCCGCCGCCGAGATCGCCGTGGGGATCGCCTCGGGGGCCGTGCTCGGGCAGATGCTGGCCTCCCGCGCGCTGCCCTACTTCCGGCGCAGCGGCATCGCCTACACCCCGAGCATCTCCTCGCCGTTCACCACCCTGCGCCGTCGTCGCCTGACGCTCGGTTCGCGACGCTTCCGCAGGCGCCGCGGGGCGCAGGTGGTCGAACCGTCTACGATGACGGGCGAGATGACAGCGCTGTCTCCCGCGATGTTCGAGGACCTCGAAGATCCCGGGGTCCCGGAGGAGAGCGGGGGCCCGGAGGATCCGCCGGAGAACCACGGGCGGCGCACCGACACCGAGGAGACCCCATGAGTTCCCTGAGTCAACCTCTAGGCCGTGAGAGCGCTGCTGTGGTCGTTTCTGTCGGTTCTGCGCCGCTCGTGGATGGTGGGGTCGTAGCACGTTCCGTCGC